>JABWCH010000113.1 GCA_013359215.1 Candidatus Brocadiia bacterium | reverse complement strand
GGGCTGGTATATGCAACCCCTACGGGGTAAAAAAGTCATTATTTCAAAATAAGTTATATCAATATATCAATAATTTTTCCAACTAGCACAAGTCGTAATCTGTATGTAAAATTCGGATTATATCAATAGAATAGAATTGAATGTGAGGGGTTTTGGTTTATAGGGCAGGAAATAGTAGAAATGGCTCAAAAGAATGCTTTTTTTAGGTATGTCTACAAAAACAAAGCAGATTAAAGGGAAAAAAAGGATAGTGCTATTTCCATATAGGGGTTGAAAAGAAAGAGGATAGGTATAATAAACTTCAGAACATTTTCCAGAATCTGGGATTATACAATGCTTGTCTTCAAGATTGATGGTACTGGCTATACATTCCTTTTGCTCATTGTGTTTATGGTGTTCACATGCACATTCCATGAGGCTACCCTCATGAGCCTTGCAAACATTACAGATGTGTAGCGATGTATTCATAACACAGTTGTAGAACACCCAAAAGCTCACTACAACGGCAAGGAATCTATGCTTCATCGTTATTTTCTCCTGTCTTAGATTTGAGACAATAGCTTGACAATCCAGTCTGTTTGCATAGTCTAACCAATTTAAAAAAACTTTGCAAGAAAATTCCTTTGACAAAGAAAAGATTTTATCCACAGATTTCGCAGATTACACAGATTTAGGGAAAGTTTTAAGCCGAGTGACAAATCTGCGAAATCTGTGGATGTTTTCCTAACTTGCTTCAATACTGCATTTTATAATTAAAATCTTCCATGCGATTGGCTTTTTTGAATTCTTCTTCTGCTTCTTTGATATGCCCTTGGGAAAAAAGGTAGATAGCACCGTAGTACGATGCTTCCTGGGCATTCAGGTTGTTATTGCCTGCTGATTCAAAGATGCTTCTTAAAGAAGGCCATGTTAGTTTATTGATATTTGTGATAACACGACTGGACACTTTGATTTCGATCAATTGCTTTGGCTCTTGGAATCGAGTTATCTTGCCTTTGGCATTGATAGCTTCTTTATCGCGTATGCGGTCAAAGTAGATTTCCTTGCCATTGTTTCTAAGATTTTCAACACCACGCCAAAGTTGCTGCCAGAAAAATTGCTCAGAGTGAATTTCATTGGTAAATTTCTGCATAGCATTTTTTACAGCATTGGAAGTGATGTCTTCATACTTCTGTACGATTTGTATGGCAAGGTTGTATTGATTTTTGGAAGTATAATACAGGATATGGCGATGTATAAGCCTGATAATATATTCTTCTGTATTCAGAAGATGGTGTGGCCCTTGCATGCTTAAATATCTAGCCAAAAACCGAATACCATATTCATATTTTTTCTGGTCTTCGCATTTTTCTATAAAAGGCTTAAAAAATTGCGCTTTCTGTTTGTCTAAATCCCTTTTGATTTCTAATGTTTGGTTTTGGTTGCTTTTGTCAAGGTATTCTATGGTTCTTACAACTATATCTGGTTCTTTAAATTCTTCATTAACCAGAATTTTTTTAGCGATTTCCATGCTTTCATTGAGTACTGCTGCCCCTTTTGCTACAGTTTGCGCTTCCAAAGAAATACAAAGGTCTTTGATCTGTGGGTAATCTTTATATTGCCTAAGAAAATCTATAATCTGGGCAAATTGCTGTTTTTCCAACATTTGAGGTACAGTTTGTTTGAGGTATTCCTGGCAGCCATAAAAAAGCTTGCTTTTTTCTACAACAGCAGAGTCCTGAAGAGTCTTATATTCTGGTTTTCCTTTGATTTTATTGATAAAGTATTCATAAAGCTGGATATTCTCTTTCCAGGCAGATGGATTTTCGTTGATTTTTTCGCGGATTTTGGATAGTTCTTGTTCTAATGCCTTTAGGTTTTCCAAAAAAATATTCTTTTGGGTTTCTTCTTGTTTTTTTTCTTGAATAGCTTCATGTATGACCAAATAAAATTGCCTGGCTTTTTCTATGTAGGGAGCTAAGGTTTTTTCTCCTCCGTTCCAGTACCAAATGTATACACCTGATGCTGAAAAAATAGAAAATAGAAAAAACGCAATGAAAAATCTCAAAAGCAGCGACCTTTTCTTTGGTTTTTTATATTCTACAGAATCTTCCTCTTGCTCTGCAAAAATAATATCATCCTGGGGAACAGCAGGGTATTTTTCCGTGGCTTCTTGTCCTGTATGATGGGATGTATAATCATAGGATTCCTCGATATTTTCTTCATAAACATCTTTTTTGTCCGCAGTGTACTGGGATGGAGAAGGTATATAGCCTGGTCTTTTTTCCATATAGTTGTCTTCTCTCATGGCCTTTTTATGTTTTTCTGCAAGTTGGGCGGCAATTTCTGATTGGTCTAATTTTTTTTTCTCTTCTTCTGGCTCATTCCCTTTTTGCCAAAATTTTTGTGCAGCACTTTCTAATGCTAATTCTTCTCTAGTAAGAATCAGATGGCGACCTTTGAAAATTTTAGATTCTGTTTGCGATGGATCTAACTTGACTTCTTGTTGGATCGGTATATTTTCTCCATCATAATAGGGAGGCTGTCCTGGATTCGGCTGTCCATAGTAAGGCTGAACATCCATAGCGGGCTGCTGTCCATAGTAGGGCTGCCCTGGATCTGGCTGTTGAGCATAGTAAGGTTGTCCTGGGATTGGCTGCTGTCCATAATAGGGCTGTCCTGGGATTGGCTGCTGTCCATAGTAGGGCTGTCCTGGGACTGGCTGCTGTCCATAGTAGGGCTGTCCTGGAACTGGCTGTTGACCATAGTAGGGCTGTCCTGGGATTGGCTGCTGTCCATAGTAAGGCTGCACTGGATTTGGCTGCTGCCCATAGTAAGGAGACTGTTCGTATTGCTGGCTCATCTCCTGGATATGAGGTGCGATATCTGCTTTTAAATCCTCTAAAAAAGCATTCCCTTGCTGTTGTTGTGCTTGTGTTTCAGAAGCTTGATTGTTAACGGATTCGTCTAATCCTTCTAAAAAATCTTGCCATTCCGAAAATGGCTCTTGTTTTTTCTCTTGTGGTAAATTCATATACATTTGGGGAATAGGAGGAGAAATCTTAGGCGCGTTGATTTTCTTTGCGCGATCTGCCATGGGGTCTATTTTCGCTACAGGCTCTTGTTGGATTTCTTGTGTTGCTGGAGCTATGGGAAGAGAGCTATATGCACCCGCTTGGTTGAGTTCATGTTCTATTCCTTGGACAAAACTATTCCAATCATTTCCATGCTTAGGCTCTTCTTGTGCCTGTGGCGGCTGTACCGCAGGAGGGGTTGGGACAAAAGGAGTTTCTAATTGTCCAGTATAGGTGTCAGATTCGGTTGCAAAAAAATTTTCCTGCTTTATGCCTTCTTCTGATGTTACTGGAGCTGATCCAAGAACCTTAGGAAATTTTTCTTTGCTTTGTAAAGCCTTAACTTTTTCTGTGCCAGGCAATCCTTTTCTTAGGGAAGGAAGCTTTTTTTCTGTTTTTTCTTGCTTATCCCCAAGCTTCTTGATTTGCTGCACCATCTTTCTATCATCCCTTTTGGCAGGGACAAAATCTTTTGCTGTGGCTAAGGATAAAAAAACAACGTAACCTTCTTTGCCCTGGTAGAAATATTTTTGGTAGTCTATTTCATAGTTGTTTTCCTGCAAAATTGTAGCCATAGCATTGCCGATGTAGCCTTCAATATTTCCTTCGTCCATATAAGGCGTAATAAAAAAAGTAGCATTTACTGAATCTGAGTAAATAATGTCGTAAAGGTCTTCGATGCTTCCTTCTACTATATATTCCCCTGGGATATAAGAATATCCACCAATGTATTCTGAGAGATTGTTTAGTTCCAGGATTTCCTTCACAACAGAGGAAGAATCTTCTTCCATTGTCTCCCAATCCATCGCCAGAATGATTACCCAACGTAAAGATGTAGTCATTTTCGACTCCTTGATAGCTTGTAGCCCAGAGGAATATCTGGGCTACATATACAACAGATAGCAATGTATATCAGGGATTTTTGTTTTCGCTTTGGATACGATTTTTTTGTTTTATTTCTTTTTCCAGCAGTTCGATTTTCTTTTGGTATTCTTTATCATAGATCTCTTTACGTATATTTTCGCAAAAGTCTATTGCAGCAAGAAAATTTTTGCTATTTTCATAGCCTTTTACTATGGCTTTGATTAATTCTACCCTTTTTTGCCATTTTTGCAAAGTTTGATTTCGCTCATTTTCTCTTTGCCTTTTGGCTCTCTTTAATTGTTGTAGAACAAAATCGCTTCTTTCCTTTAGGTTAGGAACAAAAAGAGCAAAACGATCAGAAAGCCAAGATGCCATAGTTTCTTTTTCTTGCAGATTCTCCAGGCTGATGTCTTTTTCTAAGAAATGGATACATAAATAAGAATGCCAATCCTGGAAAGCCTGCCACAGCAACAAAGATAATATAAAAATAACACCAATAGCAGCACAGAGCTTTTTTGATATTTTTTCCAGGATAATGCTTTCTAAGATTTTTTTCCCTTTATCTTGATAGGCTTTTACCTTCTGTTTCAAGTCTTCTCGATCAGGAGACAATTCCAGAATACGCATATAATATTGCATGGATTGTTCTTCTTTTCCTATTTGCTGGTAAAAGTCAGCCAACGCTTCAAATTCAGAAATAGCTTTTATGGTGTTGCCTTCCTGAACATAAATATCGGTCAATTCTTTTCTGCACTCTACAAGACCTTTGTCCACTGTAAGCAAAAGCTCGCAAACTTTTTTTAAGTTCGACTGGCCTTGTGTACCATTGGCTTTAAGCAAAGGGATAAGATCAACGCCAAGCTTTTCTACTTCTTTGTACTCTCCATTTCTATAAGCAATTTCCAAAAGACCCAATTTTGCCATCTCTGCTTTGGTAGAATACTCTAAGGCACATCTATAGTATGCCGTTGCTTTATTTGTCTGGTCTCTTTGAAGATAAAGATCGCCAAGCTTTGTAAAATATTCTGCGGCCTGCTCTCTTCGATTGGGGGTAGTTGCTCCGCGCGTCATAAGTTTGAGCAATTCCAGATTATCAGGACTCATCCCTTCAGCAGATTTTAGAATCAACTCGCAAGATTTATCCATTTTATTTGTGGTAGTGATATACAACCGTGCGTTTTCCAAAAGAACATTGGCTACATCTCTTATCAACTCTTTAATCACAGCAACCATGATAAGAATTCGATGGAAAACAGAAATCGTTTCCATTCCAGGAAGCTCAAACCATTCTTTCCATCTCATCATAGAGGTTAGACGATGGTGAATTTGTCTTGCTTGTAACTCGCTCCATTTAAAGTTTAAAGAAGGAGTTTTGGCATTAGGGATAAGAGCAGTAAGATCGGGAATATAGGATTGGAATTGTTCCCAGTTTCCTTGAGAGATCAATCGCTCCAAATCCATTTTTTCTGGAAGCGCAAAAAGAGCTTCTGCATGGATGGGAGGAAACGCGATGGCTTCTCTGTATATAATCTGGCTGCAATCCCTTTGTAAAGCTTCTTTTAGTGCATCTATCGCTGCTTCTTCATCCTGAATAAACTCTTGAGGAGAATTTTCGTCTTGCTGTTGTGTGATGGCAACACCAGACCTTGTAAAAAGAACGCCTACTGTCTTATTGGATCGTTTTACCATAAGACCACCTGGAACAAAAGTAGATTTATACAGTCTTACCAGGCTTATAAAATGCTTCAAAAAGTTTTTAGCATTGTCTTGTATTACAAAATTGGCAGGGTGGGGCGGCAATAGGGGAAAACTTCTTGTCATATTATCCTGCTTTGTAGCATAGAATTTCATTTTTTGTATATTCCAGCCCAAAGCCTCTGCTATTTTGATGGCAAAAACAGATTTGTCTGCTGTATTTCTATCCATCTCTAAAGGAATATTGTATCTTGTAAGAACTCCTTCGTAGTTTAAATCTCTTGTCTTAAGTTCTACCATGTCGGGAAAAAGGTTAAACAAAAGGCTGTTTTCTCCAGATTCTTGTATATGCAATATTCCATCGTCTTTTCCAATAAGAATTTTGGTCAATGTTTCCAGCCATTGCTGGAGTTCTTGTAAAAGACTTTGCTCTTCTGCTTCCGTAACCATTTCTTCGCAATGATCACAGTAATGTTTATGAGCTAGAAGATGGTTTAAACAAAGATTTTGCGTTTTGCACCTTGGGCAATGAAATACATGCTCTTTTGTATTCTCTCTACCACAGCGTGGGCATGGAATTGTTTTTAGACTGGAATATATTTCTTCTAAATGCACCAACAATTCTTCGCAATTCTGGAAGCGATCTCCAGGCAATTTTGCCATCATTTTACGGATGCATAGAACTATACTAGTCGGAACATCGGGAACTATTTGTTCTAATGGGCAAGGATTCTCGGAAAGGTGCTTCTTTAAAAGTTCTACTACGCTATAGTCACCTTTAAAGGGCGGACATCCTGCCAAAAGATGGTAGAATGTTCCCCCCAAAGCATAGATGTCTGTCCTTTGATCCATAGCTTCATTAGACCATTGCTCTGGTGCCATATAATGAGGAGTTCCAACAATTTTGGCTACATTTGCATTGCTAGAATCTAAAGAACAGGCAAGGCCAAAGTCTGTTAGCTTTCCATTGCCATGATCATCTAACATAATATTGGCTGGCTTTATATCTCTGTGGATGATCCCTTTTTGATGAGCGTAGATAAGCCCTTTTGTAGCATCCATAACAATCTTTAGAGCTTCCAAGACATGAAAGCTTCCTTGTTCTGAAAGCATAGAATCCAAAGCTTTTCCTGCAATGAGCTGGGTTACGATATAATGCTTTCCTGACTCTTCATGGTGTTCTATATCATATATTTTCATAATATTGGGATGCTCTAGCTTGGCTATGGACTGGGCTTCTTCAAAGAAGCTTTTTAGAGATTCCGCACTGGCATTATGCAAAATTTTTATAGCAACTTGAGTTTGCAAAAGTTCGTGGTAAGCACGATATACAGTACCCATTCCACCACGACCAAGCATGGCTTCTATTTTGCATTTGCCTAGAACTGTGCCTGGCAATAGATCAAAATTCTGTTTTTGCTCTAGTTTTTCTTCTTGTAGCATAGCGTTTCCTCTTCTATTTCTATTTTAATACAATGTGAATTTTCCAAATATAATTGGAATTTGTTCTTATGGTTTGCCGCTGGTATTCCTTTAATCCTTTGGCTATAGCTCTGACAAAAGGAAACTGAGATGGCGAATAGCGGTATACAAGAGGGCTTGTGCCAAGAAATTCTTCATCATTATAGCATCTCAAATTAGACGGCGTTGTCTCGATAACAAGAGGCAAAGTGATTTCCTTTACTGTATTAGTAAATTGGAAATTAGGATTGTTAAGAATGCGATAGTATATATCTACAGCCTGAGCGTATTCTTTTTGTTCTTCCAGTTTGAGTCCTCTTTGATAAAGACGTTGTGCCTGCTGGTTTATTTCTTCCTCTTTTTGTTTGAGCTTCTGCTGAAAATTGCTTGTTGAATCAGCGAGCTTGGAAGCAAAGGTCTCATTGCTGAACTGGTCTTTCGCTATTTCGCATAGTTCATAAGCTTCTTTCCAATTTTGCCGTTTTTCATAAAAATCCAATATGCTGTCCATAGCTTTCCATATCCTGGATTCCTGCATTTCATTTTGTTTTTTCAAAGAAGCCTTTTTGTTGTTTTCGATCTGGATCAACAAATCCATGCTTTTTTCTGCAACATTGGTCAAATAGCATCCTGTTGCATAGTTCATCAAAACAGGCCGTATGCTTTGGTATTTTTCTCTATTGTTTAGATCTATCTGAACCAAAGAGATATTTTTCCATGCCTCCTGTTCACGCAAGGCTATGAAAACAAGGATACAGCAAACCACAAGAGAAGCAAGAGCAACAGGGACAGTTTTTTTCATCCATGCCAAATTTTTAGGCATCCTCTTCCAATCTTTATAGCCTAATTTTTGGAGCTTTTTCTTCATATCCAATCTTTTGTTGTCCCATTGCAAAAGCGAGATCATGGCTTTTGCCATAGCTTCTTTATCTTCTGCTTTTTCATATATCTGGATTAAAGCTTCATATCTTTGTATAATATTTTCTTTATCTTTTTTCTTGTTATAAATCTTGATAAGCTCTTCATGGCAAATCGCTAAACTGCTGTCTACGCTAAGAAGGGATTTGCAGATTTTCTCCATGGTCTTTTCATCGCCTTCATAGCTTTGTCTCATCTGGTTGAAAAACTCTAGTCCAGATTCTTTAAGCTTTTCTCTATTATCCAGTTTTTCATAAATTTCTAATAATTTTAAGCGGATAGACCGATTTTGAGGATATAAAGCAACTGACCTTTCGTAAGCAGGTAGAGCAAGTCCTATATCTCCCATTTTTTCATACATGCTGCCTGCCTTAGCCATAAACAAAGAAGCCTTCTGGCTGTCCTGAGTAGAATGATAGAATTGAGAAAGCTTAGAGCAGATTTCTATGCTGTCTGGTGTAAGATAATGCGCTTGTAATAAAATACCTTCTATAGATTTTGGCGGAATTTTGTCACCATATTTCCCCACACTATCTACCAATATCTTACTAACCTCAGAAACCCTTTCCTTTGCAATGGCTGCAAAAAGAAAATGAGAGAGGAGGATAGGAAAACCAGTCAAGGAAGAGGCTGTTTTGACATCCCAATATTGGAAAAGGTTCTTAGCCACGATGCTACTGATCTGGTTTATCTCCGTTCCAGCAAAAGGCTTTTCCCAATCCTGGCAAGGCGGTAACAAGGAATGAGATTCAGGTAGCATCTGTCCTATTCTTATCCATCCTTTAGCTTGCTTTAAGGCATCCAGAAAGTGGTTTGGAGAAAAAGGAAAGACAGGCATGTCTTTTGTGTTTATATCGCTCCACGTTCTGTATTGTATATTTGTGCTTGATGGGCTTAAAAGTTTTGGCAATAGATCCAAAACATCGTTTTGGTCAGGAATGGGTCTGAAATTGCTTTCTCCATCTTTGTAAAATGTTCCCACAAGAACGCCTGCTAAAGAAAAAATCAGAGCCAGCTTCTGCTGTGGAGAATCAAAATAAAGGCCACCGCCACAAGATAAATCTCTGGAAATACGAATTACCTGCGAAAAGGAAATCAAATAACCGCCAGGGCTCAATTCCAGACTCGCTATGCGATTGTATCCTGGCAAAATTTTTTCTATGGGATCATTTTCCCAGAACTCAAAAAAAGAATCCCCTGTTTTTAAAAAATGCACCAAAGAATGGCATACGATTTCCCAATCAGGATCTTCCAGCTTATCTGGATTCAGCTTTGGCACATTAGCACCAGCGTAAAATTCTATGCCTTCGGATAGAATATCCAGGGCAACCTCATTGGGCTTTCTTCCTAATACAAGAACTCCCATTTTGGCGTTGTTTGCGATTTCTCTTAGGCTTTGAATCAATTTATTCCAGTCTTCAGGGCGTTCCAAAATGCGTTTGGTTTGTCTTTTGGTTCCTTCTACGCATCGGTTGCAAGATTGCTTTTCTGGAACAAGATGGCTCAGGCATAATCCTTCTGTATTGCAGCCATTGCAGGTAAAGACTTCGCTGGCAATATTTTTTTTACCGCAGCGAGGGCAAGTTAGAAAGCGGCATTGTATAGCAAGCTTTTCTAATTCCAAAAGGCATTGTTTGGCATCTGCAAAACGGTCTTGGGGATCAAGAGCAAGGGTAGAAAGCAAAAAAGTAACAACAGGATCAGGGAGAGAAGAAGAAAAACGAAGCAAACCAATGGGATAGCTTTTCTTTTTGGACTGGCTATCATCCTGTTTCATGGCAAAGGATGCTGTGTATCTCCGCGTAGTGACAAAGCGTTCTTTAGCAGAAGGGATTCGTACATTGGGAATATAACGCCTTATTTCCCCTGATGCATCGGCTTCGCTTCCGTATGGCAATTCTCCTGTAAGCAACATAAAAAAGATACAACCTAAGCTATAAATATCGCTAGAAAAATCGGGAGAGGCAGAGGTGAATAGCTCTGGTGCCATATAGGCATAATCGCCTTTGGTCTGAGATTCTCCTTCATTATAGATTAGATTCAGGCCAAACCCTTTCATGAAGAGCTTTTGGTTCGCAGCTTGTATAATATTTTCAAGACAAATATTACCATGAACCACTTCTTTTTCATGGGCAGCAGCAACAGGACGAACGATTTGTAGCATAAGCTGGATAGCCTCTTCCAGAGGCAGCCCTTTTTTCCCTTCCAAGATTTCTTTTAGACTTTTTCCTTCAATCCATTGTTCGACAACATAATTCTGCCTTAGAATTTCTGCTAAAGCAGCATCATAGACGGTCGCAATTTGCTCGTGTTCTAGGGATAATATTTTTTGAAAATTTTTCAATATGAACTGAATGTCATAGTGTGACCACAGGAGCTTGATGGCGACTTTGCGTTCCAAAGCCTCCTGCCTGCCCGAAAAAACAATACCTGAAGTCTCTTCGCATGCAAATTCTTCAATCCTGAACTTTCCTAAATATTGGCCTAAAAATCTTTGATATTGTATTGCATTGTTCATAAATTACCTCATGCATCTCACGGACTTTCATCTTTCCTTTTTTTAAAGTAAAGATTAAAAATTATTTCTCGTCTTCCTCTTGGTCTTCATTTCCTTCATTTTCTTGCTCTGAGCTATCCATAATCTCTTTGATGAGACTATCGATAGAAGGATGAGTGCTGGCATCGTTTTCTAAAGATCTGTCCGAAAGCTTAGATGGCCTGGCACCTGGGTCTTTTCCTGTTTCCAGCAAAAATGTCACCCTTGTGCGGGTTTCATCCAATGCCTCTAAAAGAGCTGCCATGCTGCGGAAAAATTGGGTGGATGTAAAGTTGGAATCTTCTATGGGAATATCGACACAGGCATTGATTTCACCATCTTCTTTATCATATCCAAATTTTACTAGCTTCCTTTGGTAGTTTACTTCGCAAAGCAACTGGAGTATTCCTTCTTTGTATTTGCCATCCCTGTATTGATAGAAGTTCAATGTTCTGAACTGTAAAAATTCTCCATTTTCTTCGAGCCTTACTAAAATGACATTAGGTGCAAAGCTAATGATAAATACTTCTTTTTCTGCATCAAATAAATATTTTACAGATTTTTCCTCTAAAAAAGAGCGAACGTCTTCTATATGTGTAGGCATGATGCTATTATCTCCATAACAATATTTTTTAGATTAGTCAATTTTATTTTCCCAAAAAAAGTAACATGAAAAAAGCAGGAATGCAATAAAATTTTCTAATCACAATGTTTTTTTTGAAAGCGTTACTATTTTTGATTCCTTACAGAAGGCTTGCATGAAACGTCAAGCAGCAAGCGTTTCCTATTAAACGAAAAATAGCTATACTTGAATCGATCGCTTCTTGTCAGCCTTCTTTCAGGAATCAAATTTTTCTATTAGGTTGAATTTAAGATTGACTTCACAATGCCTGGTCGCTAAAATCATGGTGTAATCATGGAACAATTTTCCTGTTAGAATAGTAGTTTAAAAAGGAGTGTTGGAGTGGATCAAAAGAACGATCTTACAGTAAAAGCTATTGTTGTAGGTCTTATTCTAAGTGTTATTATGGCTGCTGCCAATATGTACATTGGGATGAGGGCAGGTATGACCATTTCTGCCAATATCCCTTGCAGCGTCATTGCCATTTTAATCTTCACTACCCTATTTCGCAGCCGTTCTATCTCTGAAGTCAACCTTTCCCAAGCAACAGGATCTGTTGGTGAAGGTCTTGCTTCTGGCGTAATCTTTGTATTCCCTGCTCTGGTTTTTTCGGGTGTTTTTTCTGCCTATAAAGACTGGACTATAAATGAATACCTGGTCGTTATCTTTTCTGCTATGGCAGGCGGTATGCTAGGAATCGTACTGAGTGGCTTCTTACGCCGCCCTATGGTAGTCGAAAACCAAGAATTGAAATTCCCTGAAGGCGTGGCTACTGCTGAAATTCTCAAAACAGGAATGGCAGCCTTTTCTGATGGCAAGACACCTGGACTTTTCGGACTGATAGCATCTTTTGTTGGCGGTATTGCTATAAAGCTTTTCTCTTCAGGCATTGCAGTCATGGAAGAGTCTGTGTCCTTTGTTTGGAAAATCCAAAATTCTCTTTTTAAAGTCGGAACAGAAATGTCAGCCGCATTGGTTGGCGTTGGCTTTATCATTGAATTCAATGGAGCTTTCCTGGTAGTTTTAGGCGGTGCATTGGCCTGGCTGGTTTTCATACCCATCTATACGGCTTTATATCCTGTAGTGGGAGATGCTTCTATTTCATCTGCTGCTGAAATGATATGGAAACAGCAAATCCGTTATATTGGCGTTGGTGGAATGATCGTTGGTGGTATATGGTCTATCTTTAAGATTCGCAAAGAGCTGGTAGCAGCTATCAAAGGTGCGGTGTCTGGTCTGTCTGGCGGACAAAAAGAAGATGCTCCCAAAAATATCGTTGATGTAGATCTATCCAAAACAACAATCAAATTCTTGATTTTGATTGGTCTTGCCCTGGCAGGTGCGGTTTATTTCTCAACCATTGGAGTTAGAGGTGCATCTGTTGCCTTTATATACACCTTGCTGGCTGTCTTTTTCTTTGTAGCCATCTCTGTATATATCGTTGGTCTTATCGGAAGCACAAATCAACCTGTTTCTGGCATTACTATCTGCACCTTCCTCCTGGCTGCTGTATTTATTTTTCTTGGCGGCATCAAAGATATGGAAGCGGTAAAAACCATACTTTTGATCGCAGGCACAGTTTGTGTCAGCGCATGCTTGTCTGGTTCTGCTTCTCAGAATTTCAAGACAGCCATGGTTGTAGGAAGCTCTGCTAAAGCAGTGCAGACAGGTCTTTTGATTTCTTTGGTCTTCACTTCTTTCCTGACAGCCCCTTTGCTGGTTTTCCTAGACAAAGCATTTACCATTGGAAGCGAAAAATTGCGTGCTCCTCAAGCCAGCATGTTCTCTGAATTAGCAAAAGGTCTTTTCATCCAAGGCGCAGCTATTCCCTGGAATATGGTCATCATTGGAATTGGCCTGGGAATTCTATTGATCCTGATTGGCATCATGCTCAAGCGCATGGGATCTTCCTTTGGGATCAGTCCTATGGCCGTTGCTGTTGGAATCTATTTGCCTTTTGCAACCACTTTGCCTATCCTTTTAGGAGGCATTGTACATCTCATCTTAACCAGCAAAGTCAAAGATGAAGCCGCCCTCAATGATAAAATTCAAAGAGGAACGGTACTCAGTGCTGGACTCGTTGCAGGCGAAGCTATTACAGGAATCATCATAGCCGTTCTGATCGCTATGGACAAAGCACTCCCTATTCCTTTGATTTCCTGCGATCATACTCGCCAGATACTTTCCGTGCTTTCCTTGATTTCTATTCCTGTTTTATTGCATATAGGAATCCGAAATTATAGAAGTTCTAAAGCTTAATAAAAAGGGCGCAGCAATGCGTCCTTTTTTTATGTTTCTTCTTTGGAGAGCTTTAACCCAACAATATCACGTTTGAATAGGAGAAAATTTATGAGGTCAGTTTTTTTTATCCTTTTTTTATTAGTTCTTTTTCCCTTGTATTCGCAAAGTATCATTTGCGTTGATGCTGGACATGGTGGATCAGACCCTGGTGCTGTTGGACATGGACTACAGGAAAAAAACATCAATCTGGATGTAGCCAACCGCTTTTATAATCTTCTAAAAAATGCTGGTTATAAACCTTATCTGACAAGAAGCAATGATAGCTCTGTGAGCCTTTCTAGCAGAACAAACTATGCCAATAGCATTGGCGCAAACCGCTTTATCAGTATCCATTGCAACGCGGCTAACCAAAGTGCGCATGGAACAGAGACATTCTGCTATACAGGCGGTAGCAGTACATCCTTCCGTATGCGCGACAAAACCAATCCTCTTGTTGTCCAGGCAATGAATACATACAATCGTGGATGCAAGACAGCCGATTTTTACGTTGTCAAATACACCAATATGCCCGCTATCCTTTGTGAGCTTGCTTTTATAGACAATGCATCAGATGCTGCAAAACTAGGAGATGCCTACTATCGACAAAGAGCAGCAGAAGCTCTTTTGAATGGTTTACAACAGACTGGCAGAGAAGAACAAGAAAGAACAGAACTATCCAATACCTACATTGCTCCACTCTGGTCTCCCGATTCAAGCAGCCTTCTTGTAACAACATCAGGCTATCATGGTCTATACCTTGTTTCTCTGGATGGAATGCAAGTACAGGAAATCACCCAAGAATCCAAAGCAGGATACAATGCCAACTGGATTTCTGCACAAGAAATAGAATATAAGGTACAAACAGAAAGAGAAACTCAGTATTTCAGCATTACCAAAGACTTAGTGAAAACCCATACAGAGGGAAGAAAAAAAGAAATCCATGTTTTCGCTCAAGAAGGATCTATCTGGATGCTCCAGGGATCAGAAAAAAAATGCCTGAGCGATAGCAACGATGTATATTTTAACCCTGTGCTTTCTCCTGATATGAGCATGGTAGTTTATGAAAGCCTTACTAGTGGTTTATATGTAAGCTTTGTCGCAGAAGACAAAAAAATTGCTTTAGGCCAGGGAAACCATCCTTCCTGGACACCCGACAGCACTCATATAGTTTGCGATATTTCCCAAGACAATGGACAGGAAATTCTGGGAAGCGATCTATGGCTTATTTCTGCCAATGATCCCTCTTCCCGCACCAATTTAACACAAAGCAAATCTTTCTGCGCTCAACGTCCCTGCGTATCTCCTGATGGTAAAAAAATCGCCTTTGATGCTAAAGGAAAAATATACGTTGCCGATTTAGGAAAAACTTTGATTCAACATTGCACAGAAATTCCTATGAAAAAATAACCATTGTTAACCATAGGTATGTGTTCAAAAGTTTTTGTACCTATTGCAACATATTGATAAAAAATAATTAACTGCAGAGGCGCAGATGTCGCAGAGAAATTATATAGTAGGAGTTACGCAGGTATTCTTAACATATTAAAATACAATATATATCTATCTTGCAAACGATTAAAATCTTGACTCTATTTAGTTTTGAAAGCTCTTTTCATGAGAAAAAGGATCTATTTTTTGATCCTG
>JABWCH010000491.1 GCA_013359215.1 Candidatus Brocadiia bacterium | reverse complement strand
TCTTCTATCAAGGAATTGATATTTTTTAAAGCTTGTTCGAAATTGCTAGATTCCTCTCTAATGATCTCTTGGGTTGAAAGAATGCGTTTCCATTCTTCATCAGCCTCTATTTTAATAGTTTTTTCGGGATAGCTATCTTTCTCCGCAACAGAAGCATCGAAGCGGTCGGTCTCTTTACAAACGCTGACTTTTTTCTTTTCAAGAGTGTTGCGAGAAAGAGGAATATTACTGCTTTTCAAAGCACCGAAATAAGAACCTGGAATTCTTTGGCTTTTATCAGGAGAACAGGCTTGTGTTGTTTCATAGTTGGATTTCTCCATTTTTCTGCTCTTGTCTCTGCTTGAGACAGAAGGCGAAATCATAGTGTCTTCTTTTTGTATATCCTTTATAAATTGAGCATCCAAGGACTGGGTTCTTTGTTGTCCAGTTTCCTCTAATTTCTTTTTGGCTGGATCTAGTTGGACTTTTTTGGCTACAGTTTCCTCTAATGATTTTTTGATTGGGTCGGGCTGTACGACTGGGTTTGTTTCCCATTTTTTTGCTTCCATAGTATCTCCTGCTTCTTCCTCTATTTTTTCCTTTTTTGTGACTTTTCTTACATTATCATTCTCTTGGATGTCTTTTTGCGTCAGATTTTTTTTAGCATTCAGATATTCTAAGTTATAAAAAAAATTGCTATTGCTTGTTTTTTTCGCCTTGATGTTTTCCATCCAGACAACCAATACAAGAATCAAAACTATACAAACAATAGATACTATTCCATATTCCATTTCGCTATATCCTGTCTCGGACAAGCCAAAACCGAAAAGGTATTAATCACGAATGAGATGAATATATAAATTAGGCAAATGAAATTTTTATAAAAACTATTCGTGCCATTGCCATTCGTCTTATTCGTGATAAAAATCTTTGCTTTTTCGGCGAACATCTTACTTCTTAGTTTCTATCCATTTTTAAGATTCATGGTTACTAGCAAAGTCTCATGAGCTTGTATGCCCTGGTTTTCGCATAGAAGCCATTGTCTTTTTTGTTCTAAGGCTTTTATTTTAATAAAGGGCATTTTAGAATATTTCAATATCCATTCTATCAATTCTTCAGAACGTTCCATGGCTGCTACCTGGCGGTGAAAGTCTGCCATTTTTAAGCCCAGCAAATAGGGGCTTTTTTTCCTCATCTTCTCATAATTTTCTAATATTCCTTCAATTTTCCCTAGCTCTTCTGGAAAAATTTCATAAAGTGCAAAAGCAATGGGATATGTCGAAGGATGAAACTGGTAGCGATAGGCCCACTCTGCTGCCTCTGGTATACAGCCTTGTGCTTTAATAAAGAAGGCAGATGCAGAATAGGCAAATTCCTCGAAATACATAAAAGATAAAGCATCCTGGCAGAGTTCCTGGAGTAACTTTTCTGGAACACAAAGAACTACATTAGTAAAAAATTTCAGTGCATCATTCGCCAGTATATCAGGAAACGCATTCATACAGTCTTTGATATAAAGAAAACAGGGTTCTGGTATTTTTGCATTGGCAAAAGGTGCAAAAGAAAAGAAAGAAAGAAGGCATCCTATAATCTCAGGAGAATTGCTCTTAAGAAGGATTTTATTTATAGCTGCCTCCTGGAATTTTTCATACCATGATTCTTTGATGTATGGCAAAAAAGAGCAAGCATTGCTAAACAGAAAAGAAATTCTTTTTTCTTTATCCTCTTGATTCAATAAAAGATATAAATTTTTTGCTAAGGGTTCTGTTTCTTCAACGGAATGGTAAGAGCAAATCTCTATCATAGTTTTAGCGATGAGCTTTATATTTTCTTGATGGCTGCTTTTGCCAAAAGAGAGATTTTTTTCCAACAGTGCCGTTAGAATTTTCCATATATGACTCCGAAGCTCATGATCTAGCTTATTATACAATAAAGGAAGCTGTGAAATGAAAATTTGCTCTGTTAGGGAAAAATCTTCTGAAAGTATTTTTTGGATTATCTCTTTGCCCGATGACAGGCTTTCATAATAGTAGCCTACATGGGATACAGCAAAGTATTTTTGATCGGCATTTCCTTCGATTATCCATCGTTCCAAGATATTCCTTATATCTTTTTTCCTGGCCGCAGGCAAAGAGGGATAAATCATGGATAAAACATGGATGCTCGCTCTATACTGGTTTTGGTCAAAATCTTCCAAAATTTGGACGATTTTAGAGATTGGCTCTAAAAGTATATCATTTTCTTTGTGTATAATGCTTAAAATACAATCTGTATAGTCTTCTAATTCTTCATTCGGCAAAGGAAGAGTTAAAATTTTTTCATAATAATCGCATAGAAAATATACAATTTCTTGCTGGATTTTTTCAGAACACATCCCTTTTAAATAGATTAAACACTTCCATAGCCTGGAGCTGATTTTTTCCTGCTCTTCTCTTTTGAGACATTCGAAGAAAAAGATAGCCTGCTCATCAGAAGGGAAAAGTAAGAAAGAGTTATAGATTTTTTCTAATATTGCTTTACGGAGATCTATATTGCTATTTTTTGTAATGATCTCCTGTATGCCTGCCAGGATTTCTTGCCTGTCTTGTGGCTGTAAATACGGAAAAAGCTTGATTAAAGTATCTGCTGCAATGCAGCCAAGGTAAGCATCTTTTTCAATACATTCGATTAAGAAATAGAATATTTCTAAATTTTGCTTGATTGCCTGCCCAAAAAAGCCAATCAGTTTTATAATTGTAGGCATTAGATGGCTCTGCCCTTGCAACAGTTTTTCAGCAAATTTTAAGAAAAAAGCATGAAATTCTTTAGGCATTAAAGATGGTGTCAGCCTTCCCAGATTTTTTTTGGCTAATGCAATATCTTCTGTTTCTTGCAATAAAAGCAGT
>JABWCH010000112.1 GCA_013359215.1 Candidatus Brocadiia bacterium | reverse complement strand
GCTACTCTGAGGACAATTTTGTCACTTTCGACGAAGCTATCCGAGATGCATCGAAATTTGCAGCCAAAAGGATTTTTCGGATAGGCTCTAAGACGAATAGGCAAATTATGCGAATAAAAACTATTCGTGCCATTCGACCATTCGTCTTATTCGTGATAAAAATCTTTGCTTTTTTGGCAAACATCTAACTTTTTAGTTTCTATTTCTGGCAATCCTGATAATAAAATACCTAGTATTGAACTCGTATTTGACCTGTTTCAGAAAGGAAGATGATAGATTCTTCTGCTGTTTCCCATTTGCCAAGCACAATGGTTATTCCCCCTGGATGAGAAGAAGGATCAAGAAGTCCCTGGCTGTTGAAAAAAAGAGTGGCTGGCGATTTTCGTATTTCCAGTTCTTTCGGCAAGAGCCAATCGATATGGAGAGATTTTCTCAGGAGTTTGATTTCGTCTACTTTTCCCTGAAAAAGGCTTCCTATGATAAAAGGAGAAGAAGCAGGAATAGAGTTTTTTCGATTGTCGTATTGTTTTTGGAATTGCAGTGTTTTATCCAAAAACAGGCTGATTTCCGATGCCTCATGGTTTATTTCTATCCATGACCATTGGTATATAGGCAATCTTACTTCCTGGGTCGCCAGATTGGTTTTCCCTCTTCGGAACAGGAGAGTATAGTCTTTGGAAATGCCTAGCATGTATTCTCCTGGGATTTCCCAAACGATTTGTTCCTGGTTCTCTTTTGCTCTTTCAGGATAGATCCAAAAGCAAAGAGAAAAACCATCGTCCAGGGAAAAAAGTCCATAGTTTCCTAGAACAACCTTGCTGGTACCTGCCTGAAATTGCAAACTCTTCCCTATTTTGCCTTCTTTGGGAAGGCAATTTTGTATTTTAGCATGGAAGTTATATGCACCAGATCCTGTCTCATCTTCCAAATGCCAGCAGCCAGCAACTTTCCCTGTCCATAGCTGAAAGGAATTTTCCTTGCTCAGGATATTGATTTTGCTTGGGCTGTTTTCCTGCATAGAAACAGTTCTGGCTGACTGAAGTATAGAAGCCGCTTGAAAAGAAGACATCTTTAGCATGAGTTTTTGCTGCGAGTTTGTAAAAATAGCACTTCCCACGCCTAACAAAACAGAAACAAGGGCAGTAACCACCATAAGCTCTATAAGGGTAAAAGCCCTTTTGTTGTAGTAAAATCTAGTCAAAGAACACCTCTTCCTTGTCTTTTGCTATATTTCTGCTTTCTAAAGTGCCTTGCTTGCCTTGTTCTAATTTTTTCTGCATAAAACGGACTTGCTCTTTATAAAAGCACTCCATAAAAAAAGACGTAAGCTTAATCCTAAGCCCTGCTCCTTCTGTTTCGGAATATTTGCTTACTTTGGGGTTTTCCAAGATATAGTCTGCCACAGCATCGGTTACTTTTTCTATTATATTTCTTGCGGTTTTTTCGCTTTTATCTCTGTAAAATGGGTCGATGATAAATTCCCCTTCCTGGTTAGGGCGGCCAGGATCGAATCGGGATCTTTGTAATTTGGCATAGATTTTCATAGCACGCTCTGCTGCAATCTCTTCAGCAAGATTCATAGGGACTGGTTCATCGGAATAGTCTTCTGGCAAAACCACGCGATTGGGAGATTTTTTTTTAGCCTGCAAATATTCTTTAATGGAATCTTGTATATAAATTCCGAGAGATTGTGGAAAATGGCTATATTGTGAAACCAAATCGCGAAGATTCCCCAAGAACCATTCATGACCTGTTTCTACAGAATAGTGTTGGAAATAGTCTAAATCAGGAGGTATGGTGATGGTGATGTCCTGCACCCATGTTTTAAATTCAGGATTTTCTTGCCTCTGGCATTCTTTAAAAGAATTATATCCAACCAAATCAAACGCAACATGCAGAGGAATGCGAAAGTAATTTTTTATCTCTCCATTTTTCTGGATGACGCGGACATAACCGTGTGGCTTGCTTTTTGTATCAAGCCTTAGCATACCCATTTTTATAGTATCTAGCATAAATATTGCCTATGAAGTTAGATCCTCTATTTTGCGTTTTTTCAAGATTGGGATTTCCGGACAATCTACAAAATAGAGGTAAAAATATGGAAAACTCAAGTTTTTCCATCCATCTTACGCCTATGATTTTCTTTTCTCCAGTTGTTCGAGATAACGATTCAAAAGATCAAATTTCGCCTGGGCAATTTTTTTCATATTGACGGCTTCTGTATCCCCTGGCTCTAAATCCAGGATTTTGGAGCAAATATAGTCAATTTCTCCATAGTTACCTCGGTTTAGGTTTCTTATACCATATTGTTTGTAATAAAAAACTGCTTTTTTATTTTCCTGGATTTGCTCATAAAGGCGGGCTACTTCCAGAAAACTCCAAAGCTCTTTATCGCTTGCCAGCTCTACAACCTGAGAAAATGCTTGCGCTGCTTCTGGGAGCATTCCTACAGCCTTGGCAAGATAGCCAACAAGCTTATATTCTTCTACTGCTTTAGCTTGCAGATTGAGCATATTCAAAATATCTGATTTTCGCTGTCTTGCTGTGAGGTTAAACGGATCGATATTCAAAACAGAATCAAAAGCTTCTTTGGCTCTTCGGATGTCGTTTTTTTCAAAACTTTTCACGCCAAGTTGCATGTATTCATTGATGGCAGCATTTCGTTTTTTTTGTTTGAGTAGAGTGTCTGCCAATACTTTCCTGGAATGGAAGTCCTCGCTGTCCATAGAGACAATTCTTTTTAAAATTAATATGAATTTATCAAAATTGGATTCTTTTTGCAATAGGAACTTGATCTCTCGCAAAATATTTAAAGCTGTCTTCGAATCATCTAATGCAATATATGTATCTACTTGCCATTCTCTTGCATCAATATTATTCATATCATAGCATATAATGCATTCGCATACATTTAAAAGAATATCAATCAGATCCTGAACATCTTTGGATTTCTTTCCCACAATCTGAGAGTGCAACAAAGCACCTAGTGTCTTATATCGTTCGATCCCTTCAGGAATTTTGTTTAGTTCAATATATCCTTTCGCAAGTTCCAGATGAGCCTTGATATTTTTGGGATCAAGGTGGATGATTTTATCATAAGCATCCAGGCATTTTTCCAGCTTTTCCTGCTTTCTCATTAAGTTGGCGAGAATTGTATATGTGAGAATGGCGTTTTCTTTAACACCCATATCCAGATAAAGCATTGCCATCAATTCCAGGTTACTAGGGCTAGAGGGATAGTTTTTATTCGCTTCATCCAAAACCATAATAGCCTTGCGCTTATCAAAAACGGCTACCTTTCTTGCGTAGATGGCGGATACTTCAGCAGATTTTTCTTTTTGCCCATTTTTATTGTAAACATTGATAAGCTTTTCATATACTTCTAAATCTTCAGGGGCAAAGGCAATCACTTGCTTATAAGATCGGATAGCTTCTTCGTACAGGTTGTTCGCAAGGCTAATCTCTCCCAATTCTCTATACTTTTCGAGAGATTTGTTTGTCAGCTCGCATTTTTCGTAAGCTCTTGCCAGCCACCTTACGGTTTCTAAATTTTTATAGCCTAGCTCTTCGACTCTTTCGTAAATCTTGATGCACTTAAAAGTATCCTCTCGAATCAAATCCCAGGAAGCCATCAGCATAAGTTCTTCAAAGCTCTTCATCTGTATTTTTTTTTCTATAATAAGAGAAGTGCATATCTTTAAAGCTTCAAAGGAAGACATTCGTACCTGCTCCAGGATTTCGTCAAAATCTCTCATTCCATTGATAGATTCTAAAATGCTCAGAACTTTGCGTATATCCTCATTGCTAGTCGAAATCTTTTCTTTGCTTTCTAATTCAGCCAAAATTTTGACTATTTTAAAATAGTTTAGACGAATTTTTATAAGGATTTCTTCATTGTTAGGAATCGATACAAGCAAGCTAAGAATCTCTAAAACCTTACGCAATTCTTTGGATTTTTTTCCAGAAATTGTACCCGTCTGGAGCAAAGAAACAAACAGATCTATGATTTCTTCATTTTGCCAACCTATTTTGTTTAGGATTTCCTGGAAATCGGGAATTTCCTGAACCAGTTGCATGATATTGGCTTTGTCTTTTTCTTCGCCTTCCCAGGAAGGATTTTTTTCTTGTACAAGATAAGGTATATCTTTATTGGAAAAGATGGTGCTTCTTATGATACCCCATTCGTCTTTTCTCTTAGCCGATTCCATAACAATGGCCTGGGGATTTAAGGCTATGGGAAGATCGAATAGTTCCTGGTCAAATATATTTTCTGGAATGGTATCTTCCATAAACTCGCAGCTTACATCTTCCCATTGGAATAGTTCATATATTTCTTCCTGGATTTGGTTTCCACAAATTTTTAAGATAAATTCCTGATCTCTCAGCTTTTTATCTGGCATTTCCTTAAGAGTAGAAAACAGAGATTTTTTTGTCTCCCTTTGCTTGGCGAAAATAGCATCCAGAGTTTCTTTTTCAATTTCATAGCATCGTATTAAGCCCTCAGCTAAAACGCTTCGTTTATGAGGAGAGGTTGCCATCTTGACCATCCCTTGCAAAAAGCATATATTGACCTCTTTTTCCTCTTTTTGAACACGGAGCGTTCCTGTTTTTTCGCCATCAGAAATGGTTTGAAAAATATGTGGTAATCCAAAAGTATCAAAATCTTTCATCCTTTTACTCCCAACTATATGCGTGCTTTATTGATCCACTTTACGTCAATGCCCAATTCTTTTCGAAGAGTAGAAATTTCATCAGAGATGTTAAACCAGAACATTTCTTTGATTTCTTGAGTATGGTGGAAATTTTCTATGCCTTTTTCTTTATCCTGGGACAGAAGATAAGCATAGCAAGAATCTGGAAGAGAATCGGATAAAAGAAGACCACACCGATTTGCCGCGATTTCCAGAGCTTTTTGGTAGTCTTTTGTGTTGGCATTGTAAATTTCTGTGAAAATATCCATTCTCTCTTCCCATGGCTTACGAAGCCTTTTTGGTAGAGCATTTCGTATTTTTCTACTTAAAGCTTCTTCTTCCCAGGAGACTTTTTTTCCAGTTTCAGCAAAAGCCTCTACAATTCTTAATGTATAGGCATAATAATCTTCTGGAGAAAGCTTGGCAGCCATGATTTGGTTTCTTGAAACATAAAAGAGCGACCTGCCTAAAAGGAAATAGAGATGTGCTGCGTTGAGCTTCAAGAAGTCTTTTCCTAAAAACAGGCTGGCTGGCTGTGTATTTTCTAAAAGGATTTTTCGTTTGTTTATCAGGTAAACAGATATATCCGTGATTTGCAATACTCTAAGTATATTGTTAATGACATTCTCTACTCTTTGGTCTGAATCCAGGGAAAGCCTTTGCTTTCCTGCATATTCTTCTTCTGGAACAGTATAGATTTTGTCCATGAAAGGATCAAGAGATGCCATGATTTCATAAAGTGTTCCCCTGCTATGCTCATGAATAAGGCTGTCCAGTGCTGTGCTATCTAGCCACCCAGAGGATACTCTTGGCTGAATTTGGGATAGGAATTTTTTTTCCTCTAAAGAAATTTTTTCTAAAGCAGACAGATTCATGCAGCAAAGATAGGCTCTGTCATATTCATTTTGTTCTCTGTACATGGAAAACAGCTCATGGTATGAATGAGATCGGAAAGGATCCTGGCTTACAATATACCTATGCTCCAAAATCGCTTCATCTCTCTTTTCTGGGTATTGTCTGCAAAGTATAGACAAGTGGATATGAGATGTTTTATGGTCTGGGGCAATCTCCAGAATCTTTTTATACAATTGGATCGCTTCTGGTATATCGCCTAACCTTTCCCAAACCATATTGGCTTCTTCCAGCAAGAAAGGGATGATTTCCTCTTGTCTGTGGGATGGAAAGCTACCCAAAAATTTTTCATAGCAATGCTTTAAACTTTGCCATTCTTCGGATTTGTTATAAAGGAGAACCAGGGAAGAAAATGCTGGTATAAAAGCAGGAACAACCTCTAGTGCTTTCTGGAAAAAAGAGATGGCTTTCTCTTCATCCTGGTAGCCGTCTCTATAGATACTTCCCAACAAGCAATAGCAATCTGCCTTTTGTACTTCTTTTTCTGATTTTTCACACTTTATCAGAATATACTTTTCTGCATTTTTCCAGTCTTTAAGCCTCTGGCACAGCGTGGCTGCTTTTTGTAAATACTCTGCTTTATAGGGAGAATATTGCAAAAGCCTTTCATAAATTTCAAAAGCAGATTGGTGGTTTTCCTGAGATTCGTAAACCAGAGCAATTTTTTCCAGCAGCTTTTGCTTATGGATTTGGTCAGAAGTTCTTTTTTCTGCTGCAATCAAATACTCTAAAGCTTTCTGAGCTTCTTTATTTTCCCAGTAAAGGTATCCTAATGATTCCATAAAGCAAGGATTTTCTGGATCAGATTGCAATGATTCCATATAGCCTTCTATTGCTCCCTGAGCCATGCCCATTTTTTCTTTGATAGCAGAAATGACCCACAGAATTTCCTTTTTTTCTGGCTCTTCCATTTCATACAAGCTCTTATATTTCATGAACAAAAGCATGGACTCTTCCCATTGCATGTTGTCATAATACATCTGAGCCAACTTTTTGATGCTTTTTTTATGTTCAGGATCTATTTGTAAAGCTTGCAGATAGCGAAGCAGCGCCATTTCTTTTTTATTTAGCCTATACGCTATTTCCCCTGATTCAAAATAAAGATCTGCTAAACAAAGAGCTGTCTTTATTTTGGCGCGGTCAGGCCAATGGATGATAAGGTCATATATTGCCTGCGCCTTTGCCAGATCGCCTAGCTCGTGGTATATACCAGAGAGAGACAATGCCATATCCAGATTATCAGGTTGGCTTTCAAAAACTTTGGCCCAGTCCTGGGCTGTTTTTTCTTTGTCTCCAAGATTCCAGTAAACTTTGCCTCTTTGCTCCAAAGCAGAGATTTGTTTTTCTGGATTTTTTTCTATAGAAATCCATCTGTTATAAACATCTTTTGCCTTTTCCCATTGTTTTGTCTGAACAAACAGCTTTCCTAAAAGGGACAAAGCTTCTTTATGGTCAGGCTTGAATGTCAGCACTTTTTCGAGATATTCTATGGCATTTTCATGAGACTTGCTGGATAGCAATTCTGCTACTTCTATATATAACAATATCTTCTGGTCTTCCTGAGATGTAAGTGCCAAAATTCTGGCATTGGTTTTTAATGTTTTTTCAGGATCATTTTGCCTCTGGTAAAGCTTTTGCAATGCGTTCAGAATCGCCAGATCAGAAGGCTGGCATTGGTGGGCCATTTCATAGTATTCTGATGCCTTTTGAGGCGAAGATTCCCAATAGAGATTTCCCAGCCTGCAATACAGAGGGAATTTTTCTTCTTGCTGCGAACAAAGTTCTATTCTTTTTTTCAAAATAGGCTCTAATCGTTCTTTGTCCTGAGATTTTTCAGCAATCTCCTCCAGAGTGAATAGTGCCTCCCTATTTTCGCTGTCTATCAATAAGACTTTGTTATAGTATTCTATTGCATCTTCACAGCAGGAAAGCTTTTGGAAATATAGACGAGCCAGCACAAGATACAAGTCTTTTTTTTCCAAGGCAGTAGCATTATCCAAAAGCATTTCTTTCCTCTTGAAAACACGCACAAGATTGGCATAGTCTAAATTGCTTTCATAGAGTCGGATGAGATTTTCTATGGCATCCTTGTTGTTTTGCTCCATTTCTAAAATTTTTTCCCAATTTTTTATGGCAGCAAAAGGTTCAAAGAGATTTTTTTCCCATACATAAGCAATATCAGACAAAAGCATTTTTTTTCTTTCCAGATTGGTTTGGGATTCTATTTCTTTTTCTGCAAGGGCAATATATTTATCGAAATAGCCCCATTCTTTATAAAGCTCTTCTAAAGGATAGCAATGCACACAAGCTTCTTCCTGAAGCTCCATGGCACTTTCATAATGGAAAATTGCCTTTTTCTGGTTGTATATTCTCTTATGATAGAGTTCTCCTAGCTGCAAATGCAACTCCTGGATTAACCCAGGGTTGCTTGCCATCTCCAATTTTTTTTCTTTAATAGCGCAAAGCTCTTCCCATTCTTGCTCTTGGGTATAGATTTCTTCCAAGGAAGACAAGGCTTCTATTTTCTGGGGGTTATGCTTTAGAACTTTTTTATAGGCTTTTACTGCTTCTGATGTTTTCTGGAATTCGTAAAACAGAAGATTCCCTAGCTCCAGATATTTCTCTGCTTTTTGCGCACTGTCCTGCGTATTGCGAATCATCTTCTTTAGCACCAAGGCCAGCGATTCATAGTCTTTAGCTGCTTGCAGCAAAGGGAGAATATGCTCTGCTGTTTCTAAGTGAAAATGCGTTTCCAGCATGTTGAGATAGGCTTTTAATGCTTGTACAATGTCTTTGATTTTGATCTCCCAGATCTGGGCTATTTTAAAAAGCAAGGTGGCCTTTTCTTTTCCCTCTAAGCCATTGGCTTGACGCTGTAAGATTTCAATGGCTGTGTGCCAGTCTTTTGTATGGTCTAAAATTTTCAAAATGGCTTTGCCTGCCGTGGAATTTTTAGGATTCATAACCAAGATCTGGTAGTAATATCCCATGGCCTTTTCTGTATTGTTTGCTTTTTTTTCCCAGATTGTGCCTGCTTTTAATAGCAAGTCTTCTCTGGCTTTTTGGTCTTTTGTCGAATAGGCAAAGCGGACATACAAATTTCCTAGCTCAGACCACATTTGCTTTTTGATATAAACTTTGGAAAGCAGAGAAAAGGCATCTTTGTGGAGGATATCCTCTTTTAAGATCTTTTCCAGGCAAGAAATGGCATCTTCTTCTTTTTCTGCCTGAAAATACAAAGACGCTCTTTTTAAGAGAAGCTCTTTTTGCCTTGGTATATCGGTTGTCAAGGAATTCTCTATCGTATATAGAGACAGAAGTTTGCTGCTGTTTTTATCTTCTCCTTGTTTTTGGTATAGTTCTTCCAAAAGCAAAACATCCTTAAGATCATAAGGAGGATAAAGCAATATTTTTTCAAGATGATAGATAAGCTTTTCATTGTTTTGGAGTTTTTTATAAACTTCAGCAAGCTTCTGATGCCTTTGTTTTGCATGAAAAGGGGTTGCATCCTCTTCTTCTTCCATATAAAGCGCGTATTCTTCCCATCGGTTTTCCTGGATCAAAAGATTTTTAAGGTCTTCTAAAACTCCTTTTTCTTTAGGGAAATAGCGATGTGCTTTAATAAAATTCTGGATGGATTCCTGCGGGTTCTGAAAGGAATCCCGATAAAGATACCCAAGCTCTTTATAGACCTCGAACAGCCTTATTTCTTTTCTTTCTATGCGCATTTCTGTTAGCAAAAGCTGTAGCAATTCCTGTTTTTCTGAGGCAATACGATAGATTTCTTCTAGTTTACGGATAGAGAAAAGATTGTTGCTATCGAGTTTCAACGCCTGTTTGTAATGCTGTATCGCACCATCATGTTTGTTCAGCAAGAAAAAAAGCTGGCCGCATTGAATATGCAAATAAACGCGCCTGCTAGGCGATATTTCCAGAACAGCAAGCTCTGCCAGATAGGATTCAACCAGGGACTGGTGTTTGTTTTCGTTTTCATATATTTTTTGTAAGGATCGTATTGCATTGATATAGCCTGGCTTCAAAGCCAAAGCTTGAAGATAGTATAAGGCTGCCTGAGAAGCGTCTATTTTGTTTTGCTCATAAAACTTACCGCAGGCAAATAAGATTTGCGCTTTATGCTCTGTATTCACTACCTGGGCTATGGCTTCCTGATAAATTCTCTGGAGCAGATTCCAGTCTTTGTGTTTATAGCAAAATCTGCGCAGTTGTTGAAAGATGTCTTCTTGAAAACCGTGGTTTTTCCAGCAAGATTCTAAAATTTGCCTGGCATTGGCATCGTCTTTGATTTTTTCTTCGTAAAGGAAAGCGATTTTCAAGGATATGTCTATTTTTTCTCGTTTTTCTACAAGGCTTTGCTTTTTGAGCAAAACAGAAATCCATTCATGGAATTTTTCTTCCTTGCAATATATTCCTTCCAGGGAATCTATGGCTTCTCTGGATGAAGGCATAAGCTCAAGAGCTTGCTCTAAAGCAAGGCTTGCGTCTTGGTTTTTTTGGCAGCAATCTCGTAAGAAAATCCCTTTTTCCATCAAAAGATGGAATCGCGATTGGGAATCTTTGCTTCTTTTCAGACGTTCTTCTATTGCCCAGAAAGCATTTTCATAATCTTTCTTGAAAATATATAAAAATTGCAATTCTTGTAAAATTTTTTCATTGTTCCTGTCCTGGTCCCAGGCTTTACGATAATACTCTATAGACTGCCTGTCATTCCCTAGTTCATGATGGTATATCTGTGCAGCCTGCTGATACAATAAAGACAATTCCTGGCTATCGTGGATGTGTTTTGCCTTTTCTTCTAAAACAGCCAGCAATATAGTCCAATCTCGCTGCTCTCTGGCAAGCCTTTCTAATTTGGGAAACTCTTTTTTTTCGAGACTTTGCAGGCATAGAAGACGATACAGACAGTCTTTCAAGCTCTGGTCTTTTTTCAAAACTTCTTCATACAAAAAGGCCAGCTTTCTCAAAATTTCGATTTTTTCTTCCTGTGTTTTTTCAGAATATATCTTTTCATACAGGGCTGCAAGCTTATACCATTCTTTATTTTCCTGGTATAAGGCAAGAAGGGCAGGGATTGTCTTTTCGGGATAAGCAACCAAAAGCTTTTCGTAATACACAATGGCATTTGTGTTATCATGGAGCTTATTATGGGCTAATTCTGCAAGATTCAGCCATATATTTTCCAAGTCTGTTTTCTGGGAAAGCAAATTGGCCTTTTTTCCGAGGCAGGAAAAAAGTTCCCTGTCTTTTTTGCCAGAAATGTATAGCTTGCTCAAAATATCCAGCACTTCCAGGGATTTTGGTTTTTGGCTGTATGCTTTTTCATAAACCAGAATTGCCTTTTCTTCATCCTTAAAAATGGCTTCCCCTAACTCCATAAGCAAAGCATATTTTGCCTCTGGATTGTTGCAAAGCTCTACTCTTTTTTCGAGAGAGTATACCCTTTTCTCTGGGTTGTTTCCTTCTACAGCAGCTTTTTGCAATTGAACTAGAATTTCTTCTGTGAAAGGGCTTAGAAGATGAGCTTTTTCATAAAAAAGAATGGCTTCTTTATAATTTTTAAGGCGATGAAAATAGGTGTCTGCAATCTCTAAAAATCGCACAACCAGTTCGGCTGTATTGCCAGGTAGATGGTTTTCTAAAATTTTTGCATATTCCTGCCATCTTTGTGTTTTTTTATAAAAAGCACAAAGCTTTTCAAAAGCATAAAGATGGCAAGGGTCAAAGCAATAGACTTGCATGAGATGATCATGCGCTTTTTCTGGCATATTCAGCCGCGTATAAATATCTGCCAGGCTAAAATGCAAATCCATGATTTGCTGTGGGTCGCTGGTAAAAGCAAGCTGTTTTTCTCCAAAAAGCAAATACTGTTCCCAGTTTTCCTGGGCAAGGAATATGGATCGTAGTGCCTGGAAAGAGCTAAACGAATCAGGCTTGATGGAAATGGATTTTTGGAACGCTTTGATTGCCATTTCCTGATTTTTAATATGCTCTCTATAGATATTCCCTATCTCGTAATAGTAATCGCTTGCCTTAGAAGGATCAAGTTGTATCTTCCTTTCTAAGACAGAAACTACTTCGGAAAATTTGCCTTCTTTTGCCAGACTTTTCTCTAATTCTTTGAGCTGCTCTAAAGAAAAATTTTTTTCTAACATGATAACCTCAAATTAGAACCACGGATGTACACAATTGATAAAAAGATAATGAACCGCAGAGGCGCAGAGAACGCAGAGGGATTGTATGATTATTTGTTTCTCCTCTCGGCGTTCTCTGCGTCTCTGCGGTTAAGAGCCTATCCGAAAAATCCTTTTGACTGCAAATTTCGATGCATCTCGGATAGGCTCTAAATCTTAATGTCTTAAAAAATTCAAGAAAATTTATGTTGTAAATTTTTTCAAATATCCTTTGACACCCTGGAAAAGCCCTTCCACTTTCTCGTTTGTTGTTACTTTTTCTGCAACTTGTTTTGAATCCAATGCTTCTCCAATTTTTTGCAGTTGCAGGACAATATTCTGCAAATTTTCGCATTCCAATTCACAGTCTTTTTGAGTCATTCCATGGGATTTTTTGTTTTTTAACTCTTCCATACGCTGGGAAAAAAGCTTAAAATATTCATTGATGTTTTCTGTAACTTCTCTTTTGAAGTTATCCATAGCCGTGTCTAAGACAGCGCGTTCAATTTCATCTAGCTTTTCTTTGACATTGTTGCGGAAGTTTTGGAAAATAGAGTTGGCAGGTCGCTTGATAATCTTACTCAAAAACTCTTTGGCGGATTCCAAAGCAGGGGCGCATTTTTTAGCAAGAGGGATAGAAACCCCTAAGCCTATAGCCGCGCCAATCAAAACAGGAGCAAAACCTGCTCCCAAAAGCGCGATCCCTGAACCACCTGCGATAGAGCCTAAAATATAAGCAATTCCTCCATGAAAGGCAAGGCCAAACCCATAGTCAATGTATCCTGCACCAGAAATTTCGCCCATGCTTACCTGGCTAAAGCTGCCAGAGAGTTCAAGCTTACCGAAGATCCCATGGTTTTCCAGGTTTGCCATGATCTGGTCGCGGGCTTCCAGAATCACCTTTTGCACTTCTTTGACCCATTCCTGGAATCTTTGCCCAAAAAGGCGGTTGAACTCATTTACTCTTGCTTTGATCTCTTTGATCTGGCCTTTGTTCAACCGAAAGATGTTCCATTCTCCATAGCTTTTATCAAGCTCTTCTATAAGCTTTTGGAGATCCTGGTCTAAAATTTGAGATTTCAATGCTTTATAAGAAGAAATCATTTTAAGATTGCTGCGATCAGAAAGCATTTCCACCATATTTAATGCTTTTTGTCTTTGATTTTCTTTTTCTTTGATTTCTTTTTCTATTTCTGTTAGATTTTTGCGTAGCAGACTTTGTCTTCCTTCTATCATTCGCGTAAGTTCTTGCAGAATGACTTTGCCTTTTTTCTGGTAGTCGCGTACCAGCTCAGCGCCTTTATGCTGTGTCAAGAAATCATAAAGTTCTTTTTGGAATTTTGCAAAGCGGCTTTCTTCTATTTTTCCTTGCTTGTCTGGGGAATCTTTTTTCCCTCCAACAAGATACTCATAAGCATCTCTTGCATTTAAGCTGTATAGATGGATTTTATGAATTTCTTTGAACTTGAGTAAGGCACTCTCATCCTGGCTGTCGGCGATTCTATTTAAAATGCTTCTCACGTCCCCTTGGGGATAGGCTTCTTTGTCCAGAGAATAAAAGGACATCTTGTGAAGATTTTCCAGGGTTTGTGCCTCCAGCTTAATCCAATCCCCAAGTTTGTCCCCAGGCAAATTCTGGACTAAAAAGATATTGGGGATGCTGCTTTTAATCCTTTGGTAGAATTCGAGTTCTGTAGAACCAAAGGGAGGATAGCATGAAACTACAATAGCTGCATGGCACTGAGCAACAAAATCTAAGGTAATTTCTTCATGGATGCGGTTTACAGCTTCCAAGCCTGGTGTATCCACAAAAATGATTTCTGGCTGTAGCTTTAGATAAGGCGAACCATGTCGGACGCTATGGATGCCTTTTTCATTATCAGGATTGTGTCTGTAGTCTACATAAAAGGCTTTTTCTGAAACAGGAATGGACATTTCCTGCCCACTATCAAAAACAACTTTGCACTCTTCTTTTTCTTGCCAGAATGTAAAGTTGAGAACTCCTGTAGAAATCCTTGTGTCCATAGGGGAAATTTCTTCGCCAGCAATAGCATTCAAGAGCGTGCTTTTTCCTGATTTGAACCTTCCCAGAACGCCTAGCAAAAATTTACTGCTCTGCAAATGGGAAGAATAAAAATAAAGATGCTTTAGCACATTCTTTTCTGCTTCAGCCATGTTGTTTTGCTTATGGATTTCTTCTAACACATTCTGTGCATCGGGGATGAGATTTCCTGAAAAAACATGATTTGCAATCAAGCCTATAAGATCATAAAATTGCTTTGCCAGCATTTCCCGTGCTTCGTTGAACTGGGAAAATGTATGTTCCAGATTTTGCTTGCTTTCCATGCAACGACTCCTTATTTTGTCATTTCTAAAGCACAACGGAAGCCTAAATCGTTGTAAGTTTTAGATGCCTCTACACCATAGCGCACAGAGCAACGCAAAGAAAAGCTTTCGCTTCCCCAAGAACCGCCTTTGCATACCTTGGAAGCATGGTCTGCTGTTTCTTTTTCTTCATGATTTTTAGTATAAGCACTGCCACACCATTCCCATACATTTCCAGACATTTGTGTGCATCCATAAGGAGAGTCGCCTAATCCTTCGAAGGCAGTTACAGAAGCGAGTGCTGTGTATCCATCACTATCTCCTACGCCATTGGCTCTGAAGAACAAAAAAGAAATGCTCTCATCACCCCAGGGATATATCCTCTCAGGCAAAGGATTGGATACAAATCTCAGGAAAGGAACTTTCCCTTTCCAATCAGGGATAGAAAGCCCACCGCGAGCTGCTTTTTCCCACTGGTTTTCAGAAGGAAGAACTTTGCCTGCCCACGCAGCATAAGCCATAGCTCCATACCAGGATACTTTAATAACAGGATAGTCCAGCATAGAATATTTTGCCTGAAACACATCGCCGTCCCTTACGATTCCGCAGTCTTCGCTTTCCAGATCAAGGTATTTATTCCCCATTTCATCGGCAGTTTTTTTTACCATGCTAAGAAAATGAGCGTATTGTTCGTTAGTCACTTCGTATTTGTCTATATAATATGCCCCTAGATCCATGGTTGCATTGGGCAATTCATCCTGGGCTTTTTCCGTTTCGCTTTTTCTATCTTTTCCCTTAAAAAATTCTCCTTTAGGGACATAGACCATAGTGCTTCCATCCTTGCTCCAGCCATACTCTCCTGGAACTTTATTCCTTTGTAATCCTTGCGGTATTTTTTCTTTAAACCAACCTTCTTCTTCGCTTAAAGAAATGGCAGGAATCACAGTCTTTTTAGGCTTATTTGCCACAACAACAGGGGTTTCCTTGGGTGTCTCGACAACAGGGGTTTCCTTGGGTG
>JABWCH010000490.1 GCA_013359215.1 Candidatus Brocadiia bacterium | reverse complement strand
ATTATTTGCCTTGATCCAGATCGTGCAGGAATGGAAGGTGTTAGCAAAAATGTTGATAATTTAGGTAAAATCGGGATTCAAAGTTTTGTTGTTCCTGCGTTACCGAATAACCTTGATCCAGACGAGTTTGTTTTGACTTATGGAATCTCCGAATGGCAGAGTTATCTTAAATTGGCAAGAAAAGGTGTTATTTGGAAGACACAGAAGTTGTTTGATTCTTTAGATATTTCTTCTGATTTAGCAAAAGACCAAGCTATGGAGGAATTTCTAAAATTTGTAAGTCGGATTTTGAATCCTATAGAAACGGAAGAATGCCTTCAGACCGCAGGAGAATATCTGAAACTTTCGCCTTGTGCATTATCCCTTGTTTTGCAGGATATATGTAAACGTCAATCGCAAGAGGAACTTAAGCAAAAGGTTCGTTTTTTATTAAAACAAGGGCAAACTGATTTAGAAAAAGAAGAAGTGTCTTTTTTAGAAACTATAGAAAAAATAAAAAATGATTTTTCCTCGCTAAATCTTAATCAAAATAGTATTTTGCCTGTCTCTCTTGATGTTTCAGATATAAGGATTGAAGCAGGTGTCGTTCCTGAAGGGAAAAAAAGTGGCTATTCTGAATTGGATGAAACTGTTGCCATTATGCCATCCGAATTGGTTGTAATTGGAGCGAGACCAAGACATGGTAAAACTTCTTTTGCCTGTAATCTGCTTATGAATTGGGTGAATCTTTATAAAAATGATCCTTTTATTTTCTTTTCCTATGAAGTGAATTCTGTTCAATTATTTTGTAAATTAGTATCTCTTTTGACTGGTCGTCAAAGAAATTCTGTAAAATCAATAGGATATTCTTATCGAGATGTTGCTAAATATTTTCAAAGCAGAGATAATTTTAATGTAGATATTGAAAATGCGATTGAAACTTTACGAAGGTATGAATCTCAGCTTTTTCTTGTAGCAAATTCAGGGACTACAATTGATCAACTTGTTTCTTATAGCACTCAGGTAAAAAAAATTGGGGAAGATTGGGTGCTATTTTGGTAGATTATATTGAGCTTGTAAAAGTTGCAGATGAAAATTCTGAAGAGCTTCGTATTGCTTCAATAGTCCATCAGTTACGAGTAGTAAGCCAGATTTTGGATACGCCAGTAGTTGCTTTAGCACAGATGAATCGTGCTACGGTTACTGGTGGCGGTGGAGGAAAACAAATAAAAAAGATTGAGTCTAGGCGACCTGTATTAGAAGGGCTTCGCTATAGTGGAAAACAAGAACAGGAAGCTTCAACAGTATTGGGGCTTTTTAACCGATATATAGAAAGTTCTGATGCCTCTTCGGAAGAAGATCAAAACAGAACTGAGGGTGCTGTTTCTGCCGCTCCTTTGGAAATTATTACTCATAAGAACCGCTATGGAGAGTCTAATAAGATTATCAATATGGTTTTTAATATGGTTACAGGCAATATTGAAGGAAAGCGAAAATAAAATACATTGATAAATTTATAGTTCGTGGTTAACAAATTTATAGTTCGTGGTTAGTTTTCTAAGATTCATATATTTTTTTATAAAAGAGGATGCAAAGATGCAACTCGAACTTTTTCAAGATGATGTTAAGCAGGTAGAAATAAAAAAGAAGGAAAAAATTAACAAATTAAAGGAAGTTGATTCTCCTTTTCATAGCTGGTATCGTTTTGTTTTATCTTTTCCAGCCCATTTAGTGCGAGATTATCTGAAAAAGTTTAATTTAACGAAGGGAACATTGCTCGATCCCTTTTGCGGGACTGGTACTACTTTGGTAGAGGCAAAAATTTTAGGCATAGATAATATCGGTATAGAAGCTAATCCTATGGCTTATTTTGCCAGTGGTGTAAAAATAGATTGGTCAATCAATCCAGAAAAATTATTGGAACATGCTTTCTTAGTATGTAAAAAAGCTCATAAGGCAATAGCTAAATGGAATGGTATTTTAAAGACTTTGCCACAAGAATCCTTTAAATTGCTTCTTAAAGATTCCATTAGTCCACTACCATTACATAAGGCATTGATTTTGCTGGATGTCATCAATGATTTAAAGAAAGATTCTTTATATAAACATGAATTATTAGCCTTTGCCAAAATGATTGTCTACTATGCCAGTAATTTGTATTTTGGCCCTGAGGTGGGAGTTCGCTCTAATAAAAAGCAAGATGCTTTGGTTGTAGAAAGCTGGTTTTCAATTATAGAAAATATGGTTAATGATTTAAAATTTAATAAGCCAAGAACAATGGGAAATGGAATTGTATATTTTGCTGATTCCAGAGAGATGGGAGATTTTTTAAAGCCAGAATCCATTGATGCTGTTTTTACATCACCTCCTTATCCTAATGAAAAAGACTATACACGGACAACAAGATTAGAATCTGTTCTGTTAGGTTTTATAAAGAATAAAACGGATTTGAAAAACTTAAAAAAGGGATTACTGCGTTCTAATACAAGGAATGTTTATAAAGGCGATGATGACGATTTATGGATTGCAAATAATAGAGAAATTCAGTCTATTGCTGATGCGATTGAAACAAGGAGAATTGAGCTAAAAAAGACATCAGGATTTGAGAGAATGTATTCAAAGGTTACAAAGCTTTATTTTGGTGGTATGGCTCGTCATCTTTCTGTATTAAGACCCTTTTTAAAAAAGGGAGCTTATCTTGGATATGTTGTAGGCGATCAAGCCTCTTATCTTCGTGTCATGATTCGAACAGGAACACTTCTTGCTGAAATTGCGAAATCTTTAGGTTATCAAGTGGAAAGTATGGATTTATTTAGAACCAGATTTTCTACGGTAACTAAAGAACAGATCAAAGAAGAAGTGCTTATTTTACGTTGGCCTGGTTAAGGAAAAAAATATCATGGTAAAAAGGACGGAAAA
>JABWCH010000489.1 GCA_013359215.1 Candidatus Brocadiia bacterium | reverse complement strand
GTGCAGGAGTCTTCCTCGACTCTGTCCTCTGAACTCTGTGCTCTGAACTCTGGACCCGCGATTTTTTTTTATAGGAATTTATACTTTTTTCAGGAAAATAAGATGAAAAAAAATGCGTACTATCTTCCTGAATGGGATCGTCTTTTTGAAAAAATCACCACACTAGAAAATCTCTATGCAGCCTATCGAAAGGCTAGAAAAGGCAAACGCTATCGGGAGGATGTAGCGGAATTCGAATACTATCGAGAAGACAATCTCTTGCAATTGAAAAGAGAACTTTTGAGCGAAGAATACCAGCCAGGAGCATACTATACTTTCCGAATCCAGGATCCAAAGCCCAGGCTGATTTCGGCTGCCAAATTTCGGGACAGAGTGGTACACCATGCTATCATGAATTTACTGGAGCCTCTCTTGGAACGTTCCTGGATTGATGACAGCTATTCCTGCCGTAAAGGCAAAGGAGTCCACAAAGCAGCAGACAGGGCACAAGAGTTTGTCCGCCGTTTCCAATATGTGCTCAAGGCAGATGTGGTACAATTTTTTCCTTCCATTGACCATGAGATTCTTCTGTCTATGCTAGATAGAAAAATACCCGACAGAAAAGTCTTTGCTCTGTTGAAAAAAATTATAGAAAGCGGTAAAGATATTTTAAAAAACGAATATAAGCTGGTTTGGTTTCCTTCGGATGATCTGTTTACGCCTGTAGAAAGAGACAGGGGGCTTCCTTTAGGCAATCTTACAAGCCAGATTCTGGCAAACTTTTATCTCAATCCCCTGGATCAGTTTATAAAACGAACTCTTTCGGTGAAAGGCTATTTGCGGTATTGCGATGATTTTCTGGCTTTTGGCGATGATGTTCATCGCTTAGAAGACCAATGCCAGGCAATTATGGAAAAACTGGCGGAATACAGGCTGATTGTCCATGAAAAAAAAAGTGCTATTTACCCTTGCCAAAAGGGCGTACTTTTTGTAGGATATCGTATCTATCCATACCATCGCAGACTACGCAGAAAAAATATTTCTCTGTTTCGCAAACGCATACGACAATACAAATCGTTAGAAAAACAAGGCATTCTAAGCCATAGGCAGGTTCAGGAAAGAATCCAATCCTGGATAGCTCATGCTTCCCATGCCAATACGTATCGTTTGCAACAGAATTTGTTTAAGGAGCTTTTCTTTGCTGAAGACCCCTATCTTTGTGAAAACCTATGATTTTATGCTCTGGCTTTTACAAAAAACGCAAAGATTTCCTAGAAATGCCCGATGGAATCTAAGTGCCTGGCTGGAAAATTCTATGGGAAAATTCCTCTCTTATCTGGTAGCCGCCAACCAGTATGCTGGCAAAGTACGCTACAGCGAATTGGAAAAAGCAGACATTGAACTCACGTTGATTCGCTACTGGCTGAGAGCTGCGCACGATTTAAAATATATTGATTTTAATGCCTATTCTTATGCCAGCGAGGCAGTGAATGAAATAGGAAGGCTCCTGGGAGCGTGGAAAAAAATTTCGTATTGAATTTCCAAGGCGAATGGGCCAATTTGCTTTCGTGTGTGTCGTGGTGGCTCCTGGTATAACGAGCCTGAGAATGCTCGTGTGTCTAACCGTGACAGGAGGCATCCTGCTAACCGCAACGACAATGTTGGTTTTCGTGTTTGTGCAGTAGGCTTCTCTTAAGAAGAATGGTCTCTACGGACGCTATTCCAAAGAGGAAGACTCCAGGCTCATTTTCCTGTGCTGTCAAAAGCCAAAGACAATGTGAACGGCAGCTTCTCCTTTTCAGGACGCTGCCGCTCTTTTTTTTTAGGAAAAATTTTATGATTCAGGAAATTTGTGATTGTCTCGAAAAGCAATTCCAGTATCCCAGAGAAAAATACGAGACACTGAGAAATCTACCTACTCTTTCCCCAGATCGCAAAGTCTGGGAGCAGGCATTCCAGGAATTTTTAGCCAGCAGAGATGCTATCCCTGAAGATACAGCTTTGCAAAAAAAATGGGTGGAAATGTACCAGGCTCTTCTGGCCCGATTCCAGAGAATAGGATGGTATGGTGAGGCCATGCCAGACGGAATAGAACGAGAAGAAAATCCCCCTTTCTACCGAAGCCCCAAAGATAAGGCCAGGATGGCCTACATTCCGCCAGGAGCTTTTATCCTAGGTTCTGACCCAAAGCAAGATTCTCAGGCAAATACAAACGAAACCCAATACAAGGAAGTGAATCTGGATGGTTACTATATGGACACTACTCCTGTGACTATAGGGCAGTATGCCCGATTTATGGAGGACAGTGCGTATAGAGGGTATCTGGCTCAGGCATTAGAGCAGGGAGGACTTCCCGAAGATAGGGATTATATTTTTGTATGGAGAGATTTGGGGAAAATTTACAATAGAAAATTTTCTGGTTTTCGAGAGCTATGCAAGATTCTTCAGGATGGCCCAGAATGGTGGAAAGAACCTAACCATGCACCACAAGGCTGGAAATGCGATGAAAATCATCCCGTTGTGGGAATTACCTGGTGGGAAGCCCTGGGATTCGCTCTCTGGTCAGGAAAAACACTGCCTTCGGAAGCCCAATGGGAAAAAGCAGCCAAAGGAGGCAAAAAAATTCCCGTGTGGAAAGAGGGAGAATGTCGTTGGGAAAAGAATTTCCATAGAATCTATACATGGGGAAACAAATGGGAAGAAAACAAAATCAACTGCGCTGAAACAGGCATCAGACAAACCAGCTCTGTAGAAGACACTCGCTTCGACTCTGCCCTTTCTGCTTATGGCTGTAAGGATATGCTAGGGAATGTATGGGAGTGGTGTCAGGATTGGTATGATGAAAATTTTTATAAAACTATAAAAGAGAAAAACCCTGTCTGCATAAAAAAATCCAGCTTTCGTGTGTGTCGTGGTGGCT
>JABWCH010000488.1 GCA_013359215.1 Candidatus Brocadiia bacterium | reverse complement strand
AGAGTAGAATAAAATTTTTTGATGCTCCAAGCGGTACTGTTTTTGATTCCTTACAGAAGGCTTACACTACGCTCTGCTTATCCTTGATTAGATGATGTAATATATTATAAAACAAGCCATTAAAACTTAACAATGATGGCGTTTAGATCTAAGTTTAGGTTTAGGTTTAAGTCAGTTAAATGCAACCCAAAAAATATTTAGCAGATAGTCATGTATTATGTTTTTCGAAACAAGAAACGTAAGGATAAAAACAGAGCAAACCCTACATAGAAAATCGAGGCTGGCTCAGGAATAAAGGCAGACGTTTGCAACTGGCTAATCTGGCTTGCATTTAAGGCTTCATTCCAGATGGTCACCTCATCGATCATACCATTGAAATTATGGCTAAGACCTTTCCAGTTTCCTATCCATACATCATTGGCATCTAAGCCAATAGCTCCTGTATAAGCCCCTGCGCCTTGCTGAACACCGTTCACATAAATTCTGGCATATTGGCGGTCGTATGTAAAGGCAACGTGGGTCCATTGGTTCAAAGAAAAGACGCTTCCTCCTGTGTCTATACGTGAAGCATTATTGATATATACACTTAAGGAATTACCACCGTTTGCTCCTGTACCAAAATACCAGGAAGAAGTATAGTGCTTTTCAACGATTCTGATATGAGCATGCTGTACAAAATCCATTTTTATCCAGGCACTCACGGTAATCGCGTCTGTGATGGCAAGACTAGAATTATTGCCAATGGAGACATATTGGTTAGCATTGTTAAAATTTAAAGCATTTCCATATCCGCTTTGACCAGCCGCCCAATTGTTAGGCATATTCACAAGAGTACCATTGTTATTCATGGTGCTTAAATCGGGCAAAGTGCTTCCGCTGCTTTGGTTAAAATTGTAGTATCCAACCAAGGCTGCTTGTAAAGACGGGTATAGAAAAAACAAAAAAATTGCACTGGAAATACAAAATTTTTTGATGGACATAAAGTCAGCTCCTTTCTTAAAAAAAATTTAAGCCAACTTCTTTCATAGCTTAGATTTGTCGGAACTTGCCATCGCCTTCGTTCACAATTTTGCTAAAACCATGTTTTTTTAGGCTTTGGTCTGAGAGAAGGTGTTTTTTCCCTACTCTCATGCCTGTTTTCTGAATTAGTTTGTGGACAGGAGCATGGCATTGCGGACATTCGTTTGTAACATCGGAAAAAGATTGTAGAACTTCAAATGAATTTTTACAATGATCGCATCCATGGTTTATATCTATGCTTTGATAAACATAAATGGGCATTGTAAAACTCCTTCTTGATAAAAAAAATTTTAGTCGTGTTTAGATTGACAAAGTTCTGTGAGAACGCCAAACGTGCCTTTAGGATGAACAAAGGCAATCTTGCATTCATGAGCACCCATTCTGGGTTTTTCGTCGATCATGCGTACAGACTGTTTTTGTAAATGGGATATTTGCTCTTCGATGTTGTCTACCTGGTAAGCAATATGGTGTATGCCTTCGCCTTTTTTTTCCATAAATTTGGCAATGGGGCTGTCTTCTTGTGTTGGTTCTAAGAGCTCAATGTGGACTTCGCCTGCCTGGAACATGGCGACTTTGACTTTTTGCTCTGCTACTTCTTCTATGCCTAAAAAGGGCAGTTGTAGAACATCACGGTAAAAAGCAATTTGTTCTTGTAAATTTTTTACTGCAATACCAATATGGCTGATTTTTTGAATCATGGAACTTCCTTTAAGATTTAAGAGGTAGTTAAAAAATTTTCCCCCAAACCCCCTTTAAAAACTTTTATATATTTATTTTCCAAAGCTATTTTGCTGCTGTCAAGGTATTTTCAAAAACTTTGAGCAATTCTAAGGCTGCTTTTGTTGCGGTTTTTTTATTATCCCATATTTCTTTTTCTTTCTCAAGAAGAAGTTGGAATATTTTGGGATGGGAATAGAATTGGTTGTAGAGGCTTTCTTGAATAAGGCTGTGCATCCACTGGCTGTCTTGAGCTTTTCGGCGTTCCTGGATGCGGCAAGAATCCAGAAAAAATTTCTGGATGTGTTTTTCTATTTCTTCCATGCCTTTTTTTTCTAAAGAGCTACAAAGAGTTACAAAGGGATTCCAGCCTTTGGTTCTAGGGGTTAAAAAATGCAGGGCATTTTCGAGCCTTCTGGCTGTAAGGTTCGCTGCTGCTATCTGCTCTCCATCTGCTTTGTTTACGACAAAGCCATCTCCCATTTCCATGATCCCTCTTTTGATGCCCTGGAGTTCATCCCCTGCATTGGGTAGCATCAAGACAAGCAGAAAATCGACCATGGAGGCGACTGTTGTTTCGGACTGGCCTACTCCTACGGTTTCCACTAAAATAGTATCGAATCCTGCTGCTTCACATAAAAGAATGGTTTCTCTGGTTTTGCGGGCTACACCACCCAAGGCCCCTGAAGAGGGAGAAGGCCGGATAAAAACATCAGGTCTTTGGGACAGGGAAAGCATTCTGGTTTTATCGCCCAGGATGCTTCCTCCTGATCGGCTGCTGCTAGGGTCTACTGCCAGAACAGCGAGCTTTCGATTTTTTTCGAGCAGCATAAGACCAAAGGCATCAATAAAGGTACTTTTGCCAACGCCAGGAACTCCACTAATCCCAATTCTCAGGGATTTTCCTGAATAGTTTAACAGTCGGTCTATCAGTTCCTGGCTTTTGGCTATATCTTCTGGCAATGTACTTTCTACTAAAGAAACAGCTTTTGCCAGAATGCGGCGGTTTTTTTTTAGGATTCCTTGTACTATATCTTCTATAGAATACGAAATCATTTCTGTCCTTATTTATCGATGAGAATTAAATAATAGGAGTTACGCAAAGAGATTTTTATTTGGGGGAAAATTTTTGTAAAAATTTTCCCCCAAACCCCCTTTAAAAACTTTTATA
>JABWCH010000111.1 GCA_013359215.1 Candidatus Brocadiia bacterium | reverse complement strand
CCTGGGTATTGGCAACATTTGGGTTGACAGCGTTATGGGATTTGGAAAACTTTGGCCTGAAAGGCATATATATATCAGCCCAGGGCAATGTCCTGGGAAAGGAATTAAGGAGAACTCCATGAGTCGAGTACTCATCGCCGATGATTCCCCATTCATGAGAAGAATGATTAAAGAAATCTTGACAGAAGGAGGTTACACGGTTATAGCAGAATGCCAAAATGGTCTGGAAGCTGTAGATCAGTATAAAAAAACGCAGCCTGATTTGGTATTGATGGACTATAATATGCCTCAATTGAATGGAATTGAAGGTGCTAAAAATATTTTGCAATACGATGCGAATGCTTGTATTGTCATGGTAACCTCTTTGGGAAGCAAGAAAAAAATCATACAGGCACTTCGTATTGGGGTGAAAAACTATATTACCAAACCTTTTGAAAACCAAACTTTTTTGAGTACATTGCACAAAGTGATGGGCAAAAAAGCTCCAGTCAATTCTATGACTTTTGTGGATGCTAGTGGAGAGTTTCAGGTTATTGGTAGTTTTTTAGGACAGTATTTGCTGCAAAAGGGTGTTTTAAGCAAAGAACAGCTTTTGCATTTGTTGGAAGTACAGGCAGAGGTAAATCGCAAAATTGGCCAGATTGCTACTGACGAAGCACTTATGCTGCCTGCACAAGTAGAAACAATCCTTAAAGTACAAAAGCGCATCAACAAATACTTTGGTCAACTAGCAGTGCAAATGGGCTTTATCAATAGCGAGCAGCTAGGGCAACTGCTACGCAAACAACAAAAAAACTATATTGAACTGGATGAAATCATTGTGAGGGAAAATATGCTGCCAAAGGAAGTCTTGGCTAAAGAAATGGCACGATTTAAAATGCTTGAAGAAGAAGACCAGGGTGTCTTCAATATGAGCTGGGTAAGCAAACACATTGAAAATGGTTTTATTTATGAAACTTTTATCGAACAAACATTGAAGCTGGTTATGCGCCTTGCTGGTATTTTTGTAATGGAAGGACAATGTTTTTTTGATCGGTCTAACTGTATTTCCCATGGAATATTAATCAAAATGGCTATATCAGGAGATCATCATTGGTCGTATTATCTAAGCATGAGCGAAAACCTTGCAGCTTCGATTGCCCAGTCTATGATAGAGGGAGATGAACAAGGGAACTATGATAACTACGATAGCGTAAACTTAGAAGCCGCAAAAGAATTTGTCAACATTGCTTGTGGAAATGCTATTGGAAAGCTGGATACACAAGGAATCAAACTAGAAATTTCCCCTCCTGTTGTTAAAAGTACAGTGATTCAAGAAAAGATTTCTTTTCAAGAAAATGAGCAGGTTTTGCAAATTCCTATCCTTGTTCCAGAAGGTGAAATGGAGCTATTTATTGTTGGTGTGGATATTTTCCGTCAGATCAAACCATAGTATTCAAAAAAATTGCTTATTTGCAAAGGAAATCCCGTGTATCTCGAACTAGCAAGCAAATATTTGAGTAAGGCTAAGGCCACTAGTGGTACCACCAGACAATATTTCGCCAACCTTTGTCAGGTTTGTTTGGCAAAACAAGGTGCCGTACCTATGGATATTGGTATAAGCCAGCAGGAATTGGCTGAACTACAAAGTGATGCCTCAGTTACTTCTTCTAAGACAAAGCGTATCAATTTAAAAAAACAAAATCATGAAGAGATTTGTAATAAATATTTACAACAATGTCGCAATGCACAAGGTGCTTCTCGCCAATACTATGCCAATCTGTGTTTAGGCGCACTGGCAAAATACAACCTGACTTGTAGCCAGATTGGGACTAGTGAAGCAGAATTGAAGCAATTGCAATACAAAGGGCTTTTGGAAAGTGCTTTAAACTATCTGCAAGAAGCCCGCAAATCTGGTGGTACTAAAAGAAAGTGCTATGCTGACCTATGTTGGGAATATCTGGGTAAAGCCAAAGCCAAACCAGATGCGATTGGCTCCTCGGAAAAAGAATTGCAGCAAATGTGTTTAGGAATTTGATTTCTTAAAGGAGCAGAAACGTGCCCAAGATCTATTGTATAACCCCACAAGAGCAAAGTTGGGGGCCTGTAAAACAAGTAATTTCTCAAGTTTGTGATAGCTTAGGATTGGAAGTCTTTAATGATTCGGAAGCAGGCAATTCTCTTATGGATCGTTGTGCTTTGATGGAGAATGCCGCTTTTATTATTGCTGATGTAACCTCGATCCATGATCGGTTAGCGACTGTCATGGAGTTATTTTATGAGATTGGCTATGCCCAAAGATCCCAGAAAAGCATACTTTTGATTGGACAGAATCCTTTAGAATTGCCTTTTTTGGCAGGAAAAGAAGTTTTATCCTACAGCATGGAACAAAAGGATAAATTTATCCAGGATTTAACAGGTGCTCTTTTGTGTATGTGCAAAATCGAAAAAGTTCGATGCTATCGTCTAGGATTGAGCATAGAAGAATGGCAGCAAGATCGTTTGCCTGTTTTGCCTCGCATAGACCAGACATTGCCAAACTATTCTGCTTTAGGCGATTCGCTTGTCATGGAAGAGAAATATGAGCAGGCTTATCAGGAATATAGCCGCGCCATTCTAAGAGGCGGAACAGAGCAACTTCAGGCTCAGCAAGCGTATCTTCTAGTCAAGAGGGCTTTTGTTAACAAAAAGCTCGGCAATATAGACGATGCTATATCAGACTATACCCAGGCAATTGAAATTAAGAAAGATTATGTAGATGCTTATATAGCCAAAGGTATGACGCTATATGAGTGCAAAAAATATGCGCAAGCTCTTGAAAACTTTGGAGAGGCATCTCGTCTTAAACCCGATTTCCCTAGAATATATGTTCTTTCAGGCGCAATGAACCGAATCCTGGGGAACTATGAGGAAGCACTACTTCAACTGGATAAGGCGATTAGCCTGAGTCCCAAGTATTCTCAAGCGTTTTTTACAAGAGCGCAGGTTTATGTTGATTGCAAGGAATTCCCCAAGGCAATTGAAGATTATAGCCAGGCGATTGCAATAGACAAAGACTATGTAGAGGCTTATTTGAAACGAGGGATCGTCTTTATAGCTATTTCTGATCTCGATAAGGCAATGGAAGACTTCAATAAGGTAATTGAGCTTTCTCCTCAAAATTCTGAGGCTTATGACTACAGAGGACAAGTGCTTTTTGCAAAAGCTCATAAAGAATACCACCAATTGGCGATTAGCGATTGGCAAAAAGCAATGGAGCTAGGTGCTAGAAACCAGCAACAGCTTGCAGAGAAAATTGCGATTGCCTCTCAAAAAGTGGATTTGGAATAAGATTTATGGTCGTCTATAAAGATTATTCTCTTCCTGATGGCTTTTTCTGGAAAGAAGAAAAAGCCATTTGCTCCTATGATAATTCTTCTATGTGCTTTATACCGCCTGGAAGTTTTATCATGGGATGCAATGATATTTTTACTGCTTGTCCTGAGCATGAAGTCTTTCTGGATGCTTATTGGATAGACCGCTACCCTGTAACCAATAGCCAGTTTTCTCTCTTTGTGCAAGACAATGGCTATCAAAAAAAGGAATACTGGTCTGAAGAAGGTTTTGCTGCCAAAGAAAGCGAAGGATGGAAGCTCCCTCGCTATTGGGAGGACAAACCCTGGAATCAGCCCAACCACCCTGTTGTTGGCATAAGCTGGTATGAAGCTCAAGCATATTGTAATTGGGCTAACAAGTCCCTGCCAACAGAAGCGCAGTGGGAAAAGGCTGCTCGCGGAGGAATCTATTTGGATGGCGATGGAGGTAGCGTTCTTAATCCTTATCCCAGGCGTAAATATGCATGGGGCGATTCAGAGCCAGATGCTGATGGGCTATGGCGTGCTGTTTATCAAAAAGAGCCTGTGTATGGGAATCGATGTAGCGCGCCTGTTGGCAGCGTGCCGATTGGCGCGTCTCCTTATTTGTGTGAAGATATGTCTGGAAATGTCTGGGAGTGGTGCAGGGATTGGTATCAAAGAGACTATTACAAAAATTCTCCCAAATCGAATCCACAAGGCCCAGATCGTGGGGAAATGAAAGTCTTGCGCGGTGGGTCTTGGTGCAGAGATGCCCGCCAGATACAGACAGGTTTTAGAACAAAAGATGAGCCTAAGTCTGTTGGATGGGATCTGAGCGGTTTCCGATGTGTTTTGAACTGGAAAGGCAGGTTATAGATACATGAGCACAGCACAAAAAATTTTACTTGTTGATGATTCTGCCTTTACTTTGCGATTTCATTCAGAATTGGCTAAATCTATTGGCCTTGAGCCTCTTATTGCTCAGGGAGGCGAAAAAGGAATTCAGATTTTTCAAGAATTTCAGCCTACTTTTGTGCTATGCGATATTATGATGCCTGATATGGATGGTTATGAGGTGTTAGAAATACTTAAGGAAAGTAAACCAGATATTATTTTTTACTTTATCAGCTCTGAATCCAACGATACCATTATCCAAAAAGCGAAATCTTTGGGGGCAACAGGTGTCCTTGAAAAGCCACTAACCTCACAAATGCTTCAAAAAATATTGGAAAAAAAGGGATAAATTACGTGAAAGCTCTTATTATCGATGATTCGCTGTTTACTCTGGAACGCCATAAAAATTTGGTTATGGATGCTCAACTAGAGCCATTGTTGGCTGAAAGTGGCGCAAAAGCCTTGGAAATGTATAAAGAGCATAATCCAGAAATCGTTCTATGCGACATCATGATGCCTGAAATGAATGGGTATGAAGTTTTTGAAATTCTTAAAGAAATTGATGCTAATGTTTTTTTGTATTTCATCAGTGCAGAGATGACATCAGCAGCCAAAGAAAAGGCTATTTCCATGAAAGCTGCTGGCTTCTATCAAAAGCCAATTGAGCAAAAAGAAATTTTAGAAATTATAGAAGATTATAAGGCAAAGCGTTTGGTCTAGTGAAGATCGTTTTTTTAAATTTTTTTCTGGAGAATGTTATGGGAAGAAAAACTTGGTTTTGCTTTTCGTTGGTTTTCCTCTTTGCGCTATCTTGCCTTTGGGCGGACGATGCTAAGGACAAAGAAATGGAACTTAGCATTAAAGTCATGAGTGCTCATAATCTTATGGACAAAGATTGGGGAATTTTTTTAAAGAAACCAGATACTTACATAGAAGTTCTCTATAGCCTCGATGGGAAAAAAGACTTCCGTAAAATTGGGGAAACAAAAAAAATATCCAATGAAGACAACCCTGTATGGAATGAAACATTTAAGGTAAAAGCCGCGCCTAAGAGCTTTTTGGGATTCCGCCTTTATGATAAGGATCTGATCACCAAAGACGACATGATTGCAAGAGTGACAACGCACGCTCTTCCTACAAAAGAAGCGCAAAGCCTTTATTTTGGAGGCTCTAAGTCTGCCTATCTGAAAATCCAGATTACTTCTGTTGAGCCAGTTGTTATAAAAAAATTCTGGCTTTTAAATGTTGTGAATAGCGAAGGGCTTCAGGAATTAGCACCTAAGGACAAAGACAAAGACAAGGATAAAGACAAAGACAAAGACAAAGACAAAGATATTATAACGCAAGTTTATGTGGCTTATCGTGCTAATGCAAAAGAAAATTTTAAATATGTTGGTGAGATTGCAAAAATCCACAATGGGAAAATCACTGCAAACCATAAACTATCTACAGAAGGGCCTAAGTCAGGATCTTTTTCTTTTGTTTTGGCAGATAAAAAACCAGCAGAAAATTCCTTTGATAAGGGAACAATCGTTGATGCTAAAGTAGGGGAACATAAAGTAGTGCTTCCTAAAACCAAAAATGCTTCTTTGAAAGTGAAAATGGAGTATCTTGACCCTAGCTCTCTCATCCCTGGTTATAAACCTTAGTCAATAGATCTTGATTTTGGCGGGAAATTTTTATAAAAATTTCCCACCAACCAACACCATCGGCTCATTTCCACCATCATCAAAAAGCTTATCCCTGTCTCTTAAAAGAATAACAAGAGCTTATAGTTTCCATGAAATTTTTTGGACTGGAAACCATATAGCAATTGGGAATACCGTGAGTCCAGGAATCATAGCAATTCTGAATTTTGTCATAAGGGCTTGGGAGAATAATGTTGGGAATTCCTATCAATGTGCTTAAAATATGCCCATGCAAGCGGTTGGTTATCACGAGTGGATGCTCGGATAGCTGGTGTATGCCTAGATTCAAGCTTTCCATGGCAAGCCGATTTATATAAAAGGAAAAAATATTCTCCTGAAAAAGCCGTTTTTCTTTTATACTTTTCATAGAAAAAATATTCTCTTGCCCAAGCAAAATGCGATATAGCATTCTATTCATGCTATATTGCAAGCGTGTATTACCAAAAGAAATTTTTTTTATATAGCGGTTTTTTGTCCAGTCGGAAATTTCGAGGCATTCTTGGGGAATTTTTTGTATAATTTCTTGCCATGGATCTTCCCAGTCATGACGTTTCATATAAAGGATTTTTTGTTTTTTTGTCTTATCAGCAGAAGAAATCAGTGAATATAAAAGGAAAGCAATATCAGGTGATAGAATAATCTGGCAATGGGTAAAGAGACGCTGTGCAATAGAAAGGCTATGCTTATCCCGAACCATTAAAGTGAGGTTAGGGTGAGCATTCAATGTGGTTGCTATAGCCCTGGCATCTTCTTCATTGTTAAAATAGAAAGATTGGGGGATCAAGATAACAGGTCGTTCATGGCATTTTTTTATGATGGTGTTCACAATGAACTCATATTGCCTTTTACTGCCTTCGCTGCTGCGAAGATTCCAAAAATAATTTCCCAAATTCCCTCCTCGGAGAATGATGGGGACAGACTTTGGAAAAGAGTGTATTTTATCTAAAGAATAGTCTGTTTTGCTTGCAGCATATAGGACTTTTGCTTTTTTTATTTCTGAAACAGCATATACCATGCCAACCAGAAGTGCCATAGATCCAATATTATCAGCATGTTCTGGGGTGTCTAATAAAAGGCATTCCTGGAAATCAGGGATGCTTTGCCAGGCGATAGTCGCCTGATTTTTTATTTTTTCTAATAGAGAATGGGTCATTTTTTTTCCAATATAAAATTTATGTTGCCAATATCAGAGCAGCATTATTATCAACTTAAAAAGAAACAATTTATGATTGAAATCGGCAAGACTCAAATTTTAACTGTCTATAACAAGACAGACTTTGGTTTTTATCTTGATGCAAAAACGCAAAATCGTAAGGAAAATATACTATTGCCTTTAAACCAGGCAGACGATAGTATAGATGTAGGCTCTGAAATCAAGGTATTTGTATATAGAGATTCAGAGGATAGGCTCATTGCTACGCGCAAAAAACCTCTAGCAGAGCTTGGGCAAATGGCAAAGATGAGAGTAAAAGAGGTTACGCCTATTGGGGCTTTCTTGGATTGGGGCTTAGAAAAAGACCTGTTTATGCCTTTTCGAGAACAAAAATATAATGTCGAGGTAGGTATGTCTTACCTTGTTGCTGTTTATCTGGACAAAAGCAAGCGGCTTTGCGCTACATCGAATATTTATGACTATCTCTCATCTGATTCGCCTTTTCATGAAGGTGACCATGTCACAGGAACTGTGTATAAAGTCAATCCAGAGATTGGTATTTTTGTAGCAGTAGATAATCAATATTTTGGATTGATACCAAAATCAGAATCCTTTTCAACATATAAGGAAGGGATGGAAATATCTGCAAGGGTCATAAGGGTCAGAGAAGATGGAAAACTGGATCTCTCATCAAGAGAGATAATGAGCGAGCAGATAGATTCTGATGCTAAATTGCTTATCCAGAAGCTTAAAGCCAATAAGGGATTCCTTCCTTTGAACGATGATAGTACACCAGAAAGCATCAAGGAAAGACTATCCATGAGCAAGAAAGCCTTTAAGCGTGCTGTTGGAAATCTATTGAAAAATGGCATAATCCAATTTTATGATAATGGAATAAGGCTAAAATAGCTATAGAGAAAGAGTTAATATTACGCAAAGAAATTTTTATTTGTGGGAAAATTTTTACAAAAATTTTCCCATAAACTCGCTTTAAAAACTTTTATCTTCATTGACGATGGGCGTAACCGATCATGGAAGCTCAGATTTTTTGGGTAGGCTCAAAAAAGTAAAGATATATCCTTCTCCAACGCGGCAGCCTACAGAAAATGAATATTCTTTAGGGAAGTCTTTAGAAAAATCGAAGAGAAGCTTTCCTGAGAAGGATTGCATTTCCTCATTCCAAACAAGCAATGCTTCGTGGAAGCCAAAAAAAACAGGGTTTTGTGGAAAAAAAGCCTTAAAAATCGATTCTTTTGCTGAAAAAACCATCAAAAGCCTTTGGTATTGTAGTTCTGGGACAGAGGTTACCCATTCTTTTTCTTGTGCAAGGCATATTCTGTCTACAATATCCCAGGTTAATTTTTCTGTGATTTTTTCAATATCAATTCCTATTCCCGAAGCTATGCTTTTGGGTGCAGCACAGGCAATTCCGATATTGCCTGTGTGAGTTATAGAACCGCAGATGTCTTTAGGCCAAAGCGGCTCGTTGTTTTCCCCTCTAAGAACGGCAAACCCTTGGATACCAATTTGCGCCAGGGCTTCTTTTGCTGCCAACCTGCCCAAAAAAAAATGCAATTTCCTTTTATCTACAGCTCTGTTGCTTAAAAGAGCAAGCTCCAAAGGGGAGAGCCTGTCTAATTCATATTTTTCTGAAATTTTGCAAGAAAACCCTATGCTGTCAGGGAAAGGGGAAGAAAAAAGAAATTCTATGGCTTTGTCTCCAAAAATCAATATCTGCGGTATAAACTATTTTTCGGCCTTTTCGCTCCAGAGAGCTAGGGGAAATTTTATATAAGATAGCTCATCGTTGTGTTTGTAAACAAGTTGGATTTCTTCTCCCGCTAACAGGAAAGAAATTTGATGCAATAGAGAAAGCGAATCGGAAATGGGTGTATTGTTTAGGGAAAGCAAAACATCCCCAATTTTTAAATCTGTTTTAGCCGCAGGGCTTTGCTCTGAAATTTCTATGACAACAACGCCTTGCCTGCTTTCTGTATCTTTTACTTTGATCCCAAACCATCCTCTGTTGATTTTGCCTTGTTTTTTTAGATGCTGCGCTACCCAGTAAACGCTTTCTGCTGGAAGGACAAAATTGATCCCTTGGGAAACAAAAGCGTCTTGTGCTTTTACAAAATCCACGCTGTTTTCCTGGCTTGCATGAGGCAAAAGCTGGAATATTTTTTCGATATTGTATTGAAGCCTGCTTCTGTTGCCTGGGTCTTTTCTGATTTCTTTGAGGAGGAATAGAATTTTTGTGATGAACTCAGCACTATCTTGCGGCAATAGCTTTCGGTACATAGAAGAAAAGGCCATACCTACAAACCTTCCCCTGGAATCCACAACAAGGCCGCCATCGTCTCCTGGATTGATAGGTGCTGTTGTCTGAATAAGACCTGTCATTGGCCTGGGACAGCCTTTCATCCATACAGTTCGGTTAAGACCACTGACTATGCCTGTAGAAACAGAATTTTTTAGTCCATAAGGGTTGCCTATGACAATAAGAAAAGCTCCTAACCTCAATCTTTCGGAAGTCCCTTTTTCTATGAAAAAGGATGGAGCTGTATCTAATTTTAGCAAAGCAAGTTGCGTATGACAATCAATGCCGACCATTTGTGCTGTTGTTTGTTTGCCACAAGGCAAATAGGCTTTAATTCTATCTGCATTTTTTACTGTATTGGCTACGGTAATGGTATAGCCTTCTTTATCTAAAATTATACCAGAACTGGATCTTGTAATTTCCTTGTCTTTGTAAGATACTTCGATTTTTACTACACAGGATTGTATCTTTTCTATAACCTTGATGAATTCAGCTTCAAAGTCTTCCATCGTTTGGCCAAAAACGCATGGAAGTAGCCTTAGTGTTATTATAAAGGTTAAGCAATACTTAAAAAATAGCATCGTTTCCTGTTCCTTTCTTTCAGAATACAAGAGCAATGATAGCTAAAACGAAGCATCTTGTGTTTCAAGGGGTTTTACTTGTTCTAAATGGTATTCTACAAAACTCTGAAGAACTACAGGCATAGATTCTGTTTTTTTCTCCCAAAGGTTGGGAAAGGGTATGGCAATCTTTTCTTTGCTCATAGAAGGGGATGTGTTTGCAACAGGAGAAATCTGCGGAAATGCTGCTTTTGGCGAAAAGTTTTCATAAAAAACAAAAACACTCAAGCAGATCAAGACAAGAGCAAGAGCAGGCTGCTTGAGCCATTGCCATTCCAAAGCTGGCAATTTTGTTTTTACTTTTATTTTTTCTGGAGGTTGGGAAATTTCGCTATAGATTTTCTCCCAGGAAGAAGCAAAAAAGTCAATAGGAAGATCAGGTTTTTTTAAATCGGATAAAGCCTTTTTGGGGATAAGGTATTCTTGATAAATCTGGTTGCAAGCCGAGCAGTTTTCTAAATGTCTTTGGATGCTTTTACTTCCTATTGGTAGATCGCTTTCTCCGACATAAAGAGCTAAAAGTTTTTGAACAGCCCAGCATTTCATAATTCTTACTCGCTTAAAAGAACTGATGAGAAAATGATAATTAAAAATTGACAATGCTATAAACTAATAATATATATTGGTTTATAGCTATACTTTAATGGATAGGAAATTATAGTTTTAATGCGAAATACACTTTAATCTATATTCCAATTTTAGCCATGAAGGGCGAAATATAATAGCCAGGGGCAACGCCCCTGGTGCTTTAGGCATTTTTATTTTCGATCTCCTGAGATAAGCTTGCTCGCCTTTCCCATAAATCTTTAAAGATCTGGCGAGATCGAAAAAGTCGCCAGCGGACAGTGTTATGATTGCATCCTACAATTTGCTCTATCTCCTTGCAACTAAGACCTTCTATATCTCTTAATATAAGAATGATACGATAGGCAGGAGGTAATTGATTGAGGATTTCATTGACTTCCTGGCTTAATTCCTTTTTTTCTAAATATTCTTCTATGGGAATATCGGAATTCTTTATTTCGCCTACTTCTTCAAAGGAAACAGGTTTGTTGTTAGGCTTTTGTTTTCGCAAAAAATCTATACATAAATTAACAACAATTCGATAAAGCCAGGTATAGAAATTGCTTGTCAAATGAAATTTATCTAACGAGCGATATACGCGGATAAAAGCCTCTTGTGATATATCTCTGGCTTCTTCATGGTTGCCTACCATCTGGTAAGCGACCCAAAAAATTTTATTTTGGTATCTTCCCACAAGTTGCCGAAAGGCTTCTTTATCTCCTTGCTGGCAATATCGAATAAGTTCATTATCACTTAAATGTACCATGGCTTTGCTTTATGTAATATTGTATTTTTAAAATCAACGACCATGGCTATTATTATATCTTTTTTGCTTTTATATTGCAATGTAGTTTCTGAAGGTTTTAGACGCAAAAAAGAATAGGAATGTTTGTCAAGGAATCTGGCAAAAGGCTATCGGGGTTTTTAGATAGGCGATGGTCGCGAAATTTCATTACCCAGGGCGTTGCCCTGGGCTGGTATATATACGCCTTTCAGGCTAAAGATTAAAGGCTTTTCAACTGGCACAAGCTGTAAGCCCTTAATTTGAAAGAGTTTTCTGGTAATGTATTAGCCTTTACCGCAGCATTTTTTATATTTTTTTCCGCTTCCGCAGGGGCAGGCATCGTTTCTGCCTACTTTAGACTGCGTGCGCTCAATGGTCTTTACTTGTGTGGCGGCTGCGCTTGCTGATTTTTGGGCTTGCTCCCATCCTTCTCTGTCCACTGCTTCATAATTTTCTAGTTTCTGGTGCGAAAAATTAGAAGGTTGCCAGATTTGCGCTAGAGCATCAATGTCGGTTTGCTCTATGACAATTTTGAAGATGAGATCGGAAACCTGCTCTTTCACTGCTATAATCATCTGGTCAAAAAGGTCATACCCTGATTTTTTATATTCTATCTTGGGATCTTTTTGTCCAAAAGCTTGCAGCCCTATGCCTGATTTGAGTTCATCCATAGCATAGAGATGGTCTTTCCATTTGGAATCTATGGCTTCCAGAAGTATATATTTTTCCAATGCCTTCATTGGCCCCTGGCCGAGGTAGTGGGTTTTCTTGTCGTATTGTTTTTTGATATTTTCTAAAACTTCTTGTTGGATTTCTTTGAAGTTCTTTTCTTTAAGATTTACAGGAGAGCATTTTATGGTAAATTTATATTCCAGCCATTCGCAGAGACCTTCATAATCCCATTCGCTCATTGATGTTCTAGGGGGAAGATAGCGATCTAATGCATCTAGGGTTCTATCTTCGATCATGTCCCATATAATTTGATCCAAATCTTTATCTTCCAATACCCTTTGTCTTTGGTCATAAACAATTTTTCTTTGTTCATTCATGACTTCATCGTATTCTAGCAGATTCTTGCGAATTTCAAAGTTAAATTGCTCTACTCGTTGCTGCGCTCTTACAATTCCATTGTTAATCATGGGATGGCGGATGTCTTGTCCGTTCTTCATGCCAAATCTTTTCATAAGATTGATCATGGCAGGAGGGGCAAATTTTCTTAGCAAATCATCTTCAAAAGAAAGATAGAATCGGGAAGAGCCAGGGTCGCCTTGTCGTCCGCAGCGTCCTCTTAGCTGGTTGTCGATACGCCTGGAATCGTGCCTTTCGCTTCCTAGAACATGAAGTCCACCTAGCTCTGCAACGCTTTCGCAAAGCCTCAAAGGTGTCATTTCCTGTTCTTTCCAATATTCGTTCAGACGATCTTGCAAGGTTTCAAGGGGGGTACTGGAATCCTTTTCCTCCAGAAAAAGCTGAGCCCAATATCGGGTTAATTTTTCTTCGATGTCAGGGTCGCTTGCTTTGAATTTTTTGGGTGCAAGATGGTGCTGTTGCCAGTGTTCCAGAAGCTCGTCTTTTGTGAATTTGCCAAGAACAATATCCGTTCCTCTTCCTGCCATGTTGGTTGCAATGGTGACGCGGCCCAACTGGCCTGCTTTGGAAATGATCTGGGCTTCTTTTTCATGATATTTGGCATTGAGGACTTCGTGAGGGATCTCTCTTCTGTCTAACATCCGAGAAAGGTCTTCAGAAAATTCGATGGAAATAGTTCCCAGAAGGATTGGTCTTCCTGTGCGATGGTAAAGTATGACTTCGTTTACAATGGCCTGGAATTTTTCTATATGTGTACCATAAATCACATCATTGTGGGCTTTACGGATAAGTGGTCTATTGGGAGGAATCACTACGACATCAAGCTTGTATATCTTGTCGAATTCCATAGCTTCCGTTAGTGCTGTACCTGTCATGCCTGCCAGCTTTTTGTATAGGCGGAAATAGTTTTGGAATGTGATGGTTGCCAGTGTTTGGTTTTCTTCGCGAATTCTTAAGCCTTCTTTGGCTTCGATTGCCTGATGGAGTCCATCACTCCATCGTCTTCCTGGCTGCAATCTTCCTGTAAATTCATCTACAATGATGATTTCATTTTCATGGATCACATACTCTCTGTCCAGTTTGAAAAAGTTGTGAGCACGCAATGCCTGGTTGATATGGTGAGGCCAATCCATATTCTTTCCTTTGTAGAAAGAATCTACGCCTGCCAGCTTTTCAGCAAATTCAATTCCTTCTTCTGTGAGAAGTGCCATTTGCTCTTTTTCTTTTAGTTCATAATGAGTGCCTTGTCGCATCTTCTTTGCAATCTGATTGGCCTGATAGTATTTTTCTGTAGACTCTTCGGATGGCCCAGAAATAATTAAAGGTGTTCTTGCTTCATCGATAAGAACAGAGTCCACTTCATCCACGATAGCATAGTAAAGGTCTTTTTGGCACTGCTCATCGGGGTTCATCTTCATGTTGTCGCGTAAATAGTCGAATCCAAATTCATTGTTAGTGCCATAAGTAATGTCGCAGCCATATTCTTTGATACGAGCATAGGAGTCCATTTCAGACTGGATACACCCTACCGTTAGACCTAAAAATTCAAAAACAGGCCCCATCCAGTTTCTATCGCGTTTAGCAAGATAGTCATTGACAGTAACAATGTGTACATGCCTGGAACTAAGAGCATTCAGGTAAGCAGGGCAAGTTGCGACCAGGGTTTTTCCTTCACCTGTGATCATTTCGGAGATTTTTCCCTGGTGAAGGACAATGCCGCCTAGCATTTGTACATCGAAGTGTCTTAGTCCTATAGTCCTTTTGGAAGCCTCACGAACCAAGGCAAAGGCTTCGGGGAGGAGGCGGTCTAAAGTTTCCCCTTGCTGGTATCGAACTCTAAGGCTTTGTGTTTTTGCTTTAAAATCTTGATCTTGAAGCTTCTGGCAGCTTTCTTCTAGTGCAGCAATTTTATGCACCACAGGCCAGATTTCTTTCAGCAGTCTTTCATTGCGCGAACCAAAAACTTTCAATAAAAATTTACTAATCCATTCATTCATATTGTCTAGCATAAAATCCACTTCCTTACAATGAATCTCAATTAAAGTGTTCTGGTCAAAATGCTGTTGAACATATTTCAAGAGATGCTATAAATGGCGTTTATTCCAAAACTACGTCACAACCGCACAATGGAGCAGATGCTTTTTATAGCACTGCTCATTTTGCACAGAATCTCAATTAAAGGCTAAAAAAAATCAACAAAAAAAGCCTGAGACTTAGCAATCTCAGGCTTTTTAGCTTATGCGCCCAGCTGGATTCGAACCAGCGGCCTTCGGTTTAGGAAACCGACGCTCTATCCTCCTGAGCTACGGGCGCATGTAGGGTATTTTATAAAATTTGAGAGGATTGTCAAGAAAAAAGGAGGAAAGTAAAAAAAAATATCTTGGGAATCATGGGGTGTTGATTTTTAACTATGCGAAGAGCTATCTTTATAGCCTTATCCTCGATTAGACGATATAATCTATTGCAAGATAAACTGTTGTAGATCCTATAGCAATGAACAGAGAATGCCTGCGTAACTCCTATATATAATGCGTACATTATAAGAATTTTGTTGCATAAATTATCTTTAATTTATATATTTAAATTATCAAGAGTTAGCTGGTATTCTATGCTTATTGTTTTTTTGTGTTTTTTCTGTTAATTTATTATTTTTTTGTGGAGACATATTTATGAAACATCTATCACTTTTTTTATTTGTCATAATTTTTTTGAGCCTGATTCAGGCAGCACCTGTGAAGTTTACAGAAAATGGGCATTGGTATGAATTTATTTCAACAGGCGCGACATGGACAGCAGCAAGAGCAGACCTTTCTGGATACAACAGCAGGAATTCTTTATGGCGGCCATTTGCTAACCCTTAACTCTGCCTCTGAAAATACCTTTGTGCTTAATACTTTCAACGCCAATAGCTGGCTTGGTGCCTATCAGACATCTAAAGCTAGTGAACCAGGTGGATACTGGGCATGGATAACAGGAGAAGCTTTTAGCTATAGCAACTGGCGTTCAGGAGAGCCAAACAACTCTGGTGGTGGAGAAGATGTTGCTGAAATGTATAATAGCACATATTCTGGTCAATGGAATGATCTAGGCGCAACAAATGGTAGATCTTATATTATAGAATATGGAATCATTATTTCTGTTCCAGAACCTGCTACTTTTGCCATGGCTGCCCTTATTTTGGTAGCAGTTGCCTTGGGAAAAAGAAATAGATAGGTAACTGTTCAGATTGCATTTTAAATTTATCCACAGATTTCGCAGATTACACAGATTTTTATTGTATTTCTTCAATCTGCGTAATCTGCGTAATCTGCTTTCTGTTATTCTTTCTAAAGCCTATTTTTTCTTGATTTCCAAAGATTAGTTTGCA
>JABWCH010000110.1 GCA_013359215.1 Candidatus Brocadiia bacterium | reverse complement strand
AGCTACGGCTACACTTGCGGCAATTTTGTCACTTTCTCCTCGCTCTCCGAGTGCCTCAAAATTTTCGCCTAAAATTATTTTTCGGATAGGCTCTTATTAGTTTCTATGCTTATGCTTGCATAGGCTACTCCTGCCAATCTGATTCCCTACCCTTTTTTTTCTTCTTCAGGGGCTGGGATAAAATATACATAATCTAAAACAAGCCTCACTCTCATATACTTTTCTTTATCTACTATTTCCATGCCTGATGCTTTTGGAACATCGGTAGAAACAGGGATTATTTCAAGGTTGCGTACCAAAAAGAGCTTTTCCTCGTTATTGATGAGTGCGTATGTGTAATTTTTCAACTGTTCAGCAGTAAAAAAAGCATTGATTTCATAAGCAACGGATGTATGGACTACTGTATCAGCCGTTGGTGTCATTTGGAACGAATCAGAAGGTTGGTCTTCTGTTTTTTCCTCAGGCTCGATCTTTAAAGACATCTTTTTGCCTAATTCATGCAAATATACTTTTATGTCTGTGCTGGAAAAATTCTTGCGTACCCATTTTTCGTAAAAAGCATTATTGTCAATATACAACTGCTCCACGGATCTATATTTTTGAATTTCTTCCTGGTTTGTTGTTATGCTTTTTTTCTGCCTTTTTTTGGCATCGATTTCATCTTGCTGTTGTGTATATTGCTCCAAACAAGGCATAAAAAGGAACAAATAAGCCCCACCATTCATGGCAAGGAAAATGATTGTTACAATAAAATAAAAAGCTACTGGTTTCTTCATTGCTGTTGCCCTTTTTTCAATTTTAGTGTTAAACTAAAGTTCATTTCCTCTTTTTTAGATTGAGGATCTATTTTAGCAGCACTATCTGCTTTTTCTGCAAGAATATCATAAAGATCTAAGAACTTTTTCTTAAAATCTTCAAAATTTTTCAATGCAGTAGCATAAGGCTGCCTCACTTTACATTCTATTTCTATTTGAGCAGGTTTTAGTAGCGGACTCTCTCCCTGCATAGTCTGCTCTTCTTTAGTCATGTAAGGCGAAATGAAGATTCGGGTAAAAAGCATATTTTGCATTTTAGCTTCTATTGTATTGTAAAATAAAGGCAACCAGCGAGATTTAGCATGAAGAATTTTTTTTACAGCATTGTATCTTGCCTGGTAGATTGCCTTTTGAGCATTGATTGTTTCCATCTCTTGTTTCACAAGTTTTTGCTTTTGTTTTATATCTTGCGTTGCATCTAAAATCTTTTTCTGGGAAGCAACAACATCCTGTATCTGATAGTAGCTTAAGAATAGCACTAACGCCCATAAAGCTAGAAATAACACAGCAGCTTTGAATCTTGCTTTATTTTGGATTCGAATATCGAATTCTCGGATCGGCAAAGGAATGGCTTCATTTTTTACCAGTAAATTGTGGGCATACAAAGCAGCGAGAGGGCTGAGATGATATTCTTCTAATCGAGATTGCAGATCCTCTGGATATGTCGCAAATGCAGATAAATCAAAATTTTCAATATTGAATTCCAGCTCACTGGAAATATTTTCTGTAATTTTAGGAACAGAAGTTCTATTGAACAAGATGAATTTATCAAGATTTGCATCTGGATATTGCTGGTTAAGATACAAGATGGAATGATGTATTTGAGAACTTACATTGCGGATAAATTTGCTTTCTTCTGTCCATTTGGCAAGATTGATATACCGAATAAAAGCAAGAACACCATTCTGGAAGAATGAAATACGGAGACTATAGTCTGTAAGTTCTACAAAAATAAAAGATTGTTTTTTTTCCTGATTTTGTTGGTTTAAATAGTAGAAATAAGTCATTTGAGGCGTAGAAAAACCAGTCATGGCTGCTTTTGATTCGCCTAAAATTTCGATGTAACTAAAGATGGTTTCCCTGGGAATTCCCAGCAGTAAGAAATTGCTATTCCAGCCTTCTTTTCTTTCTACTTTGCCTAAACACCAGGTTTTTAAAACAGATGGGTCATCTTTTAGTTTGCTTTCTTCAAAGCCTTGTATTTCTGCCCTTAAGGCAGCTTTCATATCAGCATCAGGCATGTCAGGGAAATTCAGAATCTTATATAGGAAATTGCCAGAAGGAACCAGAAGATAAACTTGCTTGCAGGTTTTTTTTAGCTCTAATGCTACAAATTCAAAAAGACAATTTAATGTTCCCTGAAGACTCTCTGAACTTCCAATCATTTTTCCTTTTTTCACGACAAAAGCTTCACTCATGTGAGAGGATTCCATGATCTCCTCTTTATAGGAAGCCGAAAAAACAGCGCATATTTGCGGTTTTTTTTTGTCTAATAGAATTTCGGAAAGGACAATACGATTTTTTTCGATTTCAACAAAAGTTTCTGTTTTTCCTTTATTTTTTTTTGCATCTTCATGATACCAGCAAAAAATTTCTTTTCCATGCCATTCTTTTATTTCAAAAGAGGTACTCATATTTTTTTTGTGGCTTGCACCACCTCCGCCAAAGTGATTAATTTTAAGAAACAATACGTTTGCTTTTTTCCTTAACCATTTGTATAAACATGGATTCCAAAGTTGGTTTCCAGAGATACAATCCACAAATTCCGACTTTTGCCGCATAGGCCAAACGGAAAATCTTTTGTGTATCCTGAACACCATGTAAAATACATTGAGTTTCTGTTAGTTTTTCTACAAAAACTTTCTCCTGCTCACATTGTTGTAAGAAAGAACTGCTTTCTCCATGCAAATCCACTATATAGTTTTTTTCTCTTCCTTCGAACCATTCTAAAAGATTTTTTTGAGCTAGAATTTCGCCATCCTGTATCAAAACAATTTTATCACAAAGATATTCTACATCTTCTAGTGTATGGCTGGCAAGAAGCACACTAAAATAAGCCTGTTCGCGAATTCTCTTCACCAAAGATAGAAAATTTTCTCTGCCAACAGGGTCCATACCATCGGTTGGCTCATCTAAAATCAAGAGTTTTACATCATGACATAACGCTTGTGCTAGTTTTATTCGCGAGCGTTGTCCATGAGTCAGATCTTCCATCTTTCTGTACCGTTCTTCCCCTAAGCCTACATATTCCAAAACTTCGTGGGAGCGTTTCAAGGCATCGCGTTCCACCATTCCACTAAGCTGTCCCAGAAAAGTAAGAAATTGCACTACAGAAATCCCTGGAAGGTATGCGTCTCCTTCTGGAACATAACCTACATTTTTGCGTATTTCTAAAGGGGATTTTTTTACATTCCAGCCTAAAATTTCCACTTCTCCTTTGATAAAAGGAAGTAGCCCAAGTAGAGTTTTAATGAGAGTAGACTTTCCTGCTCCATTTGGGCCTAGCAAACCAATAGAGCCTTGTTCAAGACTGAGAGATAGGTTTTTTAGAGCATGGAATTTACCGTAAGAGACTGTGAGATTTTGTAGAGAGATTAAAGCGGTTGTCATTGTCATTTTTGGGAATTTTACAAAAAAAGGATAGGCTTTCACCTATCCTCTAAAATTTAAAAAATCTTAGCCTTTGTAGAAACAATCATAATAGTCATCACCAACTGCGTTGCCGTTGTATACGTTAGCAGCAGTTTGGATACCATTAGCGGCTTGGTTTAAACCTAATGATCCAATGAAGCCAACTCTTCCTGTTCTGGCTGTTGTGCTTCTTGTATCAATGTAATAACGATAAGGTTGATTCCAAGGATCGGCTGTAATGGGTTTGGCCAAGAATTGGGTAAGGCGTTGGCTGACCTGGGTAATGGTAGCTAATGTTGTTCCGTTTAAATAGTAACCATTAGCATTGACTGTTGTTCCAGTAATTGCTGTAACAGCATCATAACCTGCGGCAACGTTAGCAGCAGAAGCAGGGCCAGGGAAAACAGCGCGTTTGGCATTGTAGTTTACGATAGCAGATTTGAAAGAGTTTACGTCTGATTTCATTCTGGCATCTCTTGCTTGTTCAGTAATACTGGAAACCAGAGGAGTTACCATACCAGCAAGGATAGCGATAACACTGATGACTACGATGAGTTCAATCAAAGTAAAGCCATAAGATTTTTTCATACAAAAACGCCTCCAAAGCATAAGGTTATAAAATATAATTACTCAGGGAAATAAAAAATTTCCCTACAAAAGAAAAAAAGCAATTTTATTGAATATAAAAAACAATATCATCAACTTGTGCTTGCAATTGATTGAAAGAATTGTTATAGGCTCTGTTAGGCCCACAAGAGGCAACGCCTCGAATTGTACCAACAGCCTGGTAGCGATATGATGTCCCCCAGGGGTCAGTTTCCACCAATTTATTCAGATAAGGCCCTTTCCATGCTCTCGCAGGATAGCGCGCAGAAAGACCACCCGTTGCAGTACGGAATAGTCCATTTCTGGGATTATTCCACAGATCAACCGTGTTTATAGGATTGTCTTGAGGCCATACAGTAGTGTCTCTATATACATTTAAAATAGCTTCTGCCAAAACCTTAACGTCTGTTTTTGCTTTTGTAAGCTTGGCATCTTCCAGTATATTACTTACAACGACAGTACTGACCCCTGCTAGAATGGCGATTATGGCAATGGTGACTACAAGCTCAAGGATGGTAAAACCATAGTTTATTTTTCGTGCCATAACAGTTCCGTTGACTTAAAAAAAATCTATAGATGTAAAACTAGACACAACATAAATTTATTCGGCTATGGTATTTGCTTGTATAGCTTTACTATTCTATTTTAGCAGAATAACAAAATTATATACAAATTTCAAAGGATTTTTATTTTTGGATTTTTTTCTGCACTATACAAATTTTTTAAAATGTAAAAAAATCTAGCCATCTAAAAATTTATTTAGCCAGTTTTGCCCTTTGATTTAGTCTGTAAACAGAAAATCTATTGTCCTAATTTTCCATTCATCAAAGCTGTTTTTTCAGACATTTTGTCTTTTTCTTCATCAGTAAGGATATATTCTTTCTTTCCATCGTTATAAACTTCTGCTCTTACTAATGTTTTTTGTTTGCATTCAGGACAAGCCATGGGCCAAGGTCCGCCAGGAGCAGCCTTGAAAGCTTCGACTTCTTTTTTGCAATCGGAATTGCTGCATTTGACTGTCAAATCAACTTTGGCAGGCATGACATAGTTCATTACTATAAAACCAATCAAAGCGATAGCAAGAATAGGAAGTACAACTGCGAGAGCTTTGTTCTTCAACATTTTCCGTCTCCTAATAAATTAGAACAAAGAAATATAAGGTAAAATTAAAGATTAGAAAAACACCTTTCCCAGATTGGCTGGGTAAAAAACATTTCCTAATTTTCAATATAACAACTCATTTCAAAAAGACAATCAAAATTTTTGCAAATTTCAAAAAAATTTTTAATTATTTCATTTTTCGGATTTTAGAGACAAAAATAGAATGTCAGTATCCCTATTTTATCGTAAAAAGCTGGCTAATTTTTCTTTTGTCACAGGAGCATGGACGATTCCTTTTTCTGTGATAATACCACTTAAATATTGAGAAGGAGTTACATCAAAGGCAGGAGAATAGACAGGAATATTTTCTGGAGCTATAGGTAAATTATAGGGTTTGGAGACTTCCAGGGGGGAACGTTCCTCGATTTCAATCTGGCTTCCGCTTTCCAGAGAGAAATCAAAGGTGGATAGAGGGGCAACAATGTAGAAAGGAATAGCATGAGCTTTAGCTAGAACAGCAAGGCTATACGTACCAATTTTATTGGCCGCATCTCCCTTGGCTGTAATCCTGTCTGCCCCAACAAAAATCATATCTACTTTTTTTTGCTGCATGAGAAATCCCGCTGTGTTATCGCAAATCAGGGTGCAAGGGATATTTTCCTTCTGGAGTTCCCAGGCTGTGAGCCTTGCTCCTTGCCATAAGGGCCTTGTTTCATCGACATAGACATGGATTTTTTTCCCGCAGGCAAAGGCCGTGAAAAATACGCTCAAGGCTGTCCCATAGCCTGATGTTGCCAGTGCACCCGCATTGCAATGAGTCAGAAGATTGCTTTTGTCCTTGACTAGCGTATTTCCTATCTCGCCTAATGTCTTACAGACTTCGCGGTCTTCAGCTAGAATCGCATTGGCTTCTTTCCACAAGCTTTCTTTAATAGAATCCAGGGTACTCTCTTTTTCATCACTGGCTTTTCTCTTCATTCTTTCTAAAGCCCATGCCAGATTGACAGCAGTAGGGCGACAGCTTTTCAGATAATGAAAATTTTTTTCTAACAGAGAAAAAAAATCTTCTTTGTCTTTGGCATTTCGAACTCCGAGAAACAATCCATAAGCCCCTGCAATGCCAATGGCTGGTGCGCCGCGGACTTTAAGAGCTTTAATTGCATCCCACATCTGGGAAGGAGTTTCTATGGAAATTTTTTCTTCCCTTGCTGGCAATTGGGTTTGATCTATTATAATGGCTCTTCCTTGTTTATGATTTCCGTCCCAGTCTATTGGATTGATTTTCATTTTTTGCCTTTCTAAATCTTGTATTTTTTTTGTATTCTGTTAAAATGTCTACCTTAATTTTTCTTCTGAATTTTCTTTAAAAAAGCTTGCGATTGCAAGAAAATTTTGCCATAGTTAGAAAATATATGGATGGAAGTTTTTTCTAAAGGAAAAGAGCCATGATAAAAAAAATGCTAGGCTTGATTTTGGGATTTGTTTTGCTTTCATATTCTGTTTGCCAGGTTTTGGATTCTCAGGATTGGGTTCTGGTTTGGCAAGACGAATTTGAAACAGAAGGATTGCCTAACCCTAAAAAATGGAAATACGATGTTGGTGGGCATGGATGGGGAAATCAGGAGCTACAATACTATACAGATGCCAGAAAAGAAAATGCCAGAGTAGAAAATGGCAAATTGATTATTGAAGCGCGTAAGGAACAATATGAAGGCCAACCCTATACTTCGGCAAGATTGGTTACAAAAGGATTAGGTGATTGGACTTATGGCCGCTTTGAAATCAGAGCAAAAGTACCTCGCGGAAAAGGGACATGGCCTGCTATCTGGATGCTGCCTACAGTTTGGAATTTAGGAGATCAAAGCTGGCCTGACAATGGAGAAATCGACATCATGGAACATGTTGGGTTTAATCCTGGACAAATCCACGCATCTACCCATTGCAGGCATTATGTACACCATAAAAATACCCAAAAGACAGGGGTTACTCAAGTAAAAGATGCTCAAGACGCTTTTCACAATTACATTGTAGAATGGGATGAAAAAGAAATCAGAGCTTTTGTCGATGACTGCCATTATTTTACTAGCTATAATGAAAACAAAGGTTGGGAGTACTGGCCTTTTTTTAAAGATTTCCATCTGGTTTTGAACATTGCAGTAGGAGGCTCCTGGGGTGGAATGAAAGGCATTGATCCTGATATTTTCCCTCAGAAAATGGAGATAGAATACGTGCGAGTATACCAGAAAAAAAACATGCTTCCTCCCTATAAAAATGCTTCCTTGCCAGTAGAAGAGCGAGTTTGTGATCTTGTTGGACGTATGACATTGCAAGAAAAAATTGCTTTACTAGGAGGCACAGGTTTTGCTACAATGCCCATTGAAAGGCTTGGCATTCCAGAGCTAAAGATGGCAGATGGCCCTGTCGGCGTAAGATGGAATGAAGCAACAGCATTGCCTTCAGGCATTGCCCTGGCTTCCACCTGGGATATAAATCTTGCCTTTCAATATGGCAAGATTCTTGCCATGGAAACCAGAGGGAAAGGCAGAAATGTGATTTTAGGCCCCTGTGTTAATATTGCCCGCATCCCAACAGGAGGAAGAAATTTTGAAAGCTTTGGCGAAGATCCTTTTTTAACTTCGCGTATAGCCGTAGAATATATTAAGGGCGTTCAATCGGAAAATGTTGCAGCGACCATCAAGCATTTTGTTGTGAATAACCAGGAGCACCAGCGGGATACAATCAACACAAAAGTCGATGAACGAACTTTACGGGAAATCTATTTCCCTCATTTTTTTGCTGCTGTAAAAGAAGCGGATGTTTTGGCTTTTATGTCTGCTTATAATAAGCTAAATGGAACATATTGCAGCGAAAATGATTTTTTATTGCTTGATGTTCTTAAAAAAGAATGGGGTTTTGAAGGGTTGGTGATGTCGGATTGGGGGGCTGTCCATAGTACAATTCCTACAGCCAATGGCGGCCTGGATCTGGAGATGCCCAATGGCTATTTCCTGAATGAAAAAGATCTTCTTCTCGCTATCCAGGAGGGCAAAGTCGGGGAAGATAAAATAACCGACAAAGTAAAGAGAATATTGCGTGTGATGTTTAAGCTAGGGCTATTTGAAAACCCAACAAAAGAAAATCCTCTTCTTGTGAATACACCAGAAAGCCGAAATCTTGCCTATCGAGTGGCTGCTGATAGTATTATTTTGCTTAAAAATGAAAAGGATTTGCTTCCTCTAAAATGGGATGCAATAAGGACTATTGCTTTAATAGGCCCAAATGCAGCCCTTGCGAGGACAGGCGGCGGTGGAAGCTCCTTTGTTACTCCATCGTATTCTGTATCTCCGCTTCAGGCTTTCCAGTCGAAACTGCCTTCTGGAATAAAATTGGCGTATTCCCAGGGAGTCATTCTCGATGGTGATGCCATACCCATTCCAACAGAAAATCTTTTGCTTCCTGACAAAGATGAAAATGGGCTTCTTGGGGAATATTTCAACAATATGAATTTACAAGGCGAGCCAATCCTGAAGAGAATTGATCCTAAAGTTGATTTTAGCTGGGGTAACCAAAATCCCCATAGTAGCTTACCACAAGACCATTATTCTATACGATGGACAGGGAGACTGCTCGCTCCTAAAACAGGCGAATTTTTTATTGACATTGCCAGCGATGATGGTATACGATTTTACATAGACGATAGAATGGTGATTGACGACTGGAAAGATCATGGTATTTATGCAAACCGTTATAAAATAAGCCTGGAGCAAGGTAAAATCTATAAAATAAAGCTGGAATACTATGAAAACGGTGGAGATTCTGTTTGTCGCCTTGGATGGAAAGACAACGATGATAGCTTGATTGAGCAGGCTGTAAAGGTTTCACAAGGTGCTGATGTTGTTCTTGTGTTTGCAGGAACATCTGCTCATTATGAATCAGAAGGGTATGACAGAGAAAATTTGGTTCTTCCCAACAACCAGGAAAGATTAATTCAGGAAATCAGCAAGGTCAATAAAAATACCATAGTTATTCTGGGCAGTGGGTCTCCTGTTGAAATGAAAAGCTGGATACAGGGAGTTTCTACTCTTTTGCAAACCTGGTTTGGCGGCGCAGAGATGGGAAATGCGATTTATGATGTTTTGGTGGGGAATGTAAACCCATCAGGAAAAACCCCAATTACTTTCCCAAATTCCTGGGAAGAATGTTCAGCCGCTGATTCTTATAAAAAAGAATATGGTACTACAACTTACAGCGATGGGATTTTTGTTGGATACCGCCATTATGACCATAAAAACATAATGCCTCTTTTCCCTTTTGGTTATGGTCTATCTTATACAAAATTCGAATATAGTGGGCTAATCCTTTCTTCTCAAAAAATTTCAGAAGCCGATGCACTCCAGATACGCTGTGAGGTCGAGAATAAAGGCTTATTCGATGGTCAGGAAGTAGTTCAGCTTTATATTCGAGACATACAAGCCAGCGTCCATCGTCCCGCTAAAGAATTGAAAAGGTTTGCCAAAATATTCCTAAAAAAAGGAGAAAAGAAAACGGTCGATTTCAAGCTTTCTCCACAAGATCTCGCTTTCTATGATCCAGCCAGCAAAAAATGGGTTGCAGAAGAAGGTGAATTTGAAATTATGATAGGCTCTAATTCCAGAGAAATTCATCTGAAAACACTTTTCGCTTTGGATAAAAACAAATAGGCAATTTGGCAATGTTCTCTGCGCCTCTGCGATAAATTTTTTTTCGAAATGGGGAAGTTATTTAACAATGTGACATTGCCAAATTAGATGTAAATTATTAGAAATCAATAGCTTCCCCATAAGATTTCAACTCACTTTATATTTTTACTCTTTCGTCTGGTTTTAAACAGGTGCTAAAATGAAAACCATCATGATAACAGAAGAAGACCCGTTAGTATTGAAATTTTATAGCAATACACTAACAAAAAATGATTACCAGACAATATCTGCTTTGAATGCTGATGATACATTAAAAAAATTAAAGATCTATCGTCCTGATCTATTGCTTATCAGTCTATCAGCATCAGGTACAAAGGAAAGCTCTTTTCTGGCTTCAATCCAAAAGATAGCTTATCATTTGCCTGTTATTTTGCTTACAGGAAAAACAAGCTTAGATAACCAACCACAACATTTGCATGGAAATAGTCAGATATATCGCTGTTTGGCTACGCCTGTAAATAAACAGGATCTGCTCAATGCTGTCTACCAGGTATTGTTAGAAACAGCCAATTTGAACATGGAGCAAAGAGAGTTTGCAGGCTGTTATATAGAATCTATGATTGAAATAGGTGGGAGTGGCGTTGTTTATAAAGGCAAATTGGGAAATAATGCCATAGCAATTAAGATTTTACCACCTACAATGATACAACAAGATCACCAGATAGTCCGCTTTCAGCGAGAAGCCAAAATTATGCCTCAGCTCAGGCATCCGAACATTATTGAAATTTTAAAAATAGGCTATGAAGACAGCATGCCTTTTATTGTTATGGCCTATTTTTCGGGAGAGACATTACACAAGATTCTCCAAAAACAGCAATTTTTTTCTTTAGAAGAGACTATACATATCGTCATCCAGATCGCCCAAGGTTTAAAAGTGCCCCATAGCTATGGGATTATCCACAGGGATATTAAACCTTCTAATATCCTTTACAATAAAGCGAAAAAATCCATTAAAATCATTGATTTTGGAATTGCAAAAGAAATTAATGATGATCAAACTGTAACAGGCAAAAATCAAATAGTAGGTACGCCAGACTATATGTCTCCTGAACAGTGCCAAAATCAGACACTAGATGAGGCATCCGATATTTATAGCCTTGGAATCACGATATACCAGATGCTAACAGGCGAGCTTCCTTTTAGCAAAAAGAACTCTGTGAGAACTATGATGGCTCACCTTCATGAACCTCTTTCATGGCCAGCAAACCCTGTACAAAAAATTCCTCTTGAAATACAAAAAATTGTAGAAAAGATGTTAGAAAAAAAAAGGCAAAATCGATACTCTGCTATGGACTCCCTTATTGAGGATTTGCAGAGTATTTCTGATGCTCTTTTTTCTAAAAAAATACGATGACTACCATTATAATGGAAAATCACTATTATTTTTTTTTAAGGATGTAGTATAATGATTTTAGGAAAAGAAGAAATTCGAGAAAGGTTAAAAGAAAGCAAAAACAACGTCAACCACTTAAAGGAATCTCTTTGACTTAGCAGGAAATCGAAATAAGCTTTCTGATTTAGAAAAACAAATGTCTGAGGCTGCATTTTGGACATTTTCTGATGAAAAAAGAAACGAAGTTATTGAAAGTCTTAAAAAAACTAAACAAATTGTAGAACCTTTATTGGAAGTTGAAAGTAAGCTACAAGATATAGAGGTTCTTTTTGGCCTATCCGTGGAAGAAAATGACGAAAAGGCTTTACAAGATGTTAGTAATGATTTAGATCAATGTGAAACCAGCTTGAAAAAAATAACACTCAAAGCGACTTTTTGCCATGAAGACGATTCCAAAAATGCTTTTTTATCCATACAGGCAGGCTCTGGAGGCAAAGATGCTTGCGACTGGGCCAGCATGCTCTTGCGTATGTATTTAAAATATGCCGATAGGAAAGACTTTTCATCGGAAACCATTGAATATGTAGTAGAAGAAGAAGGGGGTATCAAAAGCGCGACAATACACGTAAAAGGGAATTGGGCGTATGGCTACCTAAAGTCTGAAAGAGGAGTTCATCGCCTGGTTCGTATTTCTCCTTTTGATTCCAACGCTCGAAGGCATACATCCTTTGCTGCCGTAGATGTAGTTCCTGAATATGATGAAGACATTCCTATAGAAATCAATGAAAAAGACATCCGTATTGATTGTTATAGATCTTCAGGAGCAGGCGGACAGCATGTCAATGTTACAGACTCTGCTGTTAGGATTACACACTATCCAACAGGGATTGTAGTGTGTTGCCAGAACGAACGATCTCAGCACAAAAACCGTGCTTTTGCCATGAAAGTTCTCCATTCCCGTCTATACCAAAGGAGAGAAAAAGAAAAGCAAGATGCCATCAATAAAGCTTATGGCAACAAAGCTCAAGCTTCCTGGAGTAACCAGATTCGCTCTTATACATTACAGCCTTATACGCTGGTTAAAGATCATAGAACCAATCTGGAAATTGGAAATGTCCAGGCTGTTTTGGAAGGTGAAATAGATAAACTCATTGAAGCTTATTTGCTATTGAACTCAGAGCTAAAATAACAAACTAAACCCCAATGCTTTGGCAATGCATTGGGTAGTTGTTTTACAAGGATATCCCTCATTGAAAAAGCAAAAAAACACCTTTTATAAGCAAATTTATCTTTTTTTAGTGATAGGGATACTCTTTTTCCATCCTTATGCTTATTCCCATATATTGACTATAGAAAAAATAAAAGAAACGCCAAGTTTGCAGATTGTTTCTGAAGTATACAAAAAGCAGCCTTATATTCCAGTACCTACGGCTACAATAGAATCCAGCCTAAGAAGAGAAATTCTGGATCAAGTGAAAGCAGCCATCCACCCTATAGCACAGGCCGAATTTATCAACCTAAAAGGCGAATGGGTAGAAACCCTACGCTGCCGACCCGCTTTGAATATTGGATTGTATTCCCCTGAGAGCCAGCAAGATAAAGAGAAAACTTTATGCGGAATTCTCCTGATCTATCCTAAAAATTACCGCGATCTATTACAAGATCCTCTCTCAGAAAATCCCCCTCCTATTGATTATGTAGGAAGCACAAGAAGGCTGGCTTTCTTCCATTATCCTCAGCAACAAAACAAAAAGATTTTAGACAAAATCGTAGAGCATCTTAAATTGAACTAAGAAACGAGAATTAAATAACTTCCCCATTTACTTCCGCAGACTCAAGCAGATGCTATTAACATAGCACTGCTAAGCCTGCACAGGCTGCTTATGCTAAGGTCAGATTTTGTTATAGACGATATCTATTATAAAATAAGCTTTATAGAGTATAAAATATCATAACCATTTTCTTTATAATCGGTTAAAAATGGGGAAGTTATTTACTTCTCATCGCTAAACAACCATAAAGTTGCCAGTGGCATTGCCCCTGGCTAGGTAAGTGTTCAAAAGTCTTTGTACTAAATATAAACTATTGATAAATATAATAGTTAAAGAATACTCACCACGAAGAGTACGAAAAACACGAAGAAAAATGGTTTTGTATATTTCTTTTCATGATCTTCGTGTTTTTTGCTTCGCGTTCTTCGTGTTAAAAATTTTAGGACATAAACTTTTGAACATTTGCCTATTATATTTCGCCCCTTCAGGGGATAACTATGAAAGGAAATGTATGAGATTATTGATTGTTGGACTGCTGCTGTTTCTATTCCTTTTTGGTGGAAAAAGCTTAGAGACCGAAGAAGTTAAGATATTGGCATATAATGTCTTTCTCCGTCCTGGATTAGTTGGAAAAGACGATTACAAATCAGAGCGTTTTGCTGAATTGGTTGAAGCAGTAAGACCTTATGATATTATTGGGCTTTCCGAAGTCTTTGATGATGAATTACGAGACAAATGGAAAAACCGCCTTCGCAATACACATCCTTATGCAATCGACCCTCCTGAAAGCAGCAATATCTTCTATCAAGATGGCGGCATCACTTTTTTCAGTCGCTACCCTGTTAGCTTCTATAAAAAAATGATTTATAAAGCATCTACAGGGTGGGATGCGTATTCTGAAAAAGGGGCTATTTTCGCTAGAATCACCCTTCCTGACGGCAGGACAATAGAAGTAGTTCTAAGCCATACACAAGCTGATGAGAAAAATTTTGATGTGCGCAAAAAGCAGTTCAATGAATTGCAAAGTTTTATCCAGAAGTACAATACTTCAGTTCCCCTTTTTATCATAGGGGATTTGAATGTAATTGGCGATAAAGACCAGCAATATCCCGACATGATGGCGCGTTTAGGCAACCCTATCGATGCCTATCGATCCACGCATACAGACCCAGGATATACGTACTATAAAGAGAATCCTTTTTGTGGATCAGGAAGCATGGAAAGGCTCGACTATATCTTAATGCAGCATGGTGCTATGAATATGTGGAAAAAAGCCGCTGTCAACAGATTTCCTATGGCCCATCCTGTGGGAAAAGCCAAATATATGTCAGACCACTTTGCAGTAGAAGCGACAGTGGATTTCGACCCATCCGCCCAAAGAGAGATGCACGCCATGGGAAGCATTTCCATTATGATTGAGCGTCCTGTATCCTTGCAGCGTGAAATTGAAGGAACTTTGTCTATTCATGATGCTCAAGGAAGAATGCAGTCCCAAAAGTTTAACTTCCCCAAAGCTCATTCTGGAATCAAGAGCCTGGCGTTTGATAATCTCGCACAAGGCCGTGCTATCATGACTCTGGAAACAGAGAACCGAAAGGTTACCAAAATTCTTAGCATACAGAATAACCAAGAACTTCTTGTTTCCCTCCCTTTTGGTACAGCCTCTTTGCAGTATCGTTGCCCAGACGAATGGCAAAATGTTTCCCTTAGTATCAATGGCCCAGTCTTTTTAAGTCAGGCCATAAACGCAGGGCAAGAAATCATAATTAGCGAAATCCCTTACGGCCAGTATCAGATTCAAATGCAAGTGGGTCAGAAAATATGGAATCAGGAAATCGATTGTTCGCCTTACCAAAGAAACGATCTTTGCCAGATTTTATCTCTCGATAATTTAGCTACTGTAAAGGGACAGCTATCTATAAACGATTCCTGGAAAACACAAGAAATTCTCCTTGTACCACAAAGCGATGCGCCAACAGGACAATTCGTACGTGCTACCCTACAAGAAGAAAGCTTTATAATCGCGGCTGTTTCTCCTGGAAACTATTCTTTCATGCTGAGGCAATCTAAAGACAATCTCAAACGGTTGGTCATTCTTCCTATAGTTTTAAAACCAGGACTACAGCAAGTAGATTTAGCAACGATGTTCTCTTCCAGCAGCAGCCAGTTTCTCCTACCTTGCGTTCCCAATGGGCTGGTTTTAATCAGAAAAAACAACCCAGAGCAAGCACCCGCATCCCTAGACCGCTCTTTTTTGCGACAGCAGCCCAATTTTTCCTGGATTCCATTATCCGAAGGCGAGATATGGCTAAGCAACTGTCCAGACGGCCAATATAGCTTCCATCTCTACCAAAAACAAGAGGATGACTGGCAGTACCAATCGAGCGTTTTTCTCAATGCAGAATCGTCATTTCTCAATGCAGAATCGTCAACATATAGAGTAGAATGGCGATAGATGCTAAAATTTTAAAAGAGGATACGCAAACTGCAACATCCTCTTTTTCGGTAATGTAAGTAACTATCTATAGTTTTGCAGATTTTTTTAACTAATTATAATTTGACAATGTTAAATCAATGTTGTTGATTAGCAATTCCTTATGACAGTTTTTCGATTTGTCATTAACCACGAAGAACACGAAGTGTACGAAGAAAAAATTCAAAATATAGCCTTTGTACTCTTCGCGTTCTTCGCGGTTAAATTTTTCCTCAAATAAATACCTAAAATTTACGGTAAGCTTTGAAATACAAGAAATCAGATTTAACATTGTCAAATTAATTTTGATTTCTTATCCAAAAGTATGGGTATGCTTTATTCTCTTCAAAAACATAGCCTCTATGTAGGTTTTCTTTAAGCCAGTCTTCTGCCGTGCATTCCTCCTCTGATAAAAGGAGAATATGAGTTTGCTCTCTAGGAATAGGGAAAGAAAAAAGTATAGTGCTTTGGTCTTTGTTTAAAAAAAATTTTTTTTGTAAAACAGGCTTGTTGTTTTTCAGGGAAAAAAGCATTATAAAAGTTTTTTGTCTTGCTTGCGCTTTTAAAAATCCGCTTTCTGGGCAAGGAAAAGAAATATCAGAACTAAAGCTGTTTTTCTCTAAAGCATTTTTTTCGTATTCTAAAAAAACTATAGAGCTGGCTTCATGGTATTCGCGTATTATTAAAATATTTTTTTTGTCAGGAATCCTTGCAGATGGCTTTTCTATTCTTTCGTCAGGTTTTCCATTGCAAATGAAAGATGCCCAGAAATAAGGGTGGGAATGTCCATCTTTATAGAGGGAATGTTGAATATACTGCCTTTGTGCATTGTTTATAGCTTCCCAGACGGGCATATTCCAGCAATTTTCATAAAAATATCTTAGGAGTTCTAAGCTTTTTTGGTCTGGGATATTCCAAAGAGTCAGAATCTGATAATGAACTCCTGCATGCTCTAATGCCCACTTGAATCCAAACAATCCTTCTCCTGTATAAATTTTTCCTAACCCAGTCTGACAGCAGGAAAGCACTGCGCAGTGAAGTGAGGAAAGGTCCATTGTTGAAATTTCTTGAGCAGTAAGATAGCCATCATCGCCTCCTATTTTTTTCCCAACGCCAGAAAATGCCATGCCAGAAAAGAGCAGTGGCTCTGCTGAAATTATGTTTTCTCGCTGGACAAAGCCATGAGTAACAATATGAAGCCAAGATGGTTTTTTCTGCTCAATTAATTTTTTTAGGTGGCTTTCCAATGCTTTGCTTCCTGTGATAATCGTAGGATTTTCAAAAAAATTGTGTGCTATAAATTCTATTTCATTGCTTTGCAAGTACTCAAAATTTTTTTGTGTATCATTTGGAATATTTTTTAAAGAATCTTCCGTAGGAATTTGTAAATCCTGTAAAATTTTTTGTTTTTGGGAATGTTTTAGAGAAAAATCGGGATTCCCGATGCCTAAAAAAATATTTCCATAAGACTTATATTCTGACAAAATCTGAGATGCGCAGGTTAAATATACAAAGTTGTATTTTTCTGCCAGATATCTTCCTGTTTTTGGCTCTATAATGATGTTAAAAGGAAAAGCATGCAGTATGCCATCAGGGCAAAGGAGAAGAGTATCCTTATCCTGTAAGGAAGATAATATAGGTGAGAATATATGAGAAAAGATATTCTGGAGTAAAGGTTTTAGATTTTGTTCTTCTTGGGCAAAATTGGAAGCTTTTGGCGTGTTAAAAATTTTTTGCTGTATTTTAGATATTGTAGCCTCGCATTCTTCCCAGGAATCTATGAAATAAAGATCTATTTTTTCTTTTGTGATAAGAAATAAAGCTAGCGATGGCTTTCTGAACTTTTCATGAAAAATGGCAAAATCAATCAAGGCCCAATTTTTTTTTAAAGATTTTTGGATTTCATGAGGTGCTATTTTTTCTATTTTTTTTATAAATTTGAAATTATTTGATTTTTGGCTAAGCTTTTCTTGTAATTGTTCGCATTCTTTTGATAAAAATTGAGATGCCTGCCATTTATTTTCTTGTTCAGAATCAGAAAGATACAAAATGTTATGCATTTGTTGCAGAACATTCCTGTATTGATCCAAGAGACTTTTTAGTTCTATGTCTTTTTGATATTCTGATAAAATTTTTTTTTCTTCCTGGATGATTTTGGAAACAATGCCTCGCCTCCAGAGCCAATCCTGATAAGCAATACTATACCACTCTTGCTTTTGAGACGATTTAGCTATGCGAAATGTAAGAGAAAGGGGTGCCATGAAATGTTCTTTGCTGTTGGCGATTTTATAAGGCAAAGACCATAAAGGCTGATACAGGAGATAGCGTTTCTGGCTCAAAGCCCAGTTTTTTCGAGAGTATTCCCATGCTGCATCTTTCTTGTCTTGTGTTAAAGATAGACTTGTAAGATTATGATAAATAGCAACAGAATGATAATCTGGAAAAAGTTTTTTGCGGATTTGCAGAGCTTTAAAATAGTATTCTTCAGCTTGCATGAACTTCCCTTGTTTATACAATAAAGATGCGTAATTGCTATATACCAGGCTTGTATTTGGATGGTTTTTATCTATGCTTTCCCATATTGTTATTGCATTCTGGTATTTTTCTTCAGCTTCTAAATCTTTTTCTTGTAAAAGTAGTATATTCGCTAAAGTAGCATAAAAATATCCTAACGAATCTTTTTTATTTTGTTTTTGAATAATTTCAATGGCTTTCTCGCAATATTCTTGCGCTTTTTGGTATTCTTTCTGGGAAACTAGGGAACAGCTTAAAGAATGATAGCTATGTGCTAGAGAATAAGCAAAAGAAGAAAGATTTTTTTCAGGCATACTTTCCCAAATTTTAATTGCTTCACGATGCTGAAATTCTGCTTCATTGCTTTTTCCCAAAGAATTTAGCAGGTTTCCCAAATTGATATAAGTATCTGCAATCTCCGAAAAATGAAAAAGATGCCTCCTGATTTCTAAAGCTTTATTATAGTATTTTTGAGAGAGTCCATATTTTCCTAATCGGAAGTATATTGCTCCTAGATTGCTGTAAGAGATAGCGATGTCTGGATGCTTTTCATCGAAAAAATGCTTGCGGATGGCTAAAGCCTGTATATGGTATTTTTCTGCCTCTGTATAGTTGCCTAAAATTTCTAGCAAATTTCCTAATTTTTCGTAGCTTTTTGCTATATCAGGTGTCATTTCTTTGGAGAGTTTTTTCTGCATTTCCAATGCTTTACAATAGCAATTTTTGGCTAGCTGGTAGTCTCCTTTTTTTTCGAAAATTTCTCCCAAAGTAATATAAAAAACAGGAGCATAAGGATGGTATTCTATGTGTTTTATCTGGAACACTTTTTGCATATATTCCTGTGCTTCTCCAATTTTGTTTTGGTAATTCAAAACCATAGCCAGATTATTGCAGGCAGATGCTATATTTTCATTTTTTTGGAGGTCATAAATAGCCAGTGCTTTACGGAAAAATTTTTCTGCTTCTGTATATCCTTTTTGATCCATATAAATAAGACCTAGATTTTGATAAGAAAAAGCAAGAGAAATATCGTCGTCTTTTAGGTTTTTTTTGCGAATTTCAAGACATTTGAGAATGTATTCCAATGATTCTTGCTGTTTCCCTAACGTTCGAAGCAAAAGTCCAAAATACTCATAATAGCTAGCCGTATGAAAGATGTTTTTGGGATTTTTTTCATAAAATGAGACACATTTTCTGCAATAGACTTCAGCTTCTTTATATTGATGAGAGATTTGCAGAATATAGGCAAGAGAGTCATAGCAAAAATGGAGATTTTTTTGTTCTTTTTCAAACTTTTCCCAAAGAGGGATTGCTTTTAATATGTAATCTTTGCTATTGGCATATTTTTTTTGCTCCAGAAAAAGCACAGCTAAATTTTGATAGGCAAAAGCCATAGCAAGCCCATTCTTTCCTTGATTTTTTTCGTGAATTTGTACTACTTTAAGGAAAGATTCTTCAGCCTTTTGGTATTCTTTTTGAGAATAGAAATGGGCTGCTTTTCTTTGTAGTTCTTCTAGTGTCTCATCTAAGGAATTTTTCTGAGCATTTAGAATAGCAACGAAAAAGCACAGCAAATAAAAAAACTTCATATACAATGCCCTTTACAATTAGTCCCAAAAGGTGTTTGGGAAAAAAAAGTAGTTGTCGGATTTGAGGTATTAGTGATGGGAACTTTTTTGCTTATAGAATGTAGTATATAAAAATTTTCCATAGCCTTAAAATTTTTCTATGCTATTTTAGCAAAACTAGAACTTTTTTCAAGAAAGATGTTTTCCAAAACTTTCATATTTTTCCTGGAGAGTAGGTAGTATGATAAAAAAAATAATAAAACTATCATTTATAGAAAATAAAATAACAAAATCGGAAATAGAAGAATATTTAAGAAATAACAATGTATCATCTATGGAAATAATACAAGAAAAAGTTTTTTTTTATCTTAAAAGCCTTCATACTGTATTTGACAGAGAGAATCTCCGATATATTAACAATGAAGAATCCAAAAAAGATTTGGCTAAAAAGCTTATATTCGATATTTTTCAATATTGTGAAAATGCTATGGAAAAAGGTTTTTGGGAAGGACTGAAAGACGAAGATATTATAGAAAAAATAAAGCAATTGGTTTTTCCAGAACATAGTGAATTCAGGATAGGTAATATCACAAAAAGGCTTATACCTGAATCCGAATGGAAAGATAAAGATGAACAACACGATTTTTATAAATTAAAAAAGCTTTCGTTTGAAATCTATTATAAAGAACAAGCCCAAGTCAATACCAAGAGGTCTTCCACAATGCTCGATTTTGTCGCATTGCGCTCAGGCCAGGAAATACGATACTCGGCTGAGTTTTATGCTCAAGGCGATGAATTTAAACAATTTTTCATAAAATCTCAAACAGAAGGCTTTGTGGATTTTATCTTTAGCCAGGATGATCCTGTAAAATGTTTTTCATCAATAGCAGGAAAAAGAGAAAAAGAAGAAATAGTGTCATCTAAGAAAAATTCCATTACCATCTACAAGCGTTCTGGAGGTAAAAAACAAAAGCATATAGATCACAAAAAGCTTAGTAAGGCCGATCCACAAACAATTTATTTTGCCCTAAAAGACATTAGTAAAGCAAATGCCCAATTAGTATGCCAATTGCTTTTTGAGCCAGGAGAAAGCCTAGAAATTTGTAGTACTATAGGCTTTGACATTACGCCTATGTATTTATCTTTGGAAAGGTTCGCATTTTGTCTCCCAGATGAAAGGCTTTTTACATCAGAAAAGCCTGGATACATGAAAGCTTTAGAATACAAGGTACCTAGCCCCATAGAAAAAGCCAAAAATTTTTCTGCAGACAAACAACAAGACTATGATAGTTCGAAAACCTTCCCTATTGAGGACAAAATAAGAGTTTGCATAGGCTATTTTCTGCAAGAAGAAAAAGAAGAGATAAGCGAATTAAAAGATACATTTTTGCGAGTTTTTAGGGAATTTGAAGAAAAGCGTTTAGTGGAATAGTTTGACAATCCGCTATTTCTGCGAGTCAAGAAAAAAGCGGAGTGTAAGCCAAATCAAAAAATTTTATTCCAGGCTAGGGAAGAAACGGGGAAGAAAAATAAACTATAGACAAAAAAAATTTTTTAAGGAGTTTATATGTCGGATCAAAAGTTTTTTTATCTATGCCTTTGTCTTGTTCTTCTCAGTCTTTCAGGTTGTGATAGCAGTGGTAGTAGTAAAGACCAAAATAATTTTACTACAGCTTCTGTTTTTGGGACAGTGACAGAGGCTGATCCATTTGCCAAAGCTTCTCACGGCCTTCAATTGATATCTGCTTTGGAAAGAGCTGATTGTAGTGCTTTAGAGCTTGCCAAAGGTGGACGCGGGCCGATTGTAGACGGTAAAGTTCTTGTTTCTTCTGGGGGTAAAAGTATTTTCTCAGATAGCAACGGTTTTTTTTATCTCGCAGATATTCCTAGAACCGCTGATGGCAAAGTTCTTGTAACTTTTAGTCATGTAGATGACTTATTTTGCTCTTATCAGCAAAGTTGGGCTGTAGAAGCAGACCAAAAGTTAGGCATTGCCGCAGTTTTAGAAAGAAATCATATAAGCCAGACCATTGACAATACAGGGATAGTCAAGTCTGAGGGGCATGGAGAGATTTTGTTTCCTCAAGAACTTGTTGGCTATAAAGCGAGCGTTTATTTTGGCGACCCTACAGGAAGCGGAGGATCTACATTTCCTGGAGAGTATCTTGCTAAATTAGACAGATCTTCTGTATCTCTTATGAGTGTGGCTTTTTCTGAAATCAAAGTCACAGATTATCGAGGGGAAGAAATCAAAGAGCTTCCTTCGCCAGCGAAGGTAAAAATGCGGTTGCCTCAAAGCTTCCAAGATGGAACAATTCTAAATTTACTTACCAATCAGCCTTATAAAGCAGGAGATACTATTCCTTGGTGGTCATATAATGATCAGGAAGGAATTTGGGAAAGAGAAGACGCTTTTCCTGGCAGCGATCAAAAGTATGATGCTGATGTTACCGCTGGTGAAGATGGTTTATATATTGAATCGGAAATCACCCATTTAAGTTGGTGGAATGGCGATATACCTTTGGAACAAACTACCATTTTAGTTAAAGTGGTGGATGTGGAGAATAAGCCTTTAAAAGGCATTTTTGTAAAGGCAGATGGGGTTACTTATAGCGGAAGGAGTTTTACTTCGATTACCAATGAGGAAGGAATTGCTCAGGTCACTGTAAAACGTAGTCAAAGCGAACAAAATCGTGATCGGGTCAAAGTCTCTGCTTATGTAGGCACAGTAGCTTTTGGAAATATGGTGGTAGAAACTCCCTGGAATTCTGGATCAGGAGACCTTGTTGCTGAAATCAAAATACAGTGGGGTAAAATATTTGGAATTGTTAAAGATATAAACAACATTCCAAAACAAGGAGAATATGTATTTTCCGATTGTGGTGCTTATGGTATTACAGGCCAGGATGGAAAATACGAGCTTAATAAAGTGCCTATTGGCATTCCTGTACAAGTTTGGCTTAACAATTTTTATTGGAAATCAATTCAGTTGGAAGATGAGACTCCTCAAGAACTGAACTTTATCCAAATTGCACCTCCTCAAGTAAAAATTATTTCACCACAATGGAGTTCGAACCCTGTTGCACCAGGCTCAAGTGTCCTTTTTACAATAGAAGTGCAAGGCGAGGTAGTTATGGTGGAATTTTTTGTCAATGGACAAAAAGTAGACACTGTCGAAACTATAAAATCCAGGTCAACATTTACTACAGAGAAATGGGGTAAAAGTTTGCCTAAAGGAAACTATGTTTTGTACGCAACAGCCCAAAATTCTCAAGGTGTTTTTTCCCAGTCTGGCAGTGTATATATGTTGGTAGATTCAGCTCCTAGTACTACCCTTATTGCTCCTATTTCAGGAAGTTACACGACTCCAGTAAATCTGATTTTTCAAGCCAATGCCCAAGATAGTCGTCTTATAAATAGGGTAGAATTCCAGGCAAGAAATACATCTGGAAATGGCAGTTATATATGGAAAGGAACTGCTGTCTCTTCCCCATACACTTATGAATGGAAAAATGTTCCTGAAGGAAACTACGATTTACGTGCTATCGCTATAGATGATTCAAATCTTCGTGGTACATCGAATGTTATATCAGGGATAAATGTAAGCAACCCTGCTCCATCAATAGAAATCACAAGCCCTGTTTCTGGAACTTATCCATCGGGTAACTTTGCTATACAAGCCCAGGCTCAAGACCAGAATGGAACTATATCAAAAGTAGATTTTTATGTCAACAATAGCCTGCTTTCTACAGATATTACAGAGCCTTATAATGCAATATGGTCTGCCAGCAGCACTGGCTCTTATATTCTTACGGCAAAAGCAACGGACAACGAAGGAAAAACAACAACTTCTAACCCTGTTGCTGTAGAAATCCAAAGTACAGTTCCTACTGTAATGATTACCTATCCTGCACAGGGACAACAATTTTCAGCACCTGCTAATATTAATATACAAGCCACGGCAAGTGACCCTTACCGTTCTGTGAGCAAAGTAGAATTTTTTCAGGGAGCTACAAAATTGGGCGAAGATAGCACAGTGCCTTACACTTTTGCATGGCAAAATGTAGAAGAAGGCAACTATACTCTTCAGGCTAAAGCAACAGACAACCAAGGAAATCTTGGAGAATCCGCATTAGTAAGTATTGTAGTAGGAAATTCCCCTGCTCAGAATCTCAAAATAACAGTACTGGAAGAAGTGACTCTTTTGCCATTGAAAGACGTTTATGTCATTTTGTATTATCCAAACAACAAAACCATTCAAGAAACTAAAATCACTGGAAATGATGGGATTGCGGACTTTGGGAATATAGGCAGAGATACCTGCACTGTAACCTTTGCTTATGATGATAGGGATGCTAAGAAAAGAATGGGTAATAATGATCGTAGAGATCTATATTTGCATACAATGATAGAGATTCCAACACGCCACTTTATTTGGAAAATTTTTGATAAGTCGTATCTCCATGAAATTAATGTAACAATAACTCCCACTCCTGTCGCTGCAGAGGAAGTAATTATAGAGCCATTTGGGTCTTGGGATTTCGTCGAAGGCGATCCTTACAATATAGTTGAAAATGTCTATTCTTATAATATGCAAAACGATGGAAAATTGTCTTTACTGGCATTTCTAAATAGCTATCCAGTCGGCATGGTCGGCTATGGATATCTTCTGGATCAGAATTCTGAAAATGGAAAAAATTTTATTATACCCCCAAATGAAATTCCAAAAAATTTGAGCTGGACTTCTGATAGACCAGCATCTTTTATTTCTGTGTCTTGCTATCGCAAAGGGGTGAAATATTTTCTTTGTGAATGGGGTGTTGCACCTGATGAAGCTGATATCTCAGGAATACAGAAATATGCAGGGAATTTTCCTGCGGATGTATATTTTTTATCTGCAACAATGCTGCTCAACAACAATAAAGACTACTATCAAAAAATACGCTATAGCTCGATTCCAGATTCTGTTGCTTTTTCAATGCCCGACTTAGATATCTCTGCAAGCTATAATGCTGAAAGCAAAATATTATCCTGGACTATAACAGGAAATACAAGCCGTGATATCTTTAATTTTGAAGTGGAATCAATAGATGATGGAGAAAAAGCAGTCTGTTTGTGGACATTTTATATTAATCCTGATACAAAAAATAGCATTCCTATTCCTGATTTACCAGAGGCTATGCAGAGCTGGATTGACGTAACTTCATCTGATAAATCTGTTTCCGTGGTGGACTATGATCACGCAAATGGCTTTATTGACCTGGTACAAAAATATATGGACAGCAATATATTACCAGAATTTGTTGCAAATTCGCAGAAGGTTTTATGGATTTATGGCTTATGGGAAGCAAAAGATCACTCTGCGCATTATAAAACAAAGCTGAGAAGTCGGCCAAGTAGTTTTCGCTGGAAAAACAAATAGTCGTGTTTAGGAATTAGTTCAATAATGTTGAATTCAAAATATTTTCTATTAATAATTTATAGCGAAAGCTGGATTTAATTATTTTTCATAAACCACTAGATCTGCTAGTGGTACAAAAAAATGCTTCTAACTGTATAGTATTTTTGAAAATTTGAAAATCCTTTAATAAGCACCCACATCTTGTGGGGGAGCTTCACTCTTTTTAGATATTTTGGCCGTTTTTCAAGGAGATTTTATAATGGAAAGAAAAATATTTTTTATTCAGTTTGTTCTCGGTTTGCTATTCTTGTCTGGTTGTGCTTCAAGTGCTTATTATAATGCCGCTGTAAAAACGCAACCTCATCCCATAGGATGTGTTGAATATCTGAATTTGTGCTTGGCTGAATCTCCTGCGCATGAAGAAGCTCTTGCAATGAAAAAAGAAATTTCTCATAGCGTGGCTGCGGACTTATCTTCCAAATGTGCATCAGTGGAAAATAAAGATCCAGATAAATCTCTTAAGTTTTTAGATCGTTTAATTTTATTTGGAAATTTAGCAGGAATGCCGATTTCCAAAGAGCAAGAAAAACGCGGGGAATTGGCAAAAAAAGCATCTGAAATTTTTTATCAGAAGGGATTAAGTCTATTTGGAGGAGATATATCTCGTATCTCCACGGTAACAAAAGAAATAACAAAGCAAGGTGTAAAATTTTTCCGTACCTGTCTAGGTTTTTATCCTGGATACAAAGAGGCTCAAGATTGGTATCAAAAATGCGTAGAAAGTGCAATAGAGCGTATTGTGATTTTGGATTTTCATAACCCTTATCCTAATTTTTCTGGATTGAGCAATAATCTTACCTCCAGCAGTTTGTCTAAGTTGATGGAAAGAAGGCCAGAGTTGCTAGAGTTTTTGTCCAGGGATCAGTTTAAAAATTTACATCCAGAAATTATGATTCCTGATCTCTCTAGTGGAATTATGGATACAAATCTTTTTAAAGATGTAAAAGGTGCTAATTACATTGTTGCTGGAAAAATTCTGAGTGTTATTCCAACAGACACAGGATGGCAGGAGCAAGACCAAAAAAATACCATTAAGATAGGCGTTTACAATGATAAAGGAAAGCGTATAGGTGAAGAGAGTGTTACTGCATGGTGGACTTTGAAATCGAGAAAAACTTCTTTAGCGATAAAAGCTTCTTATGAAGTGATTGATGTCTATACTACAAAAATCAGAAAGAAAAGCACATTGGGCAATAGCTTTGTAGATAGCCAGGTATATCTTGCTTCGTTCGGTGGCGATGAGCGAGCCTTACCTAGTGAAATCAGGGCTATCTCAACAAGTCCCCAAGAACCTAAAAACCATCTTGAGCTTTGCGAAATCATTGTGGATAAAATGGCTGAATCTTTTTCCAAAGAATTGTTTTCTGACTTTATGATAAAATAGGAATTAGGAGGTTTGTCATGAAAAAAGTTTGCTTTTTTTGCTGCGTCATTGTTATGCTATTCATAGGATGTACAAACCTTAGGCTTGGATATCCTGTAGACCAATCGGAAGTGAGATTGCTAGAGCAAGGTTATACCAACGAGGATGAAATCCTTAAAAAATTTGGGCAACCTGCGAAGAAAGTAGCATTGGACGATGGAGGTGAGATATGGCTTTATCGAAATATGGACGGAAACGGTGGATATAGCGATTTAATTATTACCTTGAATTCGAAAAAAATCCTTGCTAGTTATTCTAACGAGTAATTAAGAAGCGAGAATTAAATAAGTTCCCCATTTACTTCCGCAGACTCAAGCAGATGCTATTAACATAGCACTGCTTGGCCTGCACAAGCTACTTACGCTAAGATCAGATTTTGTTATAGACAATATGATTCATATAAACATCTGCAATACACGGGAGAATCGATTCCTATACAGACCATGATGCAAAGCTCACTAGAGGAACTTTTCCTGCAATTTTAGAAACTAAATTTTAAATTATTTAATGGTAATCACTTAGGAATAAAAAAATGGAAGAGATCGATAAGCCAAAGGAGCAAGTATCTTTGGAGTCTCTTTTTCCTATTAATAGCCGATGCGGAAATGTAAAAGAGAAACTCTTTTTTATTAAAGTATACCTTGCTTCTCCAGAAAAGGCGATTCAGGTTTATGGCGAAGAAAAAATTTTGAGATGCTGGTTTCATATTTTGACATGCGCAAATTGTAATCTGGATATAGAAGAAGAATTTGCAAAATCATTCCCTGAGCTTATGCTTTTTCAAGAGAAAGCACTTTGGAAAGTAGTCAGCTATCTTTTGCGAAGAGATCAAGGCTATAGAAAATACTATTCAGACCGATATGGTGAGGAGCATGCTCAAAGCTACGCTTCTGCGATAACAGAAAAGGAAGTAGAAGAAATAGAAAGAGAGCATTCTGCTGTTTTTTCTTTCTGGATGCAGATTATTTCCAGGGGATGGAAAAGAGTTTTTTTTATTCGATGTAATAATGGCATAAGGATAAAAGACTATGACGCTGTTAGCCTTGCTGCTGGTTGCCCCAAGGATATTCCTCCCAAAGTTTTGGTAGACCGGGATTTTTTGGAGGGTAGAGATCTTTCTTTACAATTCGATACAGTGCCTGGTGCTAAGGACATACTCTTGTCTCTACAAGGCGGCTCTGCCGATTTCAGAGCATTACTGACAGTCAAGGTCATCTATAAAGATGGTAGCTATGATGTATGGGATGGAAGTAAAACGATTGGCAATCAATTTATCATACCAGAGAATAAGGCCAAAAACATATTATATGCAGAGCTTCTTTATAAATATCTTTTTAGCATTGTATTGGAGTCTCGAGATTATGATTCTTTAAATTCCAGAAACCTCCCCGATTGTATAAAAGAAAAGCTTGGCCTGTCTTCTGAAGTAAGTATAGAAGTACAGGAAAAGGATAAAAAATGGCTTATTATGGATAAAAGCTTGGAAAAAGTTTTTTCCCTTGTTCAGGAAAAAAAAGAATGTAAAATTTTTCGAGAATCATGAGGTACTATATGGGATTTCGTATTGCTTATCCTGTGGATGCAGGTACGCCTGAAGACTCTTTTCTTGTGGTAGTGAGAAAACAAAAACAACGCCAGCATTCTATCAAGTCTGGCGGAGTATCCAGATTAGGAAACAAATCGGGAGCTTCTTTTGTTTACGAAAGATTACGTTTAGATGAGACTAGCCAGTATTACTTTGAATTTGATATTATAGGGAAGGATCAACCTGCGAATACAAGGCTGAATCCAGAAGACATCTTTGGTTCAGGGACATCGGATGCTGTAGCTTGTGTTCTTGGCTTTCGGCAGGATAGGGATGGAAGTACGGGAAAAGACCCCTTAGTTTGCATTTCTTGTTCCCTGGAGTTTCAGGACATAGCTTATGGTCTGGATTGTTTAAAGATAGAAAAAGTTACAGAAAAAGATAACCCATCTTCCTTGAAGTCTTTAAAAAATAAATGGGCAGCCTGCAAAAAAAACAAGGCTATAGCTCTGGTTTTATATGAAGAGGATGCCCAATTGTTATGCCGTGACAATGATAGCGTCAAGCAAATACCACTCTCAGAAAACACATTTGCAGAGCTTGCACAAAAAGCGCATAGCGATTCCATGCCTGTTGTTGTTTGCAAAAGAGATGACTACTCTCTTTTATCCACAGCATTAGGAATCGCTCCCCCTGTTCATGGAATTGCTTTATCCGAAATGCCAGCAAAATCTTATATTCTGCAAGCAGAAAATCCTCATATCCAAGGTATCGTGTTTGTAGAATGCAAGAAAAACAGCACAGACAGATTTTCTTTCGTCCGAAAGTATTGGATATGGGGATTCTCGATTCTTTTGTCTTCCCTATTCATAGCTCTTCTTTTGTTTATAACTATGAAGCCAGGAGAAGGTTTGCAGATAAGATTTCTTTATACAGACAGGCAGGGCAAAGCTATAAAAGAATCGGATATACCTCAATCTCTAAAATCAGGAACATATTATAAAATTAGGCTTATTTGCCAGGAAAAAATTTATGTTTATTTTTATCAGCTAGACCAGCAGAAATGGCAAATCCTTTTTCCTCATCCTGACCCAGAATTTAAAAACAAGCCATATTGGTACGAATTTAAAAATCCTATCCAGGGCGAATATATTTTTCCTCCCTCAATCAAACCTTTTATGCTAGACAATAGAGTAGGGCAGGAAAAATGGATTTTGATCTATTCCCCGTGGGAAATACCTGAAAATACAATACATGGCATCTTACAGAAATGTCGGTTCAAAGAAAGAGGCTATGTTATGGAAGATGATGTCGATGCACATATACAGTGGATTACCTATTGTTTTGAACATATATAAAAATCACGGCTGTGCCAGTCGAAAAGCCTTTAATCTTTGGCCTGAAAGACCTATATATACCAGCCTAGGGTAACACACCAACGCTGCTAAGTTAAGGATTTATAGCAGTTCTTAGTTGCATTGCATACAAAAATCGCCTATAAAATAATCCGCAGATTACTCAGATTACGCAGATAAAAATTTTGAAAATCTGTGTAATCTG
>JABWCH010000487.1 GCA_013359215.1 Candidatus Brocadiia bacterium | reverse complement strand
GAATCTTAAGAAATTTTATTATATCTTTTTTTGTCGCAAGATTATTGGGAATAGATGATTTAAATCCTAATTCTTTTAAAAGTTGAACTCCATCCCAAGTTTGTGCTTTTTGTCTAGCTTCTAAATATGCTCCACGAAGGACATCAGATTCAATGCCATGCAATCTCTTTAAAATAGCAAGTTTTTTCTTGCGAGCTTTTGGCCCAGAAAAATCCATAATCAAATATTCTGTGTGATGACGTGTAAAGGCATAAATAGTCTGAACCCTCTTTGTAGAAGAACCAATTTCAACCATGAGCGCAATTTTGCGCTCATGGTCTATATATCCTTCCTCCTTTAACTTACGAAAATTTCTCCCTATCAAATCACGATGTCGTATTTCAAAATAAATTGCAAGATCATTGCTTAAAACAAAAATATTTTCAAGAAGATTTTCATAAGTAAGTTGGATATCTTTTGTTTTCCAAAGTGGTAAGCCTTCTGGAGTTTTTTTGTATAACTCCAAAACATCCACTAAAAAAGGAATGCTTTCATTCATAATTTGATACTCCTGTCATAATATTCTGTCAGCTAAAAAATGAGGCAGGCGGTGACAGTCCCGCTTTTCAGTCGCGCGTCCTTAGCCTCATAAAATTTAAAGTTACAAAATACCTCATCAAAAGTGCCTGAGTATTTTCTACTCTACCATAATATAGATTAAAAATCTTATAAAAAATTATTAAATTTTTTAAGGCAATAGGTTACAGCTGTGTCTGACCATTTTTTTCTTGGGGGGCTTCTTCTGTAACAGGTGGACGCTCTACAATGGTTGATTCTAAAGTAGATTCTGTCAGCTTCATATCGTGCCGGTTAGAGCCTGCAACCACGAGCCCCAAAGGCACGCCTCGTCCATCGGTCAACAAACTTCGTTTAGTCCCGCTTTTGGCACGGTCTACAGGATTGGGGCCAGTAGCTTCTCCTCCCAACGGTGATTTGGTAATACAAGCATCAATGATTTGCCATTCCCATTCGATTCCTTTGACCTCGTCATACTTGATGACTCCTGTCTGCCACATTTGTTTGAATACACCGGCATTTTGCCATTCCTGGAAGCGGTCGTGTACTGTACTACTTGCTCCCAAACTTTTAGGTAATGCATTCCAATGAATTCCTGTGCGCAATTTGTAGAATATTGCATTCATCGCCTGTCGATCCTCCATGCGAGGGCGACCAGCCTTGATCTTCACTTTTTCAGGAGGCAGCAGGGATACAATTTCTTCCCATAATTAATCGGGAATCTGAAACGCATTGTCTACTTCTTGATTAGACATGGTTGCTCCTCCTTTTTTCTAGCCAGGATTGTATCTTCTCTTCTGCTTTGTTTACATCTTTACCGATGTATATCCATTGCCTGGTTCCATTTTCTCGATATATGGCGTACCAACGCCGATATCCTTTCCCTTTTACTATGTCCAGTTTTTGCGTCACAGTCAGTCCTAATACTTTCAACGGAGTCTTTGTATTCACTACTCCAGAAAGAGCGATAACTTTTTCCTCCAAGATTTTAACCTTTTCCAATAGCGTACTGATCTGCTCCTTTTGTTCAACAAATTTCTTTTCTGTAAACGCTTCTCCCTTTTTGGATACTTGTTTCTTTTGTCTCTTTGCTTTTTTCTTTGCAGGCACTTTTCCTGCCGCATGTTTCAAAGACAACAATTTTTCATACATTTCATTGATCTTGTACGCTCCGACCGGCTCTCCTTTCTCCAGTTTTCTTACTGCATCCCCTCCTCCGAAAGGGTCCAAATCGCTTTTCTTCATTCCTGATTTTATTGCCTTGCGAATTGCTTTCACTTTTTCTTTTTGGCTTACTTCGGAATGAGAATGGCTGTATTTTTCTAACCTTGCCTTTCTCTCTCCAGGGGACTTTCGGTATTCAAATAAATTCGCATATATTTCTTCGATACATTCCTCTGCGACCTTCTTTCCTTCCAGCAATCGGCGAACATTGACTCCATTTCCTTTCCTGTCTATCGCTCTTTTGGCAACGCCTGACTGGACTGCTTTTTTGATTTCTTCTGCTTTTTCATTGATTGTCATTTTCGATCCTTTTTCTAAAAATAAATATCTTGTAAAAATAAATCTCTGTTACGCTAACAGAGACTAGAAGAAATCATAAAACTTTTCCGGTTGTTACGCTAACAAATATCGTGGAAAATACAGACTAGGTTTATTGAAGAAAAATCGATTGCAACTATAATAGTTACAATGACTATTGAAGATTTTATAAAATGCTGGTAAGAAAATTTGATTTGATGGTTAGCGTGTCGGTACGCTAATTTTTTTTTTGATGTGTTAGCGTACCAATCGTTACGCTAAAATCGTTTTTTTCAAAATTAGCGTTCTTTTTGTGATATGGTACGCTAATAAAACTTGGTTGGAATCATATAAATTATTATTTTTTATTGGGTTGTGACTTTTCGGATAGGCTCTTATTATCTTCATGGTAAGGTTCTTGGGGCTTAGCGAAGCAAAAGAATGGGTCTATAAACAAACAGGTTTCAAATTTTGGTTACCGGATAATTGGAAAACTAACTGGTCCCAGGAACGTAGTTGCTTCTCTGGATGGGATGAAAAAGGCAAAATGGAATTTGATTTTTTTGCTCCAACAAAAATTCGAAATTTAAATACAGCAGCTCAGTATTTAATAGATGAAATAGATGATTGGTGGATATCAGATATTCAGCTAGGGAATGTTCACAAAGGGAATATTAACGGTCTATCTTGCTTGTACGTAGAAGGCAAAGGTATCAGTAAACGACAATCTTACGCTGGATGGGAAGAAGGAGCACAAATTGCTTTTATAGCCGCAATTTATCAAAAGGATACCCAAGTTTTAATGATGGTTGGCTACGCCCCTGATGAAAAAGAAGAAGTATCTAAGAATGAAATAGTTGAAGATGATAATGAAGAAGATGATAATGAAGAAGAT
>JABWCH010000109.1 GCA_013359215.1 Candidatus Brocadiia bacterium | reverse complement strand
GCATTAAGGCAAAAAACTTGCTGATTGCATACAACAGCAGGGTATTTGCACAAAGGAGGAGCGATTACCATTGCTTTGTCGATGCTTCTTTGCCTTATCAAGGAAAATACAAGATATCCGCCCAAAGAGTAACCTATAGCAATCTTTTCCAAGCTTTTGTTGGGCAAGACAGAAAGAAGATAATTCCAGGCACTCAAAGCATCTTCAGAAAAAAGACTTACATCTTTTTTTTGTTCCAGGCTTTCGTAATGGTCATACAGGCTAATTCCATGAGCTAGAAGAGCCTGGCTCTCGCCTGTTCCATGGTAGTCAAAGCGAAGACAAATAGCACAAATCCTTTCGATGCTTCTGGCTATTGTTTCCAAAACATTGTTATGGATATCGCCTCCTAAATGAGGATGAGGGCCTAAAAGCAAAACAGCCCTTTTGGGCTGCTCATCTTCAGGATATTCTAATATACCAGAAAGCCGTTCTCCTCTGGTATTTTTAAAATATACTTTTTCCTGCCACATTAGTAGAGTCCTTTTCTAATATGACGAATCGTAGTAACAGGCGCGACATTGGTCAGAAAAATATCGTCTTGTTCTTGCAACATAACAGCCTGGTCGCGTTCGCATAGGTTAATATAGAGCATGCTTTCATCAAGTCTATGGAGAAGTACCTGACCTGTGTGGCCTGCTGTTAGTATATTTTGCAGGCGATTTTCTCCTTCCAGAGAGATTAGCTGCACATAGAGCCTTCCCTGGTTTATCCAATAGCCTTTCTGTTTTGCACAAGGATAAAAAACTCCAGCAAGAGAATTGCCATAACCAATCAGAAATTGGGCGTGGGGAAAACTTTCTTTCCAGGAAAGCCACTGGCTTTCTTCTACACCCATTCCTGCAATCTGGATACCTTGAATTTTATGGCGAAATTCAGGACTCCACTGCTTTGCCAGTTCATCTAGTACAGGCGGCGTAATAAAAAGTATGGAAATATTCACTTTATGAGAAACAGCGAGTGCTTGTTCGCATATATGCTGAAGATAGCGTTGCGCAGAGACAGAGCCTTCAGGCAATTTTTTCGCCCACCTTGGATCAAAATCCACAGTAAAAGGTCTTTGCCCTGAAGTTGCAAGAGAGCATAGTGTAGCAGCATGGCCTACAGCATGAGGCCCAGATGGCCCAACATAAAGCCATGCTCCTTGGGAAGGAAACAAACCTTCTTTTACTGCCTTGAGGAAGGGAGTTACAAATCCCATCTCGAACTCTTGTGGTGTAAAATAGGTCATTACAGGCTCTCCTGATGTTCCCGCAGATTCAAAAGGCATCTTCTCCCCTTGAAAAGAGTATGGCAGGAAATCATCGGGAGGAACGCTCCGCAATGTATCCAAGGATAGTTCGCCTAGCTTCCAAAAATCTTCTATATCATTTACTTCTTGAAACACATCCAAAGATAAACTTTTAGCTCTTTCTATCCAAAAGCGAGATCCCTTTGTGGGATGGAAATGGATGCTTCTAATCTTTTGCCATAGTTTTTTTTCTTTACTCAAAGTAAACTTCCTGAATATTTTTTGATAAAATGAGCAGACATAATTTGGTGGAAAACGCTTATTGACTTAGCTTCTAAATTTTAAAATCACGAATGACACGAATAACACAAATGACACGAATAAGATGATCTATTCGTGCTATTCGTCCATTCGCAAAATTCGTGATAAAATACTTTTCTGATGTATACAGATTATGAGCTAAATCCATAAGCATTTTGTGAAAAAATAGCATATTTCTAGTCAAAATACAACAATTTAATAGGAAATGGATACCATATACTCCAGCAAATCGAGAGGCAGCAAAGGAATCAGAGCCAAGAAAGGGATTTAATTTTCACCGTTAAAAAATTTTCTTTCTTTTTGGTGTTTTTTTTATAATATTATTTATGAAAGATAACTCAACAGTGTTATGGTAATATACCAGGCTTTTTTATAGGAGCAGGAAAAAATATGAACCACCTTCAATCTCTTATTGCCATGTTTCAGAACCACCAATGGTTTGCTTTTTTATTCATTATCGGCCTTATAGGGTTTGTTGTGTATCGCATTGCGGATTGGCTTCAGATTGGCTTTGTCAAAACATTCCCGCAACCTGAAGACTTAAAAAAATTGCCTGAAGCCGTATATGAGAGCAAACGGCGCAGAAAAATGTCGCGTGCCTATAAAAGCTTTTGGAAGGGGATTGCCAACTGGCTGATCCAGGTTTTGATCACTGTGCTTGCCATTCCCATGGTTGTTGTGTTTCTTTTTAAGCAAGGCATAACATACGGCTGGATTTATATTATTCTCATTGCGTTTGGCTATATCCTGAATTTGCTTTTCTCCAAATATTTTTCCTTGTGGACACCTGCCAGTTTAAGAACAGATACTTCAAAAACAAGCCAGAATGTACTCAGCAAAGGGAATTTGATTTTTCACGCATGGGGTATTATCTCTTGGTCTGGCCCTGCATATCTTTTCTGGTCTTATTATGAAACAAATGGATGGGTTGGCAGCATTTTTTCCATGATTCTTTCCCAAACTATCCAACTGCTTATCTTTATCTATACCATCAAAAAAAGTGCTATTCCATACCAGGAATATGATGGACTCAGCAAAGAATTCAAGAAAAGCTTGCAAAAATATCTGCAAGACCAGGGGCTAAGGGATGACGAAGTAGGCGTTTTGGAAAATTCCAAAATGGGGCCCAATGCTTTTGCCACAGGGCTATTTGGCTACAAACAAATTATACTTACGGATGAGCTAATCAAAGGATACAAGGACAAAGGGACGGATTTTGTCCTAAAATTAGGCGACAATACCATAGAAGCCATTGTTGCCCATGAAATGGGCCATCTTAAAAACCACCATATTGAAAAGAGCATTGCCATAGGGACTTTTATTTCTGGGCTTGTTACCGTGGGAGTCTACCACCTATTTTCCAGCAATCCAACAAGCTATTTTTTCTTTGAACAAAGCACAACCCACCAGATCCTTTTGTATTGGGGGCAAGCGATTTTCAATCTGATGCTGCTCTATCCTCTCACTTTTTTTATGATGACAAGAGCGCAAAGCAATGAATACGAAGCCGATTCCTATATGCTGGAAACCAATGGATGCAAAAATGGCCAGGATTTTTTCCACCAGATGCGCCACATTGCCCCTGTTTCCAACCATCCTTTCTGGCATAGCTGCAACATGACCCATCCTGATCCTTATGTAAGAGAAGTAAGGATGATAGAATGGACAAAAGAACATTGTAAATAGTGGTATCGTGAGCATAGCTCTGATCTGTGCTCACGTGCTTGCATTTTTTGATAATTTTTAACTTGATAAAGGAGTTTTTTATGAGAAGTTGTATTTTTTGTATTCTCATTCTAGTTTGTTCCTTTACTTTTGCTCAAGACAAAGGAGTCTACAAAGAATATAAGAATAAGTTCTTTCAAGGCATTTTAGATGAAATAGAAAAGTTTGAAAAAACTGCTGCTGCTCCTGAAACAAAATTCCGTATGGATTTCACAGGCAAGCAATTTCCAACAGACTTAAGGCTATATACCACTGTGTGGCATAATGAGCCGATTTCTCAAGGAAACAGCGGTACATGCTGGGCCTATTGTACTACCTCTTTTTTTGAATCGGAAATCTTTCGGTTAACAGGAAAAAAGGTAAAACTTTCTGAAATGTACACAGTGTATTGGGAAATAGTAGAAAAGGCCAGAAGATTTGTACAACAAAGAGGCGATTCTTTATTTGCTGAAGGTTCGCAAGGGAATGCTGTACCTAAAATATGGCGTAAATATGGGATAGTTCCCCACGAAGCCTACACAGCGATGAAGCCTGGTCAAAAATTCCATAATCATGAAACCATGTTCAATGAAATGAAAAAATACCTGGATTCTGTGAAGGCGAACAATGCCTGGAATGAAAAGCAAGTTTTGGAAACCATCCAGTCCATTCTTCACCATTACATGAGTACACCTCCTGAAGTCATTGTTGTTGATGGAAAAAAGATGACTCCAAAAGAATACCTTGCCAGTTTAAATATTTCTCTTGATGATTATGTAGATTTTCTATCTTTAACCAAAGATCCTTACTATCAGTTAGTTGAATATACAGTTCCCGACAACTGGTGGCATAATAAAGAATATGTCAATGTGCCTTTGGAAGATTTTATGTGGGTACTCCAAAATGCCTTAAGCAATGGGTATTCTGTAGATTTGGGAGGCGATGTTTCTGAGCCTGGTTATGATATGTTCGCAAAAGTAGGCGTTGTTCCTAGCTTTGATATTCCTTCTGAATACATCAACGAACATGCCCGAATGTTCCGTTTTTCCAACAACACTACAACAGATGACCATGGAATCCATTGCGTTGGCTTTTTATCCCACGAAGGTAAAAACTGGTATCTCATCAAAGATTCTGGCTCTGGATCGCGTAATGTTGAACCGATAGGATATGTTTTCTACCATGAAGATTACATTAAGCTCAAAATAATGAACATCATGGTTCACAAAGATGCAGCAGGCAAAGTATGGCAAAAATATCTGGAAGTTTCCAGAAAATAGCCACAATGTAAAGCCAGGCTTCCCAGTCTGGCTTTTGTCTATAGTTTAGCAATTTTATTTAAGGAATAGTTTATGAAGTCGAAAATTTTTATAGCTATGGTTCTGCTTTCTTTAATGGCGTTTTGCCAGGCAGCAGAGATCCTTATGACTTTCCAGAGGCAGTCTGGCGGTCGTACAGGAGAATCTAGCATGACAACAACAGATGGAACAGTCTGGCAAAGCAATGCTTCTGTTTACAACAATAGTAATTACTATTATATGGAATACATGTTTGATAGACTCCATGATCCAGCAGGATGGGGGACAGGATGGTTGACTAACAGTTCTGGTGCTGACAAATGGCTGACTATAACCTTTTCCGAAGCAAGATATATAACAAAAATCCGAAGCTATACCATCATGCATCCTGGTTATAGAAGCGATGCCCATGTTAGCACTTCTGCGGATGGAAGCAATTTTACGCAGCGCGGCGATGTACTAACAGGAAGCCACTACAATGATTCTGATTACTATAACTATTACGTAGATGTTTATGTGAATGCTTTCGTAAAAACAGTCCGCTACGATCTTTTCAACAATACATACAATGGCTGCGCTGTAATTACTGAAGTAGAGATGTATACACAGAATGTACCTGTGCCAGAACCTTCTTATCTGTTTTTCTTAGGCTTTGCTTTGTTATGGATTGCTAGAAGAAAAGCATAAAGAAAGGGGAAAAGCATGTATAAATTTTTAACAATTTCACCTTTATGCGGCTATGCCAAAAAGCTCCTTTTGGTTTTATGCTTTTTGGCGATCTTTTGCGTAACCACCCAGGCTGTGGAAATCCATCGATGGAAGTTTGATGAAACATCAGGAAGCACTGTATATGATTCTATCGGCGGTGTGCATGGAACTATGTATGGTGGTGCTTATCTTTCGTCAGGCGCAGGCCAGTTCGATGGAAGCAACGACTATGTTCAGTTGAATCAAACTATCCGCTTACATGATGAAGCAAACTGGACTATTTCTGTATGGTACAAAGGGCTGGCAAACTATGGCACAGGAACTGGAGGAGCTACACTAGTCGGAACATTAGGCAGTAGCTGGTGGGCATCTCTAAATCTGGTTGAAGGAAAAGCAAAGTATCTGCATGCCACAAACAACGGCTATGAGCCTGGATGGGATAATTTGATTGGTACATCCAATGTGGCTAATAACCAATGGCACAATATCATCATCCGCAATTATTCCAACCGTACAGCAGATGTTATTGTAGACGGTGTTGTAGAAGTTTCTGGATCTTCTTTACTGGCAGGAACTCCAAGCCAGGATATTATGTCTTTTCGATTGGACTATTTCATGATGGGAGATCCTGGTGCTTATACTTCTGGAGCTTTAAAAGATGTGAGGGTTTTTAACCACACCCTTAGCAATGCAGAAATCAGCACCATTACCTCTGTATCTGTCCCTGAGCCAGCTACCTGGATTTCCATGCTTCTTGTTTTGGTTTATTTCCTCCGAAAAAAACAGTAAACTCGGAAAGTGAAGCTCCACCATAAGATGGCGGGGCTTCTTATTGGATTGCGCCTCATTCCTAAAACAAAATTTGCAAAGAGCCTGCGATTACCCAAGAATAGGGTGTAGATCCAAAGATAGTTTTTTCGCCTCCATAGAAATAGCTTGTAGAAAGCTCGCATTCTGAATAGGTAAAAAATTTATAGTGGAGCTTGAGGCTCAGATTCCCGCTAAAGTCTTGCAGGCTGCTTGTGTTGCGTAGGCGAATAAGCAGCTCGCGTTTCTTTTCACTAAAAAACAGGCTATGGGAAATTTGCTGGAACAGATAATGGCTGCCTGTTTGCGTGCTGTTCATAAAGTTTCTTGTGGATTTCAAAAGCCCGCCATAGTACTCGCCCAAACCAAAAGGGGAGCTGTCTCTTAGCTCTTTCATAAGCTGGATGCTATCGAAAAAATCCTTTCTCTCCTGGTTGCTTAGTCCATTGCTTTGATAGTAGTATTCCATATCCCAGGTAATTTTCCAGAATGTATATGCCATGGCAAAAGAAATTTCAAAATTATCGCCATGCTTTCTTTCTAAGGAAAAGAGTTCTGGTGTGTCTGCAATCTTTTTTAATGAAAGCCCGTCTGTCTGGTTGCTGTAGTTCATTTCCATACGAAATAGCAAGCTATCGCCTATCCCTAATGACCATACCATGCCTAAATTGTATTGGCTTTCCTTTTCATAAATTTTTTGGATTCCTTGGTCTGTCATGATATATTCATACTGGTGGTCTGCATAGCTAAAGAAAAATTCTGGTGCTGACGGTGTAATATGGTTTCCAGCCTGTAAAATCAAGGCTTGTGTTCCTTCAAAAAGATTACGCCATGTAAAACGGGCAAAAACAATATTTGCATTGTTGTCTTGAAACTCTGTATCATTTCTGGATGTGGAAAAGCTTTTTTCCTGAAAGCTAGGATTGCTATATAGTTGGTAAAAATATCGCTTATTTTTGGCAAGGGAAGGACTGTATCCCAGGGCAAAGTCTGCAAAGTCCATAGCATAGTTTAGCGTTATGCCATAAAGCCCTGGTCTTATTCCTCTTTGATCGAAATTTCCTTCTGTTTCATGGTAAATGGTGGAGCTATGGGCGAAAATGTCTGTGGGATTCCAGGCATATCCTCCTCCTGTACCAGGCTGCACATTTTCTTTGCCTATTCGTATTCCTAAGCGATTGTATCTGAAATAGATAAAAATTTCCTGAAGATAGTTTTCCCAATTTCGGTTTGCTATTTCGCTTGTTTTGTCTCTATAAACAAAAGTATTCTTAAGTTCTATCCCCATAGAAACAGGATTGGCAACATCTTTGTTATCGTAGAAGGAATAATGAAAAAGAGTGGTCAGCAAAATTCTATGGTAGTCTCCTAAAAGGCCAAGCTGGTTGTCAGGATTGAACAGATTTTGCTTGTCATGGGAAAGATGGGTTTGCTGGAATACCAGTTTCATAGAAAGTGGATTTATTTCCTCATGATCTATTGATTCTTGTCTTTCTATAAGGCTTTCCTGCGGAATAAAAATTTCCTTTTCTTTTTCCACCTTATGCTTAGCTTCAGATTCCACGTACTCTAAGGCAGGAAGATCCTGCTTTTTGTCTTGAGGAATAGAATCGACAGGCAATTGGTTTGATTCTGGTTCATCGTTCTTTATAAAAAAAGAAGGAGAAAGGACAACGAGAAAAGCATCATCAACCGCGATCTCTTTTGGAGTATTTTCATCCAGCTCTATCTCTTCCGACAAATCTTCGCTATCCTCCTCTAGGGAAAACCGTCCAAAATCCACTTCCTCTTCTGGCTCGGAAGACTCGGCCTGCATTTCTCCTGGCAAAAGAAATCGATCCAGAGAAGGAATTTCTTCCTCTTCTTTATTAGACTCTATGCTCTCTTGCTTTTGCCCTTCTTGGGGTATTGTCTTCATCTTGAAAATTTTTTCTTGTTTGGAAATCTTTTTCTGTATCTCTTTGAACAATACATAAAAATTCAGAAATCCGAAAAAACGCTCTATCCTGTCTTCCAAAAGCTCAGGAAAACTCCAATCTTCCAAAAGCTCTCCTTCGTACTCTTCTGGCAACGGGCTACTCTGTTCCTGCTTCACTATAGATGGAGGTGATTGTTTTTCTTTTTTGGCAGGCGGCTTGATCTGTCCAGGCAATCGGAATCGATCTGTCATATCTTCCAGCTCGGATTCTTCCTTTTCCCAAGACTTTTCCATTTTTTTTTCCTGCTTTTCCCAGAACAAAAGCCTTTCATCATCTTGAAATTGTGCATTCAAAGAAAAACAAAGAAATAAAAAGCTTCCTAAGATCCATAAATAGTACATGAAAGTCCTCAAATGCTTCAGGAACTTGAAAAAAAATAAGTATGCCTTGCCAGAAACAAAAATTCCTGCGAATTCGGACAGTTATTTTTTTTCAAGTCCCTTAGATAATTTTTCAACGATAAAATACGCTATCTTTTTCTACCTATAAAAGATTTCCATGAATTTTGCAAGAAAATTTTATTTAGCCTCTACTTATTCTTCTATAACTTTTGCAAATTTTAGCCACCCCCAAAAAACACGAAGAAGAAGATAAAAGGTTATTCTTTTTTTTTCTCATTTCTTTCTTTTCGTGACGGAAACTTCGGTCTTCTTAGTTTCTATCAGGAAGGTTGTTGCCAGGGATTTTTCTGGAAAAATTCCCGAAGCACGGTTGCGACTTTTAGACCATGTTCCATATCGCCGAGAATGTCGGTTTTTCCAGAAAAAAATGCATACCTTGGATCTAATTTGCCAGCAATGATTTCGTGGAAAACTTCCTGAGACAATGTATACCAGAAATCCAGACCTTCCTGGCTTTTAGTGGATTCCAGAGCTTTTAAAATTCCCTGTTGTAGCGTGAGTTTCCAGAAACCATGGCTGTCTTCCTTTAAACAGACAGCAAAGTTGCAAGTTACTTTGCCTGAGAGGAAAGGTTTGTCCAGGAATAGGGGCAAAAACTTTTGGAAATAGAGGTTTTGTAGAGGAATTTCTTTGTTTTTTTCTTCTTTTTCCTTTCGTCCCCATCTGTCTTTTTTCCCATAAACAATCCATCTCTCAAAGCAGGCATTGTCAAGAGAAGGGCATAAAACACCTAAGCTGCTCAATGTATCTACACTTTTATGGTATTCAAAATCTGGTTCTTTTTCCAGATAGTTTTTATAGACATGGATATAGTGATGCACAAGCCGTTCCAGCCGATTGAGCGTTTTTCCTTCCAAAGAAGAAACAAGCGAAAGCCCGCACAGTCCCAAAGCCTTTTCTACCCATTCGAGCGTTTGCTGGTTTGTTGGTGGGTGTGTAGGGAGCAAATATAGAGTTTGGCTAGTTGTTCTTGCTTCTAGCAATATTGTGCTAATTGCCTTTGCCACGTAGTCTAAAAATACTAGATGTTTCTTCCCTTGAGCATTGGCCTCTATGCGGATAGGCAAATGCAATTTCCCTTCCATACAGTAGATATTTTCCTGGGGGTTTTCTTTGGTATGGTATTTTTCGTAAAGCTCGGAAAGAACCTTGAGAAAAATATAGTATCCCTGATAGTGAAGGCTTTTCCCTGAAGATGTTCCCATGATGATCCCTGGCCTGTAAACAGCCAGATTTATACCCTGTTTTTGGCAGAATTCCCTGCACATCTTTTCTGTGAAAAGTTTGCTTTTTTCATATTCATTGCGGAATGTCTGCCCAAAATCCAGAGACTCTTCGTTGTATGTTCCTTCATAGTTTCCTGCAATGTATGCTGTGCTAACATAGTGGAAGGATGGAATTTTAGATTGATGCGCCCAGGCAAGGATATTTTTTGTTCCTTCAAAGTTGGTATGCCATACCTTTTCTTTTTGGGATGGATCAAACGACAATTCCGCAGCACTATGCAAAATACAATCTATGCCATTGATGGGAAAAGGAAGAGAAAACAAGTCTCCTTCCCATACCTCATAGTTTGAGGATGTAACCCCAATCGTGTTGAAAACATTCTGGATTCTATCCTGGGCTTTTGGCCCTCGAACCAGCAAAGAAAGCCTATGCCCTTTTTCCAGAAGCTCTTTAGCAACAAACGCGCCGACCTGTCCTGTAGAACCTGTTATAAAAAAATGAGCCACGTAATTTTCCTTTATTTTTTTTGCATAAAAAGTCTGAGCAAAGCTGGCAACCATACCAGATCGCACAATAAGGCAACAAAAATAGCTACAATGGTCAGGCCGCCAAAATATACCAAAGGGCTAAAATCAGCAAGGAGTAGGGCTGTAAAACCTATAGAAACAATAAAGCTACTGGCAATCATAGGCGAACCAGCTATTTTTAAAGTCTCTACCATTGCTTCTTCCAGATTGTTTTTTTCTGCCAAAACGCAATTTAATCTCTGGCAAATATGGATTGTATTATCAACGGCGAGACCTATGGCAATGCTTGCAACAATGACTGTTCCTGTGTTTACTTTGATGCCTAAGAGAACCATAACGGCAAAAGCAGCGAGTGGCGGCAATATGTTGTCAGGAATGGATGCCAAAGTCATAGGCTTATTCTTCAAGAAAAAGGCCAGCATAATGCATATAATAATCGCTGATATACCAAAGCTTTCCATCTGTGTATAGATCAGGTCTTTTTCGGACTGTATGAGAAGAGTAATGATTCCTGTTGTGTTTATCTCCACAAAAGGTGGCCTGGAGGCGATGATGGTGTTTATATCGTCAAAGATACTTTTGTATATATGGGAACTCATGGCTTTGACAAGAATAGAAATTCGTATGCGGCTTTCCTTGTCTTTGCATATTCTGTTCCATTCCTGAAGTATCATCTTTTCCATAGAAACGATCATCAAATCTATGGCTTCCTTGCTTTCTGGAATTTGATAGTCTTTAGGATCATCGCTTGCAATAGAATTCATTTTTTTTAATAGATCCGTAGGCCCATATACACGAGCAACGGCAGGGTTTTTTTCGAGACCACGGGAGATTTTTTCCATCCAGTGCCAGGGGGTTTCCTTTTCTTTTGCTATATGGATTTCTAAATCAAAAGAATAGAGTCCTGTAAGATTTTCAGAGATAAACTGCGAGTCTTGTACAACAGGATGATCTTCAGGCAAAAATTTTAGAGTATTGGCTTCGATCTGGTAAAAGGAAGAAACAAATAGGGCAAGAATAAACAAAACAATGGCTACAGCATTCACAAGGATATAGTTCCTATAGCTATAGAGAGCGAATTTCATAGCAGGCATAGCTAAAAAAGAAGTGTGGTTTGGTACAGAGTTCCATCGGGCGTTCAGAAACCAGGGAACAATGTACAGATTCGCGGCAAGGCCAAAAAGCAAGCCTGATGCTGTAAATATGCCCAGTTGCTTTACGGCTGGCATAGAGCTTACTATTAAGGAAAGAAAACCAACACAAGTCGTTATCGACGCGCCTATGCACGGCATACTAAGCTCTTTCATCGCCAGAGCAATTGCTTTTTCTCTGTCCTGAAGGCTGTGAGAGAGTTCATGGAATCTATGCACAATGTGGACAGCATTGGTTATGTTTAATACAAGAAGCAGTCCTGGCATGGCTATTGTAAGCATATTCAGAGGAGTACGGAAAATAACCATAAGTCCGATAGTTGCACCAATAGAAAGCCCCATAGTGAATAAGACTACAAGAGACGACCACCATGATCTGACCATAAAAATCATCCAAAAGAAGACAATCAGTATGCAAACAGGCACTAGCTTCTGGGATGAACTCTGGCTTGCTCTGTCAAGATGAGCGTTGAGTATAGGAGGGCCAACAACAGCAAAATCAAGCTGGCTGTTCTTCGATAAAGCAATCTCTTTTTCCACAGCCTGGGTGATTTCTTTACGCGCTGTTGGCCTGGCAGGCAGTTTTTTCAGATAAAGGAAAATCCCCAGGGTCTTTTTGTCTTTGCCTATGATCAAGTTTTGATAAAAAGGCGAATCCAGCATCTCTTTTTGAAAGGAAGCTATGCTTTTGTCTAAAAACAGCTCACGGTAGATTCTTCCAGGGCCAACAACAGCCTCGACCTGCTGTATCTTTTCTAATCTGTCTTCCAGAGAGAGGATCTGATCTAAAATATCTTTTTGGAAAGGATCAACCGCGCTCTTTATCCCAACAACAATGAATTCAGAAGATCCGAATTCGTTAATAAATTCTTGCCATTTTTTTCCTTCCTGGGTATTATGGTCAATCCATACTTCCAGAGAGTTGTCTATAACACTAAAGGGAACAAATGCCGTAAGAGCTATAAATAGCACCAGAAAAAAATATCTCAGGATGCGATTCATAGCTTTTTTCCTTTATGAGTAGAGAGAAAAGCAAGCAACCCTTCTTTTGTTTCCAGATCTTCGTTTCTGGCAAAAAAATCCCCTTCAGGCGAAAATAAAAGGATAGATGGGGTGATTTCTACATGGTAGCTTTCGCCTAATTGAGCATTTTCTGGATCAAACATATCCAGCTCGACATAGTTCCAATCCTGCAAAGCCTTCTTTACATCTGCAGCTAAAAGCACTTGCTTTTTGAATTGTTTGCATCCAGTACACATTTTATGGGTAAACAAAAGAAGATACGCCTTTCCTTTTTCGCCTAAAGCTTGAATTTTCTCTGAAAGCTTTTTTTCCTGAGATTCAAGCTTTTGCGCTAAAGGAGCAGGAAATTTTTGGAAGGAAATTGGATTTTCTGGAAAAGCAGGCTTTTCCTCTTTGGGCAGAACTATAGGCTTTTCCTCTTTGGGCAGAACTATAGGCTTTTCCTCTTTGGGCAGCACTACAGGTTTTTCCTCTTTGGGCAGCACTATGGCCTGCTTATTTTCTTGTGCTTCCTTTTGGGGAAAACAGTATTCTAAAAATTCTATAAACTTTTCCGCAGTATTGAGATGGTAACCTCTTTTGGTTTCTCTGGCATCTTTGTCAAAGGCTATGAAAGTCGGCGTAATGTCAACGCGATAGCGGTCTGCAAGCAGCCTGTTCTTTTCTTCGGAAACGTCCAGAAGAATGCAGTTGCACCTTTTCAAGACGCGCTGTACTTGGGCTAAAGGCAATATATCTTTTTTAAAACTGCGGCAGGCAACACAAGAGCTATGAGTAAAGATGAGCAAATACGGTTTACCTGTATCGCACACTTTGCATACTTCTTCAGGAACTAAAGTATTAGAATTGGCCTGTTTTTTGGCTACGAGATGAGCCTGTATTTCTTTTTTTTCGGTGCTGATTATTTGTTTGGGCAAGCGAAGGTGGTTTTCTATGAGTTTTGGATCAGTCCATTGCGATTCATCCCAGTGGATTAAAGTTTTATCCAGATGTCTCGGCCAGCCAGGATTTTTTAGGGATGACATAAAGATTTCCTCTTTCCATCTCTTGCCGCCGATCACAAGTCCCTCTTCATTGAATATGCTTGCATTATCGCCTCCTTGCCTGGGAACACGTGTTAAGCTGTCATAAGGGCGCAGTTGATAGCGATAGGACTTGTATGAAGAATCATTTTTTACTTGATGAGAGAATCTTATGGCATGGCAAAAATGGCTGCCAGCGGAGATAAACAAGACAGGTCTTGCTTCAGGGAAGACCGTAATCAAATCCCGCACTAGCCAATCTGTTTTGCCCAAAGCTTTCTTTTCGACAACATAGCTTTTCCCTTCTATAGGTTTGCCGAACTCTTCCATGGCCCATGATTCTAAATGATTGGCAACAAAAGTGCCGTGGAAGCATCCACAAGTCTGGCTGTATTCAAAAATAGACGGATATCCAGAAGCATCCAAAGTGATTCTCAGGATGTTGCCATCTACCTTGCCCGTTTCCAGAGTGCCTACAGGTCTTTCTGGATACCAGAAAACATAAACCAGTTGCTTGAGCTTTGTTCCCAAGACTTCCGCATATTCAATACGGCAAAACAATGCAGGTTTCTGTGTGTCTACTCCAACACTGCTTCCATCTTGCGTTAAAAAAGGAGAACCGATTCCATCTGCCCAGTAGGAATAGCTGTACTGATCATCAGTATTTTGTTTCTTTTGAAAACCTTGGACAACAACAGGAGCATACTTGCGCAAATCAGGGTCAGAAATTTCTGTATTCTGCTCCTCTAAATTATAGAATACAGCATCACCCTGGACAATGACTTCGGGCTTTTCATAGTCTTCTTCTTTGAATTCCACTTTAGGCTGAGTATTGACCAATCCTTTTACAACGGATGTGCAGCCTGCACACCAAAAAACAGAAAAGATACAAAATCCCCATAAAAATAGTTTATTCATGTCTTGTTCCTCCTTAATTTTTTATAGTATTTGAATATTTATGGCCTGGGCGAGTGTCCGTATTTCCCCAAGCAGCTTTTCAAACTCCTGGAAATTCAGGCTTTGTTTGCCATCGGATAGAGCGTGTTCTGGATCAGGATGAACTTCTATAATAGCACCTTGCGCACCTGCTACCATGCCAGCTTTGACAAGAGCAGGGATAATATCTCTTCTGCCTGCTGCATGGCTTGGGTCTATAATGATGGGCAGATGTGTTTCTTTTTTAGCCACAGGGATGGCTGCAATGTCTAGTGTGTTTCGTGTCGCATTCTCAAAGGTTCTTATGCCCCGTTCGCAAAGGATGATATTGTTGTTTCCTGTAAGAGCAATGTATTCTGCAGAAAGAAAAAATTCTTGCATGGTATTCATGAACCCGCGTTTGAGCAAAACAGGCTTTTTCTGCATACCTACTTTTTGTAGCAATCGGACGTTCTGAGAGTTACGCGAACCAATCTGCAACATATCAGCGACTTTTGCCGTTTCTTCTAGCAAATCTTCTCCTAAAACTTCTGTTACTGTTTTCATGGAAAATTTTCGCGCTATCTCTTGCAGATATTCCAAAGAATGTTCATTTCCTTGAAAAGAATAGGGAGAAGTCCTGCATTTATACGTCCCACCTCGAAGTATTTTGATTCCTAGCCCAGAAAGAAATTGTGCTGTATCCGAAATCATGGCTTTGTTTTCGATAGAGCAAGGCCCTGCAATCAGGGTAAAAGAATCTTTTTGGAAAGATACACTACCAAGGGATACTACACTATCTTCAGGATGGAATTTTCTGGAGACAAGAGGATAAGGAAGGGAAAATTCTTGGATTTGCACAGAACCGACCAGGGATTCTGCAATCTCTTTGCCTTCGGAAGCAAGGAAAGAGACATTTTCTTCATTGTGTTGGACATAGAAGGGAATGTTTTTTTCCTTAAAGATCTCACTGGCATGAAAAATCAATTCTTGTTTTATGTCTTTGGGAAACAAAATTTTTATCATACAGCGTCCAAAAAAAATATTATATTTACAATTGTGAGTACGAAATGATAAAGACATAAATTATAATATATTTTTTTTAAAAAAGCATAAAAATTATCGGAACTAACAATCTTTGACATTATTGCTATTTGAGTAGGGGCGTGACATATTGATGCAGCTATATGGAAATTTTTTTATAAAAAAACAACAGCGAATTCCCATATTAGGTATGTGTTCAAAAGTTTTTGTACCCATTGTAACATATTTGTAACATATTGATAAAAAATAATTAACCGCAGAGTCGCAAAGGTCGCAGAGGAATTATATAATTCTTTTTTTCTTCTCTGCGTTCTCTGTGTCTCTGCTGTGAAATCTTATCTCTTGAGAAGTTCAAGATTAAAGATTAATACAAAGACTTTTGAGCAGTTACCTATATAGGAAGTGACTAATAGCCTATTTCTTTTAGAATGGAAGAAAGCCTGCGCAGCCTTTCGCCTATAATCTCATCATCGTTGCTCAATTGCTGACGGAATAGCTTAATGTCCTCATCTATTTTTTCATTATCCGTAGAAATGGCAACAGTCATAGCATCCCCTTGCAAAGGAATTCTGTCTATAACTGGCTTCTTAGGATCATAAAGTTTTTCCATCTGATAGTTTTCAAAAAAATGTTGTTTTGCTCTACAAATCATAATCGCAAGGTCTAGTACTCTATGTAAAGGCAATTCCTCCGATTGCCTTGACCATTTTTCTCCAGTATGCCTCCAGACTTTTGCTGAAATATCCACTTTCCCTCTATCATTCCATTGTGCCAGTCCTAAAGAAAGCCCTTTTGCATCGCTTTCATAAGCATATCTGCCATCTACTTTTTCATAATTCTCAGAAACAATCACAGGTTTGTGTTTTAATGATGTTGGAATTTTTGTTTCCATGCAATTTTCCTTTACTACTAAATTAGTAATTTACTAAATTAGTAATTTACTATAAAATACTGAGATTATTTTGTCAAATAAAAAGATACTATAGTTTTGCAGATTTTTTTAACTAATTATAATCCAATAAATTATATCATTAAATTTTAACACAAAAAACACAAAATATCTCAAAAGGCACAAAAGGAATAAAAATATAACTATATATCATTCAATAACTTATATTTTTATGAAAGAATGTACTTTGTTTTTTTCAATGGATTCGTTATATTTGTTTTCATAAGACACTTTTTTGAAAAATTTAAATTTTAATAGATGGTGTCTTATTTTAGCAAATAAATTGAAAAACTTTAAGCGCAAGCTGCAAACAGTTTATTAGTGAGAAACGGCAATGAATCTCGAAAATCTTTTGAAAAACATATACAAAGTTTATAGCTACAAAGCAACTCATATTCGGCGTAGGGATGTTTCAAGAGTGTTAGAACTTGCTATGACATCATCTCTTGTAGAAAATCCTCAAGCCCTGGCAATCCTTATTATCAATACTCCAGAAGACAAAGCTTTGATTAAAGAAATCTTAGAAAAGCGAAAATTTCAAGAAAATTTAAACTTTTTGATGACTGCACCTTACATCTTTTTGGTGTTTGGTGATACCAACTATGAATTCTGGCGGGAAAACGTCTGGGCAGCACTGTCTGTGATGACTATTGCAGCAGCAGAAACTGGCTTTGTAACATTGCCAACAATGCTGCCTAGCACAGTCGAAATGAACAAAGCATTTTCTGTTCCTTCTAATTATCGATTTGTTGCCGCACTTTCCTTGGGAATCCCAGAGAGAATCGTAATAGAAAACAGAGAAAAATCTAAGCCCAATATCATAGATCGAACCCAGAAAATGAATGATGTTTCCACAGCAGATGGCATCACTGTCCCATTCTTGGATACACTCAATAAATCCAATATTTTTTCCCATCTCAATATCCAGGAGCGACACGAAATCATAAAGCTATTCCATCCCCAGCCTATAGAATTGAACAAAAACGAGCAGATATTGAAAAAAGGAGATCCCCCCAGAGCTTTTTTTCTTATTCTTTCGGGAACATTTGAAATCGTAGGGCATGACGGCATAGGAAACGAACGAGGGATTGCTGCCTTGAGAGAAGGTGATTGTTTTGGAGAAATGTCTATTTTATGCCAGGAGCCTGTTTCTACAAGCGTGCGTGCATCATCAAAAGGATCGCTGCTGGTGATGATGGCTGATAGATTCCTTTCTATGCTTCAGGACTATCCTTCCCTAAATTTGTATTTTATAAAGCTGATTGCCCAGAGACTACGCAAAACCAATCTTAAGCTTGTGCAGGAAAGCATTATCCAGGGGATTACAGGAGAATTGAGTTCCATATCTCTGGCGGAAATTGTCCAAACCATAGATATGAGTGGAAAAAATGGAATACTCCAGATCGAATCTTTTCAAGGTGAAAAAGGTATCCTGGGACTAAGAGAAGGCAGGATTCTTTATGCCCGATGTGGCGATTTAAAAGGAGAAGAGGCCGTATTCCATTTCCTTTCCTGGGGATCTGGCCAATTCCGCTTTATTCAGGGCGAATTTCAGGAACAGCCGAATATTGGCATGGATACTATGGGACTACTGATGGAAGGCTGTCGGCGTATGGATGAAAAGACAAAACTATAATTGCTAATGCTACGACTTGTACCAGTTGAAGGTAGCCTAGGTGAGAATTTTTGTAAAAATTTTCCCCTAATAAAAATCTCTTTGCGTACTTTGACAATTCTTATTCCTTAACATTGTCAAAGTACCAATTGCCAAACTATTTCATATTTTTTTGAGCAGTTGCGATGATGGCTTTTACATCATTTGCGATCACAAGGGCTTCTTCTTTGTCTACATTAGAAGCTTCAACAATGGCCTGGATATCTGTTAGAATGGCCTGAGCATCTTCCTGGGAGATGTTTGCGCTGCTTAAAACAGCCTGTACATCCTTCTGGATAGCAAGGATTTCTTTTGTGGTCAGCTTTTTATCTGCATAGAAGTTTGTTAGATCGGCTGCCAGCTTATCAACGGTTGCAGGATCAGGTTTTTGGGCTGAACTCAATGTTTTTTTCAGATCCGCCTTAAGCTGGTCTTTTTGCTCTTGGGTAATTTGGGATTCTGACTGCAATTTTTGCAGATCTTCTTGTAATTTTTTCAGATTTGCCTTTTGCTCTTCTGTCATCTTTTTTTCAGATTTGCTTACCAGTTCATTTACTGTTGCTTTAGCCTGAGCTTGCTGTTTTGCCTTATCGGCGTTGGCTACTTTGTTTGCTTTGTTTTTTGTTGCGTTTTTCCTTGAACCACGAGGTCTATTCTCTTGGGCATACAAAGAAGAGATAAGAGATGACAATAAAAAGGAAACGACAAGAATAAAATTGAAAATTTTCATAATATACACACCCTTTCTTTTACTAGTTTCATAAGCGACACGTTTTTACCATTTTCCTCTGATTGCCTTTTCTAAATTTTATAATACCTGTAAAAAAAAAAAACACAAGAGAATTTATTTTAAGATTCCAGGCGGTTTCCCATACCAGCCCATCATAAATAATATTATTGTGTTTTTATTTGAAATTTGCTATCTTTTCTTTTTATGTGAAATTTCGATATAGGGAAAAACCCAGTCTTTAATTATGCCACACCTGTGGACTAAAAAAGGGTGTTAAAAAAATGAAAAAACAAATATTCTTTCTTTTATTTTGCTATTTTTTTTGCTTTTCTATTGTAGTGTCGCAGGAAATTACAGCAAAAGCCTATCTTGTATGGGATGTAACAGAGAACAAAATACTTAAAGAAAAAGACCCTCTGGTTTCTTTACCTCCAGCCAGCACGATCAAATTGCTTACAGCGATGGTTGTTTTGGATCATGCAGCTTTAGATAAATCTTTTGTTGTTTCTGAAAATGCCACCAAGGTAGAGCCTAAAAAATTAGGGATAGGCGCAGGGGACAGTATGCGATGTGAAGACCTTTTAATGGCATTGTTCCTTAACTCTGCTAATGATGTTGCTGTTATTCTTGCTGAAGGAGTTGCACAAAATCAAAAAAACTTTGCTGATCTTATGAATAAGAAAGCCAAAGAATTAGGATGTAAAAATAGTTTTTTCTGTAATCCCAATGGCCTTCCTGACAAAAACCAGTACAGTTGTGCTTGTGATCTTGCAATCCTTGCTTATGCAGCCTATCAATATGAACCGTTAAAAAAAATTCTTGCCACCAGAAAAGCAAGTGTAAAAAGCACACAAGGTAAAACATACAATCTATACACACAAAATAAATTTTCTGAAAATATTTATGGTAAAACAGGCTATACTGATAAATCCCAAAATACATTTGCAGGAATTATGGTCAAGGGAGACAAGCTTATAGCTTTTTCTATATTGGGTTCATATCCAAGATCTGCTATGTGGAATGAGCTGGCGGTACTCCTTGAAGTAAAAAGTCCTGTAAAGCAGAATAAGGCTAAAGCTTCTTCTGAAAATTCAGCTAAAGCTTCTTCTGAAAATCCATCGAAAGATGTTAAGACTATACAAAGCCTGCTCCATAAAAAAGGCTATTATAAGGGTAAAATTGATGGTGTTTATGGTGCGCAGACTCAGGTTGCTGTAAAAAAATTCCAGCAAGACAATGGACTAAAAGCAGATGGAAAGGTTGGAGAAAACACATGGAAAAAGCTGAATGCAAAGTAATGCAGCCTTTGGAAGGGCTTCTTGTCGTGGATCTCACAAGGGCTTTGGCAGGCCCATATTGCACCATGATGCTCGCTGACTTAGGTGCGCAGGTCATAAAAATAGAGCAGCCTTTGGTTGGAGATGAAACTCGCGGATGGGGGCCTCCTTTCTTAGAAGGAACAAGCGATAGCGCATACTATGCTGCCTTAAACCGCAACAAAAAAAGCCTTACTTTGGATCTTAAAATGCCTGCTGCTAAAAAGATTTTAGCAGAATTGATCGCACAGGCCGATGTTCTTGTGGAAAATTTTCGCCTTGGCACGATGAAAAAGCTTGGATTTTCTTATGAAGAAGTCAGCCAGATCAATAGCCGCCTTGTTTATTGCTCTCTAACAGGCTTTGGAAGTACAGGCCCGTATGCAGAAAGAGGTGGCTATGATGTCATAATCCAGGGAATGGGCGGTCTTATGAGCATAACAGGAGAAGAGGAAGGCCAGCCTATGAGAGTAGGCGTTCCGATTGTTGATATTACCACAGGAATGTTTGGCACTCAAGGGGTTTTAGCCGCTCTCTATGCTAGAGAAAAGACAGGAAAAGGCCAGTTTGTGGAAACCTCTTTGCTGGAATCCCAGATTGCATGGCTTACCAATGTAGGTAGCAACTATCTCATTTCTGGAAAAGTTCCCAAACGTCTTGGAAATATGCATCCAAACATAACACCCTATCAGCCTTATAAAGCAAGCGATGGCTATGTAATTGTTGCTGTTGGCAATGACAAGCTTTGGAAATCTTTTACAGAAGCCCTTGGCGTACCTGAGCTATCGGACGATGCAAGGTTTGTCACCAATGCACTCCGCAACCAAAATCGCACCGAACTCAACCAGATCTTAGGAAAACTTTTTTCACAAAAAACCGCAAGCGAATGGACAGAGTTGATGGTAGTAAAAGGCATTCCTTCTGGCCCAATCAACACAATGGATAAAGTTTTTAGCGATCCCCAGGTGCTTGCCAGAGACATGCTCATACAGGTAAAGCATCCTGTAGCAGGAGAGATCAAAATGGCAGGATTGCCCATAAAATTTTCGCAAACACCTGCCAAAATCAAGAGCCATCCGCCCTTATTGGGTGAGCATACAGAAGAAATATTAGAAAAATTAGGCTATAGTTTAGAAGATATACATAAACTAAGAGAGAATAGTGTAGTTTAGCGAGAAAAATTACGATTTATATAATAAATATGACATTTTAAAGTCAATTTGACGTTTTTATGGATAAAAAGGAGAATTTTGTGTCTTGGGTTTCACTTTGCTTTTTGTTTCTTTTTTTATCGGCTATACTCGGTCTGGCATTATATAATTTGTCCAAAGAGAAAATTTTTCTGGATAAATTAGAATTATTGCAAAAAAAACAAACTACATTAGAAAGCCTTTTACAGAAAAAAGAACCATCGTCCAGCGTGGAAAATATACAAGAATTCATACAAAAAGAAAGACAAGAAATATTATTGTCTTTCCATGATTCATACAAAATTTTAGAAAATGAAATTTCCATTATAAAAAAACAGTGGGATGAAATTTCAGGGTCTTTTCAAGGGATTATCTCTACAGAATGCACAACCATGAGGGAACATCTCTGGCGCAAATGGGAAGAAGAAAAGGATAAAGTGGAGCAATCTTTTCATAAAAAAATTATCCAAAGCCAAAAGCAAACCCTGAGTCAAGCCCTGGAGAATTGGGATAAAAAGCAAGAAGACCGCAACAAGGAAAGACAAAAAGAGTTTTCGCTTCTTTGCAATACTGTTGCCCAATTTATTCCTTTTTTCAAATTTTTTAAGAAAAAACAAGAAGAAACAGTGCAATCTATTGCTACTCTGGAAAGCTTGTTAAACCAAATTCAGGAAGGTTTATCCCCTTTGAAGAAAGAGGTACTTTCCTGGCAAAAAGAACCATTGGCAAGGCGTAACGATTTAGAAAAAAAGAAGATAAGTGTGCTTCTTGACTATGAAGACTATAAAAATCTAAGACAGCCGCTTTTACCTGATGTTGACAAAGCAAAAGAAATAAAACAGAAAATCCAGGAAGAAAAAATAGATGAAGAAGTTTCAGAAATCCAGGATAAAGAGAAAACGCTTTTAAGCAAAATACACAAGCAAAAGATGCATTTTGTTGGTTTTGAAATGCAGCAAAAAGTACTTTATAGTATTTATGAGGTTTTAAGAGAAAAAAAGAAAATCATAAGATCGGAATTTCTTTCGGAACTTATAGATAAGCTTAGTCTGGATATTGCCCAAAAGTCAATAAGCAAAACCAAAATCAACGGAGTTGTCAACATACTACAGGCAGGGAGATGCTTCGATATTGCAAAACAATCAGAAGATTCTAAGGCAATGTTGTCTCTTGCTGAAAAATATCAGGACTATAAAGAACTGCGTAAAGCCCATGATATGGTTCTTTATAAACTGGCTAAAAGTTCAGGAATTTCTCTATCGGCTCAAGAGTGGGCTGTCTTCCTATACAACGATCCCCAAAAAACAAGGGAAGTAGATGAAATTCTGGACTCTTTGGAATGATTTATTTCCTAATGCATTGTCCTGGGCATGGAAAATTTAATTTTTCCCTTGACTCAGAGAATTTTTTTTATTTTAATGTTGGTAGTTTCCTAATTTTAAACCAATTAGGAAATCAGGTGTTTTTGTGGCGTAAACTATTGGCTATTTAAGGAATATCGTCTAAAAAATTCCTTAGATATGTCTATTTTATCCATTAGCAATCAAAGTTTGATTAACAGAGACCATAATGCCAAGTTTAAAGATTGAAATTACAAGAAATCTTACAGAGGTTGTAGAATTATCCGGCACAATTACCATAGGCCGCGGAAAGGAAAATGACATCATACTTCTGGATGGTGTTGTATCGAGACACCATGGAAGAGTATATTTTGAAGGGCCTGATGTCATTATCGAAGATCTTAACTCGGCAAACGGCATTCTTGTCAATGAGAATAGAATATTTTTACGAGCTCTCCAAGATAAAGACGTTATCAAAATCGGAAAAACCAAGATCTATTTTTCCACGGAAATATGGGATAAGCCTCCAAAAGAAATTGATTTGATGGAAAACAGCATAAGCAATTTCGATATGCAAGAGATTATATCTAGCCAGGATATTTTCTTCCGTTTTCCTTCGGATGATGAAAGCATCAACCAGATTTATGAACTGTGCCGCCAAAAATTTGAGCTTTTGCCGCTGAATGATATGGAAAAAATTAACCTCGATGCGGCTTTAAATGAAGCGGTGGGAAATGCCCAAAGACATGGACACAAGTACAAAAAAGAATTGCCTATTGAATTCCGCTATATCCATAAACCCGACAAACTCATCATGCGTGTTACAGACCAGGGTGAAGGGTTTGATTACAGAGCAGAATTGCGGAGAAAAAAAGAGGGAACTGCGGTAGAAGAAGCAAGGGCTCGCTACAAAGCAGGTGGCTATGGTGGCTTAGGCATTATGTTGATGCTAAAATGCGTTCATAAAGTCGAATACAATCGAAAAGGAAACCAGGTTACTCTAACAAAATTTTTGGGAGAAGCAGCTAAAAAGTTTGAAGAAGAGCAGTTGAAAGCTCTCCAGGAAGAAAAAGCAGCAGAGGCAGCTCTCAACCAGACACCTCTTCCTATGACAGCATCCAAAGACAACGAGTTTAAAACAGCCGAAGAGGTCGATGCCATAGACCAGGGGATAGAAATTTCACCTCTGGAAGGAGAAGATGACCCTGGCGAAGGGAACGACCGATTTCTGATCGAGCCAGATTAGGTACAATATCCATAACGCTGTCAAGTTAAGCAAGAGTAGTCTACGTGCGCGAGTGAGTGAGCGTGGCAGTAGACAAATAGCTATATTAATTTGACATCGTTCACACTCACGTCTACAGCTAGTATACACGAGCATGAACGTACGTAGACGTACGCTCATGCTCATGGTTCTCATGACTTAAATGGAAAACCCTGCTTAACTTGACAGCACTATAAGCTGTCCATCCATTCACCAAATTCAATCCCCAGGAATTTTTTATGAAACCTATCCTTTTTCATGTTGGAACTTACCCTGTCTATGCTTACGGATTTATGATTTGCATTGGTTTTATTGCTGCTATGACTATTGCATACTACCGTTTAAAGCAAAAAGGTTTTGATCCATCTCTTGTATTTGATTTTGCAATCATTTGCCTCTTAAGCGGTATTTTGGGGGCAAGAATATTTTTTCTGGTACAATACAATCACTATTTCGATTTTACAATATTCAATATTTTTGAAGGAATTTCAGCCAGCGGAGGAATACTGGGAATCCTTTTTTTTCTAGCCTGCTATAAAAATACCAAAGCAATTTTTGCTATTGGAATACAAACATTCATACTCCTGTCGGCCATCCATCATAACAAAGCAACATGGATATTTCCTCTGGAAATTCTATTCCTTGCTCTCCTCGCTTTTTTTGCTATACAAAATGCCAAAATAGCTATTTTATCCTTTAATCAAGGGAATAAAGCCCTCTTTTCGCTCTGGTTTGTTTTTTGCTTTGTTTCTGGCTTGCGTGGAATGCACTGCTATTATTTGCGTTCTCAATATTCCTGGGATGTTTTTGCCTTATGGAAGGGGGGATTGGTTTTCTTTGGAGGTTTTATTTTGGCTGTTGCTGTTCTTGCCTTATATTGTCAGAAAAAAAAAATTCCCCTTTTACCTCTCTTTGATATTCTAACCTTTTCGGTTGCCATTGCCCTTTCTTTTGCCAGAATAGGGTGCTTCCTCAATGGATGCTGCTATGGCAAAGTATGCCATGAAGAATCGCCTCTCGCCGTCCATTTCCCATCGGATTCGATTGTTTCTGAGCGTGTCCACATAGCGACCCTGGACATAGATTCTTTATGGAAAAAGCATGCACCAAAAGAAATCCATTTCTGGTCTGAACTCCCTCATGGGAAAAGACGCATTTTGCAAAATTTTCCTAAATACTTACCCCCTGATATATACCATAGCATTTTCCGACCTGTATACGCAACCCAAATCGTTTCATCCTTTAAAGGAATTTTGCTTTTTTTCCTTTTATGCTGGTTTTACCCAAGACGACGCTATGAAGGCGAAACTACCCTGTTTTTCTGCATGTTCTATAGCATAGGCCGATTTTCTGTAGAAATGCTTAGAGGGGATACCCCGCCTTTTCTCGGCACTTCTTTGACAGCAGGACAATTTGTCAGCGTATGCTTGTTTTGCCTTTGCGCAAGTTTGTTCCTGTATTTTCGGTTTATGCCTAAAGTTAGGAAAGGCTAAGAAATGTTCAGCATGAATCTATTACAAAAAAAATTTTCCGAGATATTTGGCGGCAAGGAAGAATGGATCGTCCGCGCCCCTGGGAGAGTGAATCTAATTGGGGAGCATACAGACTATAATGGTGGATTCGTTTTGCCTATGGCAATAGACAGAGCTGTATGGATAGCCCTGCGCTCTCGTAAGGATAAACAAGTTTTTGTATATTCCATGGAATACAAGGAAAACAGATCTTTTTCCTTAGATATTCTGGAAAAACAAAATCAAGAAGAGAAAAAAAAATCCGAATGGATCGACTATATTCAAGGCACAGCATGGGCTTTGCAAAAAGAAGGATATAATCTGTCAGGATGGGAAGGAGCGGTTTGCAGCGATGTACCCATAGGAGCTGGTTTGTCCTCTTCCGCTGCTTTAGAACTCGCCACAGCCCGCGCCTTTGCCACCATTGGGAATATTCCCTGGAATCCATCCCAAATGGCGTATATTTGCCAAAAAGCAGAAAATTTATGGGTACATGTAAGTTGTGGAATCATGGATCAGATGATCTCTGCTTGTGGAGAAAAAGACCATGCTCTTCTCATAGACTGCCGCAGCTTAGAAACAAAGCTATGCCCAACGCCTAAAGGTACGTCCATTATCATTATGGATACAGCCACACGCCGAGGGCTTGTAGAATCCGCCTATAATTTACGCAGGGAACAGTGCGAAACAGCATCCCGTCTTTTAGGGATTCAACAACTGAGAGATATATCCTGGGAGGATTTCCCAAAGAAGTCCACGGTTTTATCCGATATACTACAACGCCGTTCCAGGCATGTAGTGTCTGAAAACTTCCGTACTCTTCAAGCCCAACTTGCTATGGAAAAACAAGATACGATAAGCCTGGGGAAATATATGAACGAAAGCCACGAAAGTTTGAAAAACGATTTTGAAGTTTCTAACGATGCTTTAAACGCGATGGTGGAGTGCGCAAGAAATCACCCTGCCTGTTTTGGTGCTAGAATGACAGGAGCAGGCTTTGGTGGCTGCGCTGTCGCTCTTGTCAGACAAGAAATGGCACAAGACTTCAGTACCTTTGTTTCCGAACAATATAAAGCCAGAACCACCCTCAATCCCACTCTTTATATTTCCCAGGCAACAAAAGGTGCTGAAATCTGGAATGTTGAATAGGTATTCTGCGAACGGGCACAAATTAAAACTTGGCAAATATTCTGTGAACGGGCACAAAATGGACTAAATTTTTTCACCGAAAGGGGATCAACGTGAATAGCCGCAGGTCGTACCTACGGTTAGCAATCCCCCAAAATCCAACACTGAAGGTGTTGAACAAAGTTATGGTTTATGACCGTCCGCAGTATAACTGCTCAAAAATCTTTGTATTAATCTTTAATTGAGTATTATTTTTTTAAAACATGGATAACATGGCCTGTAAAATGCCTTTTTTGCAATTCCTGGTATGTGTAAAAGGTTTTGCCACTCATGGGATCTGCGATTAAGAGTCTATCATTCTCTTTTGCAAGAGCAGCAACAGAATGTAACACACTGTCAAGATATTTTACTGTAATAATAGAGGGAATGGGAATTTCTTCAGGTTTTATAGTTGCATAAACTTTGCATTCCATTCCATATTTTCTTGCACAGCGGATTAAATAATGAGTATACGTGCCGCGGCAGCTAGTATAGCATCCTTTTGCTAATGTTTTTTCTGTTTCTTTTATTCCATAGTAGTTCAGAATATTGGCTAGAGAGGCAGGAGAGCATGTGTACTCTGTAGATTGCAAGCAAACATTGTTATGCCACAAATCCTTGATTTTCGCTCTTCCTTCAACAGGGAAAAGAAAATTATCCAGATAGCAAGATATAATATTCATAAAACATATAAAAATAATATATTTAGAAAATATGTTCCATCGAATTTTTTCTGCCATAGGCTTTAGAGTAACCAAATAGGCAACGGGAAAAGCAAGAAAGCATGGTAGCAACTCTACTCCCTCAAGGCTAAGAAGCAAAGTAAGATCTGCTGATATTTGTAGCTTCAATATAATAGTAATGCTTATTATGGGTATGATTAAACCAGGAAAAACGCAAATAAGCATAACAACAAAAGCTATTTTCTTATGCTTTTGGCTTGTTATTCTTTTGGCAAGCTTATAGCCAAAAAAATACAGACTAAGAGCTAAAGGTATTGAAAATAGCAGATAATGGTTGAAATAAATCATTTATGGCTTTGCCTCCTGAGAAGAATGTAAAGCAAGGTCAACGAAAAAAACGAAAGACATGAAAAGGAACGTTTTATTGGACTTTGGAAAATTTTTTAACGTCGCAAAGAAATATTCACAATAACGCCGATTATGAATATTTGCCGAAAACCTCATTTGGGAAGTTTTATGAATTGTCAGTATAACGCAAGTGTTTATACAATAATATGTTACAAATAAAAAACTATTGAATGATCGAGTATCAAAAAATCGCACCTTGTAGGTCATTAATTCATGCCAATGCCTCTGGCGGGGAGTTACTTTTTTTATAAAAATGGACAAACGCTCTTATTTCCCAAATACCTGCAAACAGACCAGACAAGGTTGATAGAAATGTGGCAATAGGCCCTGAAACCAAAAGATATTCGAATAGTGTTTTGACAGAATAGAATATAGCTAAAGGGAATGCCCAAATCATTTTAGGAAAATTTAGAAATAAATCCAAGAAAAAGAAAAATAGAAAAAGATAAAAAGCTAATATGTGATATGTAAAAATTACCGTAGACAACTTACTAATCGAAATCTCACGAGAGTAGAACTTTGGCACAAAGGCTGTACCAATAATGAAAAGACCTGCGAAATACTTAAGCCAACCAATAAAGTTTAGTTGCCATTTCCTATGGATATCCTGTACAATACCTATAAGATCAGATTTAGGGATGGTTCCAATCAGATGAGATCCAACTCCTCCAAATCGTTGGTCTGGGAGTATAAAAATGTGTCCAATTGGAACATTGATCGATATTTTGCGATCAAGAGGCCGCGTTGTAGTGGCATAGGGTTCTACTATTACTTTTTCATTAATTTTGACTATGTTTCCTATAATTTGTATTGACTCAGTCTCTAAACCAATGATTCTTCCTACACGATATCCTCTCCCTACACGATATCCATTTAACTCTCTTTCGTTATATTGTTTCCAAATAACTATGTCTCCCCTTTGAAAGTCAACAGAATTGCCAGGTACAATGAAATCTCTCTCTTTAAGGATTGGTTCCATGGATGTACCAGTCAAGTGAAAATATGCATCTGTAATTCTGGCGAATACTAGTGATATCCAAAAGAGTACGATAAACACTGTCCAACCAATCGAAGTTATCCACAATTTATTAGTAAGGTTTCTTTTAGCCAGTAGACTTGGCTTGCTTGTATACCAAGCCAAAGTGACACAGAGAGCTATCACAAGTACCTTGATACTTAAATACCAGTTGCTTCCAACTGCGATCAAAATAATTAGAAACGATACAAAATTCCACATTCCTAAGAACCTTAATTGCTAGTTCAATTTTTTCTGAATGCTAACATACTATTTGAAATTTTACCTACATAACTAACTGTAACTCTATTTAAGCATAATTGTTTTGAATGTCAAATCATCTTTTGTTGGTCGCAAAGAGCTGAATTCAAATTTCAAGTAGGAACATCGCATAAATAAATTCCTAAAGTTCTTAAAGAATTAGAAAAAAAAAAAAATGGTCAGACACAGCTGTAACCTATTGCCTTAAAAAATTTAATAATTTTTTATAAGGTGTTTAATGTATATTATGGTAGAGTAGAAAATACTCAGGTGCTTTTGATGAGCTATTTTTAATTAAAAAAAAAGGTAAAAAAAAAAAAAAGGTAAAAAAATGGTCAGACACAGCTGTAACCTATTGCCTTAAAAAATTTAATAATTTTTTATAAGGTGTTTAATGTAGGATACGATGTAAAAAATGGTCAGACACTTTCTTAAGTTGTTCTTTTTTATTAAGTTAGTATTTTTTTTATAGCTAGGAAAACTCAAAATAATATGCTATTCTTGGTTTTCCAATAAAACCAAATATTCTCTAAAAAGAGAATGATAAAGTTTATACTGTCCTCTTTTTACTTTAGCAAGAATTCCCTTTTCTTCTAATCTTTTAAGAAGCATGGGAGGATTTGTTATTCCCTTAATTTGCTTAACTTCTAATATCTCATTCTTACAGAAATAAGATAAGAGTTCCCTTTCAAGTTCGCTAGTAATAGCAATATCACTAATAAATCTAGCTGCAGCTATATGTTCTAAGATTTCTGGGTATATTTTTTTAAATAATTTTAGAGTAACCTTTCCTTTTGATTTATACTCAAAAAAATCATGAGCAAAAAAATTCAAAAAATAAGGATGGCCTTGAGTTTTTTCAAAAATTATATCTATAAGTTTTTTTTCATATGTAAGCTCTATTTTGTTCACTTGTAAGGGCAAGTAAAGTGCTTCTTTTGTTTCTTCTGGAGAAAAAGAGGATAAGTGAATTTGTTCAAAAAAACGAAGTAAAGGTTCACTTAATCCCCTTATATGAGAAAATAACGAATCGTCTCCTGTTACTATAAGCATAGATCGAACTTGAGATTCTCTTGTGTCTTGAAAGACAGCTCTCAAGTCATAGAGACCATTGGCATAGCATCTTGATAGATATTGTAAGTCATCATAGGCTATTACAAGTGAAGGAATATTATTTTGAACAATCTTCCATAATTCTTTTATCTTTTCTGTTAAAATAGTGGATGCTGTAGGTATTTTTTTATCTACTTTTTTAATCTCTACTCCTAGAAGTTGGAATCCTTCAATTTTCCAACCTGAAAACTGGCTTTTAATTTTTGTAGAAAGACCTTCATAATCCCATATTGCTTGATAGAATGCTTCCAATGTATTAACAACAAAATCTTCCATAGTTTTGCATTTTTCAGGACTTAAAGTGACTTTAATAATCAAAGATTTTTTTTCTTTTGCTATAGCCAAACATTTATTTAAAAAAGAAGTCTTTCCTATTCCCCAATTTCCTATAACAGCAATATTTTGAGGACTTGGCGGTTGTGAAGAAGATGTTTGTTGGAGAGCGTTTTCAAATTTTTTTATTTCCTTTGTTCTCCCTGCAAACACGTCAGGGACTGTGGGAAAGCCAGTAATATAAGGGTTCATTTCGTTACTCCAAAATAACAGAAATAACATTAATGCGTTATTTTTGCTATTATTACAGAGTTTTATTTAAAGTCAAACAAAAAATAACAGAAATAACATTAATGCGTTATTTTTGTTATTTACTTTCTGCTAAAGTGATGTCGTTGCTTCGCCAATATCAAAATCATAAGAAGATAGAATAAGAAGAAAGATAGAATAAGGCCAGAAAAAATAAATTAGAATAAATTAGAATCAGTAGAATAAGGCCAGATAGAATAAGGCCAGATACTTTTATAACATACTGATAAAAAAGAAATTACTATTTCTAAAACAAAAAAATAGATTGTTTAGAGATAACAATTTCTTGGTCAATATTTTTTCCATATATCATTTTGGATACTAAAAAATTTTTCCGAACTAAAAAATTTTTCCGAACTAAAAAATTTTTCCGAACTAAAAAATTTTTCCGAACAATTCAAGTCTTGTCCAAGAGGCAATTATAATAGAGATATAAAATGAAGACGATATAAAATAAATGATAAGGAAAAAATTATGCATCCCCCAAGAATTGCCTTTGTTGGAGCTTTATATCACATTACCGTTAGATGCAATAATCGAGAATACTTTTTTAAAGAAGAAAAAGATTTCGAA
>JABWCH010000108.1 GCA_013359215.1 Candidatus Brocadiia bacterium | reverse complement strand
CTTTTCGGCAAACATCTAACTTCTTCGTTTCCATTACAACTCTAAGCGAGAAATGATCTTGATATTCCAAAAACGAACTAAAAAAATCATCCTATATGGATTATGCCTTGTTTTTGCATTGCTTTTCTTTTTTATCCTTTTCATTGAAGAAATTTTTGAATTTTCACCTCCTGCTGTAGAGGATATAGAAAGCAAAAAAAAGCTTACAGTAGAAAGCCATGCCAGCTATAAATCTTTGGAGAATTGCTGGGCAAAAGAGGAGAAAGGATTAAATTTTTTATTTTTAACAGGCGATCCCTTTGTTCAGGGTTGGGCGGCTGGAAAGCTGATGGGTCATAGATCATCCCAGATGGAAGAGGCTTTGCTCAAAAGGGCTTATGATGCTATCAACAGCAAGGCAGTTCTCTGGTTTTTGTGCAAAACAGGGTATGTCTTGAATTCTGATCTGCCAGATTCTTTTCCTGTTTTTATGCAAAAAGAAATCTATGGCTTTTCTTCTGCAATCGAGAACCTTCATCCAGAGTTAGGCTCGCCCTATTTTCGAGCACTCCATTATCAGACAGCCCATGATTTAGCCCACCAGATCCTGGAAAAAATTTTGTCAGAGCCAGGCTGCACTTCCTTTGCTGCCTGGGGATCTGCCACAGAAAATGGGCATCTGATTGTCGGCAGGAATTTTGATTTTGAAATAGACGGGCTGTTCGACCGATTTAAACTAGTCCAGATTGTCCATCCTCAAAAAGAGGGAATTCCTTTTATATCAGTAAGCTGGCCTGGAATGGCGGGTGTGGTTTCTGGAGTAAACAGGGAATTGATTTCTATCACCTTGAATGCAGCGAAATCAGATCATTCTGCCTGGAAAGGAATGCCTGTTGTAGTGATGAGCAGGCTAGTTCTCCAGTCTGCTGCCACGATTCCCCAGGCTATATCTATTCTACAATCTTTTAGCTCTTATATTTCAGAATCGTTTCTTATTGCTGATGGAAAAACAGGCGAGGTTGTCGTGGTAGAAAAAACGCCTAAGCTTACTTTGTTGCGTAAGCCAGAGCCTTCAGCCCATACTATTTTATGCACAAACCATTTTTTCTCTCCTACTTTCCAAAGCCATAAAAGACATAGGGCTTTTCTTCAGGAAGGAAGTTCCATTCAAAGGTTAGAGAGGCTGGAAGAACTGATTGGCAGGCATAAAGGCAAAATTTCTCCTAAGATAGCAGCAGAAATCTTGAGGGATTACCAGTTTGCCAAGGATCTTGATTTTGGAATGGGCCACCTCCATACGATCAACCCTTCTCTATGCTCTCACTCGGTTATATTTGATTTAACCGATGGGATTCTATGGGTTTCTTTAGGCCCGCACCAGTCTAATTCTTATTTAGCCATAGATATACAAAAGATTCTGAATCAATCACCTGATGATTCCTGTATCCTCGCAGACAAGATTATACCGCCTGACCCTCACATTAGCCCTAAGAAAATAGAAGAACTTCAACTATGGCATTCTGCTGTCCAAAAATGGCAAAAGCAAGAAAAAAAGATAAGCATGGAAGGGTTGGAAGAGTGTGCTGGCATTCTAAAAAAATACAATCCACGCCATTTTCTTACGCTAGTAGCTCAAGGCGATTTGCTCTTCCGCCAGGGCAAAGCAGAAGAGGCAAAAAAACTATGGCTGGATGCTCTGGAAAGAAAACCGTATCCCGACTGGATTCAAAAAATTTCCAGCCGCCTACAGCCACAATCTCCATAGTTCACACTAGCGGCAAGCGGGTTTTAGCCAGAGATGGCGCTGATTCCGTAGAAAATACTCTATGTCCCAGGAATAATCCTGTGAAATATAATAGTTAAGAAAAAGCATATAATAGAGATAAGTGCAAAAAAAATTGCACCAAGGCTTAAAAGGATGAGGGAATCCAACAGGCTTATCCCTGCAATCAGCAGCCCCACGTAAAGGGCAATCTGGCCGTTTTTTTTCATAATTCCATAACTGCAATACAATACATATCCTAAAAAAGAAAGCCAGAGGAAAAAAGAGAAAGGATCTATTGGCAAGGTATATACAACAGGAAAAAATAGAAAAAGCAAAGGCCATCGATATACTAACTTTACTGCGGTTTCCTGACGGGCAATATAGCTGATGCCTAAAATGTAGCTTCCTAGTACAGCAGAGTAAGCATAAAGGCCGCCAGGTGTTGTGGCTTGTATCATAAAAGCGGCAATGCAATATACACAAACCCGACACAAAGCCATGAGAAGAGGGCTGTAGATGTATTTTTTATGGAATTTATTATATAAAAAAATACTGGATGTTAGAATAAAGCACCAAATAGCAATTTTATACGATAAAGAATCATTCAATATACTGCCACAAAGCGCAAAAATATTGGATAAGAGAAGAAGACTCCACGCAATCTGGAATGCCTTTTTAGTAGAAACCATACCTTGGGGAATAGGACGCTCAGGGCGATTTTGGGCATCCCATCTAGCATCATAAGCATCGTTGAGGAACATTCCTGCTATATAATAGCAAAACAGGGCAGATAGCACAAAAAAAATCATATCTATTCCACACCCGCCAGCAAGGCTAATCCCCACAAGGCAATTGCTGCAAACCGTAGGAATGTTGGAAAGGCGGGACATGGTAAGATAGGCAGCAAAGCGTTTTCCTAAAACAAATTTCAATTTTTCCCCCTTTCCCTGTATAATTTGCGCATAAGATCCTGTGTCCATGCAAACTCTTTTGCAATCGCCTTGACCATGCTCTCTTCTCGAAACTCCTGAGGCAGAACTTCCCATGTATAGGTTTCAATTTCCAGATGCTGGCAAAGAAAATCGTGATGAGAGAACATCTCCAGAATATGATCTTGAGTTGTTAAAAGGCAAGACAGGCTTTCCAGAAAAATGGGGACATGGAAATGAATGCGCCATTCCAGGAGAGAACCTTCTGGCCTAGAGCTTAGAGTTTGTAATGCAGCAGGCAAATCAGGGAAAAAGCAAAGGCAATCGCCTTGTTTTTCAACCACCTGATGCAGGTAGCGGCTTTCCATAAAAGCATGCAATAGACTACCAATTTTGGCATCCTGCGCCAAAAAGCGAATCTTGAGAGCAGAGCTGATCTGGACTTTTAATACTTGGATTCCTGATTTTTTAAGCAAAGAAAGCGATTTCAATGGGTTTTCATGGAAAATAGCAATATGGCAGGCATCATAGCAAACCCCTAAATGTCTTGCTATGATTTCACGACAGGCAGAAGAAAGCCCTAGATTATGAAGATAAGACAAAGCTTTGTCTGAAAAAAGATAGTCCTGAAAAAAATTCGCGGTTTCTTGTATTGTTTCCAGAACACAGCCAGGCTCTGGCTCAAGAGCAAGAGCAATGGTTTTTCCTGTTTCCTTGTTTAGCCTGTAGAGGTATTCTACATGCCTTAAAAGAAGATTCGCTGCCTTTTGTATGTCATTCACACCATGAAAGCTTGACTTCCAGCCAACAGGTACAGTGCTGATGCTTCCATACATGCCTTCAGGCAAAAGATCGCAAAGAATAGAAGCAAGACAATTGCTATATTCCAGCCTTTCTTCTTGTCTCCAGTCAGGCAAATAGACTGTTTCCTTCACTCTCGCTTTATGAAAATCCCCGTGTATGAAACCATTGATTGTGAAAACATATAGGTCATTTTCTTTGCAGAGTCTTTGAAGGCATCGGAGGTTTTCCTGAGATCGCAGTTGATGTGCAGACAAGGCAGAAAGTCTTAAGCCTATGCCAAACTCTCTATCCTGGGCTATTTCTTTCTTTATGGGTATGGCATAATTGTAAATATTTTGAATCACGTCTTCCCAGGTTTCTCCTGGATGCACATTCATAGAATAGGTTAAATGAGCTTCCTGATTTTTGCAAAGTATTTTCATATTTTTTGTAATGCTTATGGCTTTAGCTACTAATCTGGATACATCAGAAAAATATTTTATCACGAATTTTGCGAATGGACGAATAGCACGAATAGATCATCTTATTCGTGTTATATGTGTTATTCGTCTCATTCGTGATTTTAAAATTATTCGCGATTTTAAAATTAGGAACTAAGTCAAGAAGCATTTTTTTTGTAATAGCCAAATGATCCTATGCAAAATGAGCAATGCTATAAAATAGCATCTGCTACATTGTGCGCTTGTGACATAGTTTTGAAGTAAACGCCATTTTTATCTTTTTCTTTTTTTAGAAAAAGCATGAGGGCTTCCTGTCCCTGGTTTTTTTTCAGGAATAAGGCATTTAGGGCCTTTTCCTATAAGATCTTGGCGTGAAGCATCGTTCAATGCTTTGCAAAGAATATCGTAATTTTTAGGATCTTGGGATTGAAGAAAGGCTCTTTGGCATTTTTTTTGTTGGAGCGTTCTGGCAACAGGGACTTCTTCCTTAGTCAAAGGATCATGCCCTGTATAGTACATACAAGAAGCCAATGTCATAGGAGTAGGGGTAAAGTCTTGCACTTGCTCTACAAAATGGCCTAAAGACTTTATTTCCTGAGCCAAAGAAATCATATCCTGTGTATCGCATCCTGGATGAGAAGACATAAAATAAGGGACAAGATACTGTTTTTTCCCTATTTTCTTCGCAATTTCAGCATAGCGTTTTTGAAATTCTTTATGTAGAGAATAGGGCGGCTTACGCATATAGTGCAAAACTCTATTGGAGCAATGCTCTGGTGCTGTTTTCAATTGGCCGCTAATATAATGTTTGCAAAACTCTTCCAGATATTGCGGTTTGTCTGCAAGAAAAAGGTCATGGCGTATTCCCGATTCAACAAAGACATTCTTCACACTGCCCATAGAACGAATTTTCTGGAGCAATTCCAGCCATGCCTTATGAGTGATGATGAGGTTTTTGCATATTTGAGGGAAAAGGCAAGATGGCCTGGAAGAACACCACCCTATTTTACAGTCCATACCATACATATTGGCTGTAGGGCCGCCTACATTATCGATTGTCCCTCCAAATCCTTTACATTGGGTAATAGACTGGATCTCCTGGAGTATGGTTTCTTCGCTTCGGGAAATCACTCTTTTGCCTTCATGAAAATAGATAGCGCAAAAAGAGCAGCCGCCAAAGCAACCTCTATGCGTTTGGACTGAATGCCTTACGGTTGCTAAAGCGGGAATAGGCTGGATATAGCTAAAGTGTGGTATCCTTTGATAGGGAAGGCTGTAAACAAGATCCAAATCTTGCTGTGTATATACACATCTTTGGTTTTGTAAAATATACCAGTGTTCCACAGGTTGAGCAACCATATTGTCATTGGAAAAGGTTAGAATGCGAAACATCTCTGAATATTTTGCTTTGTCTTCGCTCACATGGAGATGAGAAGGAAGCATAATGGCCTGGGCAGGTACATTTTTCACTTTAACAACCGTTCCTGGAATATCCTGGATGTTTTTTATATTTTCTCCAAGGGATAGTCTTCTTGCAATTTCTATGGCCTGCTTTTCCCCATTTCCGTATACAAGAATATCTGCTTTGCTGTCCAAAAGAATGCTAGGCTTGACTTTGTCTTTCCAATAGTCGTAATGGCTAAACCTTCTAAGGCTGGCTTCAATTCCTCCTAGCACTATGGGAACATCGGGAAATGCTTCTTTGCAGCGATTGGCATAGACAATCGTCGCCATATCAGGTCTTAATCCAGACGCGCCGCCAGGAGTATAGGAATCATTATGCCTCTTTTTTTGGGATGGAGTATAGTGGGATACCATAGAATCCATATTGCCTGCTGTTACTCCAAAGAAAAGCCTTGGCTTGCCTAATTTGCGGAAAGCTTCGGCATTTTTCCACTCGGGTTGCGCTATTATTCCAACATGAAACCCAGCATGCTCTAACGATCTGCCAATAACGGCAACGCCAAAGGAAGGATGGTCAATATAGGCATCCCCTGTCACTAAGATAATATCAAATTTTTGATACCCTTTTGCACTTGCTTCTTCTTTCGACATGGGCAAAAATAAACTTGGGATCATAGATTCTTTCCTGTAAAAATGCTTGCTATTTTTTCTAAAAGGACTTTGGATGTAAAGGGCTTGGGGAGAAAGGGAATATTGTCTTTGAGTATCCTGTCATAGCGCAGGCTTTCCTCTGAAAAACCTGATATACATAGTACTTTGAGATCAGGATAAAAAAGCTTGAGATTTTCATAGAGGACGATTCCAGTCATAGGGGCCATTATGACATCTGCTACCAGCAAATCAATAGTCTCTTTCGCATTTTTAAACATTTCTATGCATTCTTCGGGATTTTTTGAGCTTAAAACTTTATATTTTGCATTTTGTAAAATTTCACAAATTAGAATACGCACAGTGCTATCGTCTTCTACGACTAAAATGGTTTTAGGTGTTTGTGTTAAAATAATAGTATTTTCCTTGGTCTCCTCTTGAATTATATCTTCTTTGAAAACAGGAAAATCAATGTGAAAGATACTGCCGTGGCCTGGTTTGCTTGAAACAGAAATTTCCGCTCTATGCTGTTTGGCAATCCCGTAAACGCAGGGAAGTCCCCAGCCCACAGCATCTTGTCTTGTTGTAAAATAAGGTTCAAAAACATGCTTTAATATATAGTCTGTCATCCCCTGCCCATTGTCTTCTACGGTCATACGTATAAAAGCCTCCGATTCTTGTGTAGAAGAAAATTTTTTCGTGCTGATTTTGATTGTTCCGCCGCAAGGCATGGCATCTTTTGCGTTGGTTGCAAGAATGCTAATCATATCTTCTATTTGAGCAACGTCTGCGCGAATTTTGTCCAGGTTGGGAGAAAGATCATATTGTATTTCAATATTCTGGTGAATAGAGCGGCGAAGTATCTGGATAATCCCCTGGATGATATGGTTCAGATTGACTGCCTGGAATTGTAAAGACTGTGTTCCGCTAAAAGTAATGTATTTTTTGATAAGATCCTTAGCTTCCTTTGCTGATTTCATAGTTTTGCAAAGGTATTCATAATGATTTCTCTGGTAGGCACTAAAATCCATCAAAAGAAGCTCTGTATATGAAATGATAGGTGCTAGTTTGTAGTTTAAATCATGGGATACATGAGCCAGCAAAGAGCTTGCTATTTCTAGCTTTCTCATATCGTAAAGGCCCGATATTTCTCTATTTTCTTTTTCTTCTTGCTCTTTCATAACGGCAAAGATGAATTTATGGCTTTTGCATGCACCTTTTAAAAGTATGATTTCCACAGGGAAAGGAGCTTGGTTCTTTCTTATTGCAGTGACTAGAATGGGTTTTCCAATGGCATTGTCAGGGTAGCCAGTTTCAAAATAGCTTTTCACATACTCTTTGTGGAGCTTTTTGTATTTATCGGGTAGTATAGGTTCAAGATCATGCCCTATCATCTCTTCTTTTTTCATCTGAAACATATTTTCTGCTGCTTTATTGAAAAAAGAGACAATTCCATTTTCGTCAATCGCGACCACAGCATCTCGAATAGATTCTAACAAAAGATTGCATATTTCTTCTTTATCTTCCAAATCCTGCGTTTTCTGTTTTATTTTTTCTTCCAGGATTGCGTAGTATTTTTTGTTTGCTTCTTCTAATTCTATTTGCTTTAAAGCAGAATGGATAGTGGTTGTAAGCTTTTTAGGAGAAACAGGCTTATTTAGAAAATCCTTTGCCCCTACATAAAGTGCCTGGGATGCTGTTTTAGCATCCATAGATTCTGCAAGAATGATAACAGGAATGCTCAGGATTTGTTGATGAGCTTGCTCTAAGAAATCTAACCCTTCGGGCATATTGATATCGCTTATGATAATGTCCAGTCCATTTTGAGCAATACTATCGCCTGTCTCTCTGATATTTTCTGCTATATAAACATGGTGGTTTTCTTTTTCCAATATACTTTTTAAATTCTGGTTTGATGCAAAATCATTTCCCATAATTAAAATTCTTGCCCTTTTTAAATTCTGGTTTGATGCAAAATCATTTCCCATAATTAAAATTCTTGCCATGACATTCTCCTTAAAGCTTTTCCTATCGGTTTTCCCATGACCTGCTTTCAAAAAATTCAAAAGCGTTCTTCCAAAGAAGATCCATGTCTTCTGTATGAAAAGCATCGTCGCGAAATTTCCGAGAACCACTAAACCCGCTTGTGTAGCCACATAAAAATTTTTTAGAAAAAACCAAAGCCCGTCCTGGCGTATACTCTTCTTCTATACACACTCTATGTTCCTGGAGCAGTTTCAGATAGTCTTGCATAGAAGGCGAATAGCTTTCCCCTTGCCATAGATGAAAGCTCTGTTCAAAAATAAAAGGATTATGAGCGCATGCGCGGCCTATCATCACGGCATCTACTCCCGATTCTTTGAGCCTTTGCATGGCTTTTTCTGCTGTGGTGATGTCTCCATTTCCAATAATTGGAAGCGGGCTTTTATCCTTGATTTCTTTTATAAAATCCCAATCAGCCACACCAGTATAGGCTTGAACGCTAGTTCTTCCATGCACGGCAACCCAAGCAATTCCTGCATCCGCTGCAAGCTTGACAATGTCTATAGCATTGCGGCGAGTTTCATCCCATCCTGTACGAATTTTAATGCTTACGGGAATGTGTACTGCCTTGACTAAGGAAGAAAGTATATGGGCAAGCTTATCGATATTGCACGCCAGAGCCGCACCACCTCCTTTTTTGACAACTTTGGGAACAGAACATCCCAAATTCAGATCTATAAAATCCGCGCCCTTTTCTTCGGCATGTTGAGCTGCTTTGCATAGATAGTCACAATCCGCGCCAAAAAGCTGTATGCCTACAGGATGCTCTTCTGTATGGAAATCGAACATTTCTAATGTATGCTTGCATGTATAATGCACTCCTGTTGCAGAAATCAACTCAGAAACCACCATAGCTGCTTTTCTTCTTTTCATCATCCTGCGAAAAGGGGAGTCGGTTATGCCTGCCATAGGTGCTAAAATAAAAGGGCTTTCTAAAAGAAGTGGGCCAAGGGAAATCATAAATTCCATCTTTCTCAAAAATAGTCTATTCCTAAAAAAAATAAACCAGGGGACAAACTCCCCTGGCAATCCATCACTTTAAAAGCGGTTACGCCCAAATCAATTATGCTTTATCGGGAACGCGAGCATGATAGATGGTATCGCTTCTTTTGTTTCCCATATCAATAGGAAGAGGGTTTAGTTTCCAGATTTCATCAGCATACAGCCGAATGACATTGTCTGAGCTGAATTTGCCCATGCTGGCTACATTGATAATAGCCTTGCTATACCATTCGGAAGGTTTGCGGTAAAGCTTATCTATCTCCATCTGGGCATCCAGATAAGATCTGAAATCTGCCATGATAAAGAAACGATCCCCTTCTTTGAAAAAATAGTTGATAATAGGATCAAAAAGACCTGGTTTATGCAAACAGAAGAAATTCGTGGAAATAAGATCAATGACTTTTTGCAATTCTGGATCGCTATTATGGAAATCCCATGGATTGTAGTTTTGATCTCTTTTGTAAGCATTGACTTCATCGGCAGTAAGCCCGAAAATAAAGATATTTTCTTTGCCAACTTCTTCCATGATTTCAATGTTTGCGCCATCCAATGTTCCTAAAGTTAAAGCACCATTCAATGCAAGCTTCATATTTCCAGTACCAGAGGCTTCCATACCTGCTGTAGAAATCTGTTCGCTTACATCCGCAGCAGGAATAATCAATTCAGCCAGGCTGACACTATAGTTTTTCATAAAAACTACTTTAATCTTATTGTTGATACTTGGATCGTTGTTGATGACCTGGGCTACACAATTGATAAACTTAATAATCATCTTTGCCATATAATAGCCAGGTGCTGATTTTCCCGCAAAGATATATACTCTTGGTACTATATCGTAGTTGGGATCTTGTTTCAACCGCCAATACATAGCAATAATCTGAAGAATATTGAGAAGCTGACGCTTATATTCATGGATTCTTTTGATTTGCACATCAAAAATAGCATTTGTATCCACAACAATTTTATATTCTTTTTCTATGATTTGAGCAAGCTTTTTTTTATTTTCTTGCTTGATGCGTGCAAAATCTCGGATCGCTGCTTCGTCTTTTGCATATTCTTTTAGTGGCTTGAGTTCATACAGGTTGGTAATCCATTTTTTGCCTACTTTTTCTGTGATCCATTGAGAAAGTTCGGGATTGCTCTTGAGCAACCAACGTCTTTGCGTAATTCCATTGGTCTTGCAATTGAATTTTTCAGGATAGAAATCAGAAAAATCTTTCAACAGTGTCTCTTTTAAAAGCCGAGTATGAAGTTCAGCAACACCATTTACAGAATGAGATCCTACTATAGCAAGGTATGCCATACGGATAAGCTTGGGATTGCTCTCTTCTACAAGACTCATTCTTCTCAGCTTATCGTTGTCTCCTGGGTATTTGATAGAAACCTGTTCCAGGAAAGCGCGGTTGATTTCATAGATAATCTGGAGATGCCTTGGTAGCATGCTTTCAAACATATATACAGGCCATTTTTCCAATGCTTCTGGCATCAAGGTATGGTTTGTATAGGCAAAGGTCTTTGTGGTAATCTCCCATGCCTTATCCCATCCTAGACTTTTTTCATCTACAAAAATGCGCATGAGTTCGGCAATAGCTATGGAAGGATGGGTATCGTTAAGCTGTATGGCTACTTTTTCAGGGAATTTATCCCAATCATTAGAATGGTCTACCATAAATCTTCTGATGATGTCTTGCAAGGAGCATGAAATAAAGAAGTATTGTTGCCTGAATCTCAAGGCTTTTCCATCGTAGTTGTTGTCGTTAGGATAGAGTACTTTAGTCAGGTTTTCTGCCTGGATTTTATGCGATACGGCTGAGATATAATCCCCATCCTGGAAATCTTTTAGATTGAATTCTTTGCTTGCTTTAGCGCACCAGAGACGAAGAGTATTGACATTGTCTTTTCCATATCCAATAGTAGGATAATCATAAGGCACGCCGATAACTGTGTATTCTGGATCCCAGAGATATACGTCTTTACCATTGATTCTTTGGAAATTGACCTTTCCTCCGAATTTTACAATGAATTTATACTCAGGGCGTTCGATTTCCCAAGGGTTTCCATCTATCAACCAATCATCTGGGGCTTCTTTCTGTTCATTGTCAACAATGTCTTGTCTGAAGATTCCATAGTTGTATCTAAGTCCATATCCCATAGCAGGAAGTCCCAGAGTTGCCATAGAATCCAAAAAACACGCAGCAAGCCTTCCCAGACCGCCATTTCCTAATCCAGCATCTACTTCTTGTTCTAAAATATCTTCTATCTTGATGTTGAAATCCTTCATAGCATCTTGCACTATGGACATCATGTCCAGGTTGACCATGTTGTTGATCAAAGACCTTCCCATAAGATATTCAAAGGAAAGATAATAAACTCTTTTGACCTTGCTGAAATGATAGTTTTGCTGTGTTTCTATCCATCTCTCGACAATGCGGTCTCTTACTGCTAAAGCAAGAGATATATAGCGATCCCTTACGGTTGCGCTAAACTGATCTTTAGCAAGATAGTATTTAAGATAATCGGCAAAGGCTTTTTCAAAAGCGACTTTTGTCATTTCAGAATGAACGCTCAAGAATTTTTTGCAATCATTGCAGTCTATCGCAGGCAAATTTTCCTTCTTTTCCTGAACTTTTTCTATAGGCTCTTGTACATTTTCCTGTGTGTCGATGGAAGAAATGCTACTGTTTTCTTGAGGCTCTGGGGCAGAAATGGCATTGTTGCTATTTTCCTGGGCAGGGGAAACGGCTTCTGTTGCCTGGCTTTCACCAGGAACACTTTGTGTCCCTTGCTCCCGTTCCCTGTTTCTGCCTTTGTGATTTTTTTTACTCATAACTTGTCTTCCCTTCTTAAAAATAGAGATTTTGCACCTTTCAGTTTATTAGAATTTGGGAATAGAAGAAAGATGCGGGAAAATTGGATTTCAGAAATCTTTCCCATTTTGTAGTATGGCATGATGGAAACAAAACAGGAAATCCTTGAGACTAAGGTGCTTGAAAAAAACCATCGTCCAAGAAAAAACAAAAAAAACAATCAAGAGGCATAATAGGTAACTGCTCAAAAGTCTTTGTATTAATCTTTAATCTTGAACTTCTCAAGAGATAAGATTTCACCGCAGAGACACAGAGAACGCAGAGAAAAAAAAAGAATTATATAATTCCTCTGCGACCTTTGCGACTCTGCGGTTAATTATTTTTTATCAATATGTTACAATAGGTACAAAAACTTTTGAACACAAACCTAGCATTTTTTTTCAAGTGCCTAAATTTATTTTAACAAAGCAGAAAAAAATATCAACAAAATTTTGAAAAGCTCAAAACTGGAAAAGATGAGTCACTTGTGCAATAAAATTTTGTTCCTTAATTTGTCAATGCCATGAGTAAGGAATAGGAAAAAAAATGTTGCGAATAAAAAAAATAAGCGTAGAATTATGGAAAATGTAATATATAAATTGTCCAGTTGAAAAATCCAAGATAAAAGAGAAAGAAAAATATATATGAAAAAATTTTTTACTATAATTATATTGTTATCTATCATGGGCTATCTGGGCTGGAGGGTTCATGAAAAAATTTTAGTGTTACAAAACAAAGTCAAGCCTAAACCACAAAAAACAGGGGTTGCTGTAGAGGTTGCCAAAATAGAAAGAAAAAGCATTTCTGATGTTCATAGTTTTACAGGAAGCATTTTTCCTAAGTCCCATTTTATTCTTGCACCTAGGATCTCAGGTCGTTTAGTAAAACTCTATTTTGACATAGGAGACGCGATCAAACAAAAAGATCTGATTGCCGTTATAGATGATGAAGAATACAGGCTGGAGGTAGATAAGGCAACCTGTCTTATGAACGTGGCATTGGCAAATGTAGAAGAAGCTCTGAGCGATTTAGGCGTTGCGCAGACCGAGCTGGCCCGTGCTAGATCATTGAGGCAAAGGGAAATTGTCTCTAAATCCGACCTGGATGTAGCAGAAGCGAAGTATAAAGCAGCAGAAGTAAAGCACAAAGTAGCACTAACTCAAGTTGAAAAAGAAAAAGTCAGCCTGCAAGCCATGCAGGTACGCCATTCCTATACGAAAATCCATGCCTTCTGGGAAGGAGATAGCAAAACCAGAGTCGTTGGAGAAAGATTTGTCCATGAAGGATCTATGCTTGCCGTGAACACACCGATTCTGTCTGTACTGGATCTGGATACTGTTTTAGCCGTCGTCCATGTGATTGAGCAAGACTATAGCCGCATTGAAGTTGGACAGAAAGCAACGGTAACAACCGACGCATTTCCTGGCAAAAAATTTTCCGCAAAGACAGTCCGCATTGCCCCCCTTTTAAAAGAGACTTCAAGGCAGGCAAAGGTAGAGATGGAGATCATCAATGCAGACCATTTGCTTAAGCCTGGCATGTTCATTCGTGCAGAAATGGAATTTTTGAAAAAAGACAATGTGCTTTCTGTTCCTCTGTCATCTATAGTCAAAAGGAATGGCAAAGAAGGCGTATTTTTAGTCAATATGGAAAAAGAAAAGGTACAATTCGTGCCTGTTTCTCTCGGCATTTCACAAGATAACTATGTAGAAATCATCTCCCCTGACATTAAAGGCTTTGTCGTAAGCTTAGGACAGCATCTGCTATCAGATGATGCCAGCATTGTTTTACCTCCAGAAGACAAGCCCAAAGCCGAGCATAAAAAAGAACAATCCATGCAGACCAAAGTTACAGGAAAGATATAAAAATGAAAATTTCCCAGTTTTCTGTACGAAGACCTATTTTCATGACAATGTCCATGCTCATGGTACTTCTTTTGGGCGGAATTTCCTTGCTACGACTTCCTATTGATCTTATGCCAGACATCAGCTATCCTACTTTGACGATCTCTACCAACTACGAAAATGTCAGCCCTGAAGAGATAGAAGAATTGATCACGCGGCCTATTGAAGAGGCTGTTGTCGCTGTTCCTGGTGTAGAAGAAATGACATCGGTTTCTACGGAAGGGGTAAGCCAGATCAGGGTTTCTTTTTCATGGGGTACAAATCTGGATGCAGCGGCAAGCGATGTGCGCGACCGCTTAGACAGAGTGGTTTCTCGTTTGCCAGACGATGCAGAAAGACCTACTTTAAGAAAATTCGATCTTGCCTCCTTTCCTATCATGATTTTAGGCGCGTATAGTGGCCTAAACCCTGTAGAAATGCGCAAAATCATAGAAGACGATGTGAAGTATCGCCTGGAAAGAGTTCCAGGAATTGCCTCTTTGGATATAACAGGAGGCCCAGAAAGAGAAATCCATGTCAATTTTTATGAAGATAAAGTCAAGGCTCTAGGTCTTTCCATAGACCAGCTCAGAGAGAGAATCAGGGCAGAAAACAGCCAGTTGCCAGCAGGACAGTCTGAAAAAGGCAACTATGAAGTTACTATCCGTACTCAGGGCGAGTATAAAAATCTGGATCAAATTCGCAACACCATCGTTGCCATCAGGGATGGAGTACCCATTCAGGTACGAGAGGTAGCGGATGTCAAAGACCACTGGCAAAAGATCCGACAGATTGTTCTCGTAAATGGCAAACCAGGCTTGCGAATGAGAATATACAAGCAATCTGGAGCGAATACAGTAGAGTCAGCAAAGGGAGTTCTCGAAGAGCTCAAAAAGATTTCCGAGGAAATCCCCCAGATTCATATTGTTCCTATCATTGATACCTCAGATTATATCCAGAGGTCAATCACCAATGTAGGCGATTCTGCTGTGCAAGGCGGTTTATTCGCTGTTTTTATTTTACTATTTTTCTTAAGAAGCATAAGAAGCACAATAATCATTTCTATTGCTATTCCTATTTCTATTATATCTACGTTTGCCTTGATGTATTTCAACCATTTTACGCTAAATCTCATGACATTAGGAGGTCTGGCCTTAGGTGTAGGAATGCTTGTAGATAACTCGATTGTAGTTTTGGAGAATATCTATCGCCTCCACGAAACAGGTCTGTCTCCAGAAAAAGCGGCTATTCTTGGTGCTGAACAAGTTACAGCACCTATTATGGCGAGTACACTGACTACCCTGGCTGTATTTTTGCCTCTCATTTTTGTACGTGGTATGGCTGGTATCATGTTCCAGCAATTAGCGTATATAGTGAGCTTTTCTCTGCTTTGCTCTCTTGTTGTAGCACTTACCCTTGTGCCTATGCTTGCGGCTAAAATGCTGGATTCCCAAGACAAGAAAAAAGATTTCCAAAAAACCTGGAGATACAAATTTTTTGAAATAAGCGGCTATTTTTTGACTTTTTTAGAAGAATCTTACAAAGATTTATTAGCTTTTAGTTTACACTACAGAATATTGATAATCATCGCCACTCTTTTGCTTTTATGGTGCAGTCTATATCTATACCCCATGATTGGTGTTGAATTCATGCCAGAAAGCGACGAGAGCGAAGTTCGCGTGGATGTAGAAATGGAAATCGGAACGCGCTTAGAGCTTGTGCAGGAAAAATTTGCTTTTATCGACAAAATTGTCCGAGAAAACATCCCTGAACTCAAGAGTACAGTCGTTAGCATTGGCGGCACTCCCTGGCGGCCATCAGGAACGCATACAGGCGAAATGAGAATCGTCTTGAATCCTATGTCCATGAGAGAAAGGTCTAGCCAGGCCATTGCTGCTGCTTTGAGAAAAAAACTCACGAATATCCCAGGCTGCACCATCAGGACTAAGGCAGGGCAAGGCTTTTTTCTCCTAAGAATGGGCAGCGATCTGGAAAAAGTGCAAATCGAGATTCGTGGTCATGATCTGGAAGTTTCCGATGCTATTGCCTTACAGGTAAAAAAATCTATCGAAAAGATAGAAGGCATAACCGATGTAATTCTCAGCAGGGAAAGCGGAGGCAAGGAAGAAACCATTATCATCGACCGCCAGAAAGCCGCAAATATGAAGCTTACGGTATCTCAGATCGCGAATATGTTCCAGACGATCTTTGCAGGAAGTAGCGCAGGGTATTATCGAGAGCAAGGCGATGAATACAAAATCCTGGTAAAACTAGAAAATTCTGAAAAAAAGCCGCTCCAGGATATTCTCAACCTCACGATAAACAACGCTGATGGCGAGCCTATTGTCCTTCGCAATGTAGTACATACAGCATCTCGCTTAGGCCCTGTGCGTATCAATAGAAAAGACCAGGAAAGGATTGTGACCATTGCTGCCAACACAGCGATGAGAGACTTAGGTGCGATTTTGGATGATGTACGCCAAGAACTCAATCTGCTCGCTTTCCCCCAGGGCTTTTCGCCTTCTTTTGGCGGAGATTATAAAGAGCAGCAAAAGTCTTTCCAGGAGCTTATGTATGGCTTTATTTTGGCTCTGATTTTGGTTTACATGGTTATGGCATGCCAATACGAATCGCTAAGAGATCCGTTTATTGTGATTTTTTCCGTGCCTTTTGCTGCTATAGGGGTTTTGGTTGTTCTTTTTCTTACAGATACAACATTCAATGTTCAATCTTTTATTGGCTGCATTATGCTAGGCGGTATTGTTGTCAACAATGCTATTCTTCTTGTTGATCAGATCAATGCTTTGCGGGATGAAGAAAAAATGCCCATGTACGATGCGATTGCAGAAGCAGGAAAAAGAAGATTGCGTCCTATTCTCATGACTACTTTGACTACCATTTTAGGATTAATCCCCCTGGCTTTAGGGATAGGGGAAGGTAGTGAAGCCCAGGCACCTCTTGCCAGAAGCGTGATTGGAGGGCTTAGCAGCTCTACTTTGATTACACTTATCTTTATTCCTTTGGTCTATTCTTTCTTGTCAAAAAAATCCAGGTCTGCACCCGTGACGGAATAATCGAAAAAAGTTTTATGGATTCTTAAGGAAAGGCAGTGTATATGAAAGCAGGAGTAGGTTTTAGCGACCATCAAGATCCGTTTATTGCAGGTTCTTCTGCTGCCAGAAAGGCGATAGAAACATCAGGGACACCCAATTTACTAGTGGTATTTACAACAGATTTTTATGATCCAGAAAAAGTGCTTTCAGGGATCAAATCAATCCACAGCACGACCAAAATAGTAGGATTCTGCTGTGGTGGAATCATTACAAAGCAGGGTGTTCATACTCAGGGAATTGGAATCTGTTCTCTAAGCGGAAATTTTTATGCAGGAACTAGCCTTCATAAAGGGTTAAGCCAAAGCCCCTGGAAAGTAGGCATTCAGGCAGGCAAAGAGATTTTAGATCAAGGTTTAGAAAAAGGAACTATCTTAGTTTTGCCCGACGGATTTCAAGCCAATATGTCAGAAATGCTTCGAGGGCTTTACAGTCAGGCAGGTCCAGACTTTAAATATATAGGCGGCGGAGCAGGCGACAATTTGAAATTTTTTAAAACATACCAGTTTACAGAAAAAGATATTTCTAATGATGCTCTAGCTTTAGCAATAATCGATGGTCTGGAGATCAGCACGGGCATAGGTCATGGATGGAAGCCTATTGGCTATCCCTTGACCATCAATAAAGTAGTAGGGAAAACTGTTTTTGAAATCGACAATATTCCAGCATTCCATGCTTATTCTCAAAGACTAGGGAATATTTCCAAAGAAGATTTCAAATACCAGGGCATGATACATCCTTTAGGTTTTCCTGATATAGCAGGCCAATATATTATTCGTGATCCTATATCCGCTAATGGCGATGATAGCATCACCTTTGTCACAGAAATCCCCTCGCAAGCAGTAGGAAATATTATGGATTGTAGAATACATGATTTGATCGAAACAGCCAGAATAGCAGCATATAATGCTATTTCTTGCATTAAAAAACCAGCGTTTACGCTTCTTTTTGATTGTATTTCCAGGATACTTTTGATGGAAAAGCAATTTCAGGAAGAAATTTCTGCTATACAGCGTCTCTCAGGCGACAATGTCCCTTTATTAGGAGCATTAACATTTGGCGAAATAGGAAGCTATAGCGATGTTCCTTTGCTGCACAATAAAACAACCGTAGTGGCTGTTGGAGACAGTTTAGAAGGTAAAAAAAATGCCTAGGGAAGAAATTTTTTTGCAATCTGCCCCAGAGTGTAAAGTCAATGAATATATCGTTGCAGAGCTTTCTGTTCTCCATGAGCTTTCTGCTCTGGCATTTGCCCCATCAGAAGAAAGGCTTGTGGGGGAAGCCATGGAAAAAGTAACAAGGCTTTTCCAGGCAAGGTATTTCGCTATTGTTCATGGTTTGTCATCGCAGCAAAGGCTTCTTGCTTCTTCAGGGCTAAGATCTTTGGCTCAAGCTCAGGCTAAAATCCAGGCTTCTCAAAATAAACAAAACCAAATTATTTTCTTATTCAATGAAAATTCTGAAAGCCAGGACATCATCTATTTTGAACAATCGAATCCCATAGAAGAAAGGTCACGCAGGCTGTATACAATTTTCGCTCATAGACTGGAAGAACGATTGGCTGCATTCCGATCACAGCAGCTCCAGAGGCAGACAGAACAAGCTCTTCGGGAAAGCGAAAAAAGGCTATATAGCATCATTCAGGGATTCCCTAAACCAACCTTTGTGATTGGCAAAGACCATAAGGTACTCCATTGGAATCGTGCATTAGAAGAATTCAGTGGCATTGATTGCAAAAATATGCTGGGAACAAAAAAACATTGGCAAGCCTTTTATCAATCCGAAAGGTTTTGCCTGGCCGACATCATTGTGGATGGATCGTATTCTTTAGTACAAAACCTATACGAAGAAAAAGTGAGCAAGTCTTCTTTATTGGAAGATGCCTATGAAACATACTTGTTTATACCCAGTATGGCTTGCTGGCTATTCATTACAGCAGCTCCAATCAAAGACTCTCATGGAAATATTTTTGGTGCTATTGAAATCCTGGAAGACATCACAGAAAGAAAAAAGATAGAAGAAGAACTACAAATCCAGTCTACCTATTTAACCGAGCTTTTCGAAGGTGCACCAGAGGGAATTGTCATTTTAGACAAGGAATATAGAATCCAAAAAATGAACCGAGAGTTTAGCAAACTATTTGAATATACCCCAGAGGAAGCCATTGGTAAAAAAATCGTTGATCTGATTGTCCCTGAAGAACTCAAAAACGAATGGATGCAAACCAGAGAAGACCTTAGCAGCGAAAAAACAGTTCAACTAGAAACAATACGAAAAACCAAAAGCGGAAAAAAAATCTATGTTTCCATTTTGGGCAATCCGATCCGCTTAAATAAAAATAAGCTAGGGATTTATGGAATCTACCGAGACATCACAAAACAAAAAGAATCAGAGGATGAAATCCAGGCTAAAAATAAAGCATTGGAAAGCCTCAATATAGAGCTAAAAAATGCTATAGAAAAAAGCAGGCAGATGGCAGAAGAAGCACAGTCAGCAAACCAGGCGAAAAGCTTTTTTTTAGCCAACATGAGCCATGAAATCCGAACGCCTATGAATGGGATCATAGGCATGACCGCCCTGCTGTTAGACACGGAGCTATCAGAAGACCAAAGACGATATGCAGAAATTGTACGCAACAGTAGCGAATCTTTGCTTGCTTTGCTCAACGATATTTTAGACTTTTCCAAAATCGAAGCAGGAAAACTAAGCCTCGAAAAAATCCCTTTTGATCTATCAGGATTGATAGATGATCTAGCCTGTACTCTGGCAATACGCGCTCATGAAAAAAATATTGAATTGATCTGCTCCATATCTCCAGGAACGCCTACGATGCTATATGGTGACCCTTCCAGGCTTCGGCAGATCCTGACAAATCTGATAGGCAATGCCATTAAATATACCCATAAAGGGGAGGTACTGTTGCGTGTTTTTCTGGAAGCAGAATCCGAAAAAAATATTGCGCTCCGATTTGCCGTGCGTGATACTGGGATTGGGATTCCTCAAAATAAAATAGATATGCTGTTCCAAAAATTCAGCCAGTTGGATGCATCCACTACAAGACAATATGGCGGCACAGGATTAGGGCTTGCGATTTCCAAGCAATTGGTAGAGATGATGGGCGGAAAAATTGGTGTAGAAAGCGAGGAAGGCCAAGGCTCAGAATTTTGGTTTACCATAGCTTGTGAGAAACAGATGGTAGAAACGAAGGACAATCTCTTTAAATCAAAAGATCTACAAAATGTAAAAGTTCTGATTGTAGATGACAATGCCACAAACTGCGAAATTCTTAAGGTAAAGCTTACTTCCTGGGAAATGCGCCCTGTTGTCGTTAGCAATGGTTTAAAGGCAATCCGCCTTCTGCGCCAGGCAGTCGAAGAGGGCGATCCCTTTCAGCATGCTTTGATTGATATGAATATGCCTGATATGGATGGAGAAACGCTAGGTAAAACAATTCAATCAGATCCCATTATTAGAAATATCCGAATGATCATACTAACGTCTTTGGGTACAAAAAGTGATGCCAGGTACTTTGCTGATATTGGCTTTTCTGCTTATTTGACAAAACCCGTCAGACATCAAGAACTTAAAGATTTGCTGTCTTTGACCTTGAACAAAAATACCTTTATCTCTGCCTCTAAAGAATACACTAAAGAGGCCATAGAATGCTATACAAACCAATCTTTAAAAGAGATTATTACAAGGCATACCATCCGTGAGTTAACGCATAGTTTTCATAATTATAATGCATACGTTCTTGTAGCCGAAGATAATATAACAAACCAGCAGGTTATTTTAGGAATGCTTAACAAATTTAGAATCAAGGCAGATGTAGTCTCTGATGGTATGGAAGCGATCTATGCTTTAAAGAATGCGAAATACAGCTTAGTTCTTATGGATTTGCAAATGCCTAAAATGGATGGGTTTGAAGCAACCAAATATATCCGCGACCCTCATTTTGGTCTAATAAACAATGACATTCCTATCATTGCCATGACAGCCCATGCGATGCAAGGCAGCAAAGAAAGCTGCATCTGCGCTGGAATGGATGATTACATTTCTAAGCCAATTTCTGTCAAAGAGTTAGCCCATATTTTAGAAAAATGGCTTTTTCAAAATGCTAAAGGATTGGAAAAAGTAAAAACAGAGAGAATTAAAGCAAAAACTGACAGGCTGGAAAGTACTATCTGGAATAGAAAGGAATTGATGGAAAGGGTCATAGAAGATGAAATAGAATTTTATAAAATTCTAAAAATCTTTTTATCAGATATGCCATGCCTAATCCAGCATATCAAAGACTGTCTGCTGTCATCTAATTTGCAAGAGTTACAACGCTACGCCCATTCCATTAAAGGTGCAGCAGGAAATATCGGAGGCAAAGATCTGCAAAAAATAGCCGCTAAAATAGAAAAATCCGTAAAAAGTGGCGATTTGAAAAGCGCCCAAGAATACTTGCCTTTTTTAGACAAAGAATTTGATATTTTACAAAAAGAAATACTAGACTTCTGCAAAGACAAAATAATTTGACAAAATGCTAATGGATTTAGCTCCTAATCTGGATGCATCAGAAAAGTATTTTATCACGAATTTTGCGAATGGACGAATAGCACGAATAGATCATCCTATTCGTGTTATATGTGTTATTCGCGTCATTCGTGATTTTAAAATTAGGAGCTAAGTCAATAAGCGTTTTTGACAATTCCGAAATAATGAGTCGTAGTCCGCATCAAGGGAGAAAAGTATGAAAAAAAAGAAACAGAATCAGGATGTGGGATTACAAAGTGCCATGATGACAGATTTGGTTTTTACCCTTTTTATCTTTTTTATATTGGTTTCTACCATAAAAAAAGATGCAATGGAAATCAAGGCACCGAAAGTTCAGAAACAATCAACATCCAGCAGTTCCAAAAGCCAGCATAAATTTACCATCACTCTGGATAAAAAAGATGAAATTTATGTAGATGGCAAAAAAGTAGATTCTCAAAGTTTGCTTGCTGTATTCCAGGAAATAAAAAAGAAATTGCCGCCTGATGCTGCTGTTAGCATTACGCTCAGGGCAGACTCTGATTCTAAAACTTCAAAACTTTTAGAAGTATGGAGCGTTCTGAATGGTGCTGGTCTAGGGGAAAGCCAGTTAGAATGCGAGGTAGAGTCAAAGTAGGCAGGAATAGAAATTTTTTTTGATAAAAAAGAAAAAAAATATTTGACAAAAAATATAGAGAAGTATAAGATAAAAGAAGTGTTTTGTTTTTTAATCTAATTTGCTCGAATTTGTTTCTGATTGTAAAAACGTCATAATAGGTTATCATAAAATCATAATCTATACAATAGAAGCAAAGAGGGCATGAGAAAAGGAGATACCTCATGAAAAAAGGTTTTACACTAATCGAATTGCTGGTTGTAATCGCCATTATTGGTATTTTGGCCGCTATGTTATTGCCTGCATTAGGTTCTGTAACAGAAAAAGCCAAACAAGCCAAATGCAAAACCAACCTGGATAACATTGGAAAAAGCATGCACATGTACAAAGGCGATTATGGTCGCGATGTAAGATTCCCTGATGCCGATGGCGCAGCTTTTATTGGTCGTCTCTACAAAACCAAATTGCTGGTTGAGCCAAAAGTTTACATCTGCCCCTCTACTCCTGATGAATACGGTACAGATCCTGATACCAATATTCCTAACCTGGCAGTCGGCGATACCAACAACTACATCAGCTATGCAGGTAGAAAGAATGCAGACCAGAAAAAATATCCTGGTATTTTCAAATCCTATCATTCTACCACCATGTCTCCCATGGTTTGCGATGATTTCCAGGATTCCAACAACCATGAAAATGGTCAGTTCGTAAACTTCTTGTTCCTGGATGGACATACAGAAAACAGAAGAGACACCCAGGCAAACGATCAGTCTGATTTTGGGTATGCTGCTTTCAAGGCTGCTAGAAATGATTTCTTTGCAGATCCTTTGACCAACTAAAAGAATTCTGTACTCGGCTCATCTTTTACCTTTCTATAGGCTAAGGTTAGCCAATGTAAAATAAAAAAGGCGCAAGAAGTATCTTGCGCCTTTTTTATGTAGCTGCCAATTATTCCAGTCTGTGCAGCCATCCATACAAGTCAGGCTCCAAACCGTGTTGTATACCAGTCAACAGATCGTATAGCCTTTTTGTCTTTGCTCCTACTTCTCCATTGCAGTATATATGATCTTTCCCTTCATAGTGAATCAAACCTATAGAAGAAATCACAGCAGCAGTCCCTGTTGCAAAAGCTTCATCTGCGCTAAACACTTCTTCATAAGAAATTTTCCTTTCTTCTACAGCCATGCCAAGACGTTCTTTTGCCAGGTGGATTAAGGATTTTCTTGTGATACCAGGCAGAATAGAACCTTCCAAAGAGGGTGTTATCAACGTGTTTCCCTTAATGCAAAAGAAATTGGCCGCGCCTACTTCTTCCAGATACTTGTTTTCTAAGGCATCCAGATAGAGTACTTCCTGGTAGCCTTCGCTTTTCGCTTTTTTAGCAGGAAGCATTCCGCCCGCATAGTTTCCAATTGCCTTTACCCCGCCTGTGCATCCTGGCGCAGAACGATGGTATTCTTTTGC
>JABWCH010000486.1 GCA_013359215.1 Candidatus Brocadiia bacterium | reverse complement strand
ATGGCTTTTATTTTTGAGCATTTTTGTATTTGCAGCCAGCAACTATGGTAACCCTATGCTTGGAGAATTGATTGGGGCTGTTGAAGAATTGATTGGGCTTATGTTAAAGATCTTACAGTGTTAAGATCAGGATTGTATCAATGCATCAATGTATTTGAAGATTTCGCACTACAGCAGTTCTCAGTTGTATTTCATACAAAAATTGTCTATAAAATAATCCACCGATTACGCAGATAAAGGCTTCGAAAATTTGTGTAATCTGCGTAATCTGTGGATAAATTTCTTTAAATCCGATTCTATATTTGATTTAAGGCTAGATTAAAACATAAGATGTCTGCGCTTGCAAACTCTTGTGCAATAAAATTTACTTAACCCATCCGTGCAAAAGATGTATGCCTGCCCAAAGCAACAAGGACACACCAAGAAGTAGAATCCGATATTTTTTCCAATCCTGGATTGTCGATTCTTTCCCCTCTAATGTAACTCCCTGAAATTTTTTGAAATCCACATATCGCGCTATAAGCATAAATCCTACAGTAACCCAATAGACTATATCTATTGCACCAAAGCCTTTTTTGAAAATAAGAACCAGACAAAGGATGAGGATGAAATTTCCAACCAAAGACCAGAACAAGTGTACAAAGCATCCACTTAGCTCGGCTTCTTGGTTTGTATTTTGAGATAGATTGCGGTCTGTCATGGTATCTCCTTTTTATAGATAACAGATATTGCAATTTTACAATCTATCACAAGATAGTAGCTGGCTAATAAATCGTATTCATTTGTATTTCCTAATTTTATACAAATCAATCTATTAGATCAATATTGATAGAGTATATTTAAAATGAGTTTTTAGGGAAGGATTTTCATAAAGATAGATTTATTAAGAGCCATAAAATATAGACTAAAATTATAGCATACCATCCGGATAATTGCATATTTTTGCAAAAGAAAAACTTATGCTTTACCGGATGGCGGCCCGACCATCCAAACAGCCTATGAATGCCTGTATGGCATCACACCCTTTGCTCATATAATAGCTTTCCATAGATATTCCGTCAAGAGAAAAATAAAGATTTCCACTCTCTGTTATTTTGCAGATAGGCAAAAGCACAAATTTTAAGAAGAAAGAAAACGATTCGCATAAAATTTTATTGCTTTTGCTTTTGTTTATGGTATCCTAAAAAGTTCAAGGATTGTTGAATTTTTTGGATAAAAATTATAAAATTTCATTTTTTTAATTTTTTTAATTTTTTATGTAAATGAAAAAATATTTATAAAAAATATCCCCTGGAAAGGAGCGATAGAGGTGGATCTTCTGATCAATGTAGCAGTTGCTATGGCTGGTCTGATGCTAGGATTTGTACTCCGCCTCTTGTGGAATAAAATATCGGAAGGAACAGCAAAAAATGATGCGTCTCTGATTGTTGAAGAAGCAAGAAAAGACGCAGAAAGACTATTAAAAGAGGCTGAATTTAAAGCCAAAGAAAAATCCTTTCAACAAAAAGAAGCATTTGAAAATGAAATGGCTTCTATCCGCAAAGAGCTTAGGAGCATCGAAAAAAGATTGATTCAAAAAGAAGAAAGTTTGAATGAAAAGGCCATCCAACTAGAAACAAAAGAAAATCAGCTAAACCAAGTAAAAGATAATCTACAGCAAGATGAAAAAAAACTATTAAAACGCAACCAGGAATTAGAACAACTGATAGAAACAGAGCATAGAACCTTATATGAAATCGCTACTCTAAGCAAAGAGTCTGCCACCCAAATGCTTTTGAAAAAATTAGAAGAGCAGCTAGAAGAAGACGTTGTCGGACTTATTGAAAAAAGTATGGCAAAAGCAAGGCTGGATGCTGCTCGCAAAGGCCGAGATATTCTTGTCATGGCAGTACAAAGATGCGCTGTGGAATTCACAGCAGACAATGTTGTCTCTACGATTGATATTCCTAACGATGAGATGAAAGGCCGTATCATCGGACGAGAAGGCAGAAACATCCGCGCTTTTGAAAAAGTAACAGGCATTGATGTGATCGTAGATGATACCCCTGGTGTGGTGGTTGTCTCTGGATTCAATGCAATCAGGCGCGAAATTGCTAGAAGAGCGATGGAGAAGCTTATTCTGGATGGACGCATCCATCCTGCCAGAATAGAAGAGCTAGTGGAGCAAACCAAAACAGAGATGCAAGAGATTATCAGAGAAAATGGAAAGCAGGCATCCTATGAAGCCAATGTCCAAAATCTTCATCCTGTAGAAATAGAGCTTATTGGCAAGATGAAATACCATACACTGTTAGGGCAGAATTTATTGCAACATACCATGGACGTATGCCACCTTACAGAGCTTATAGCTGGTGAATTGAATATGGATGTAAACCTGGCTAGAAGATGCGCTTTACTTCATGATATTGGAAGAGTGGCTGATGAATCTTATGAAGGTAACCATGCCCAAATAGGAGCAGATATTGCTAAAAGATGCAAAGAGCCTCTGGAGGTTGTAAATTCTATTGCAGCACACCACGAAGACGTGCCTGCACGATCTCTTTATGCCATTCTATTGCAAGCAGTACATAGCATCGTTCTCGATAGACCAGGCGCACGCAAGATTCCTCTGGAAAGGCATATCAAAAGGTTGCAACGCATGGAAGAAATCGCTCTGGCTATCCCTGGGGTAGAAACAGCGTATGCCATACAGTCTGGAAGAGAAATCAGGTGTATTGTTAATGCAAGCACTGTACCTGACAATAAGGCTATTCTCCTATGCAGACAAATTGTAAACAAAATTGAAGAAGAAATGACATACCCAGGCGAAATTAAAATCGCCCTGGTCAGAGAAACAAGAATCGTAGAATACGCAAGGTAGTCTAAATAAGCGATAATAATTAATAGGAGTTACGCAAAGAGATTTTTATTTGGGGGAAAATTTTTGTAAAAATTTTCCCCCAAACCCCCTTTAAAAACTTTTATATTTTTATTTTCC
>JABWCH010000107.1 GCA_013359215.1 Candidatus Brocadiia bacterium | reverse complement strand
TCCTGTTATCGAGAAAAGACCAGAAGAGCCGAAGCATCCTGTTATCGAGAAAAGACCAGAAGAGCCGAAGCATCCTGTTATCGAGAAAAGACCAGAAGAACATAGGCCGCCCTTTAAAGAACCGCCAGAAGAACATAGGCCACCCTTGGAAGAAAATTCTAAAATTTTTAATCCAAAAAATAAAAAACAAAAACCTTATCTTGAAGATAGAGAAATACCCATTTGGGATATTAAAGGTAAAATTGTAAACATAATAAAAAAAATTGATTATTATTTTGATACTTATGATCAAAACCAGGATGGATATATCGATTTAAAAGAAAAAGAAGCCCTACTGTTTGACTTTGATAGGCTGAAAAATCTTCTTAATGCGCCAAGAAGAAAGCACTTATTAGAAAAGCATTCAATATTTAAAAAGCTAATAGGTTCTGAAAAAATTTCCCACAAACAAATAAAAGATTTCTTAGAAAATATAGAAAAAGAAAAATAATCTTAGATTATTTTTCATTTGACAATAGCAGATACAAAAGTAAACTATGTTAGTATTTATTAATTTTTTAAAAATACATAAATAAAGTCAAGAAAAAGTATTTTTTTCTCTTGCAAAATTTTAAAAAAAATGTTTTGATAGATCTGGCTGTGTTAGCCTATATGAACTTATTCCTTGTTTACTTAACGTGTCCGTATGCATGCTCCATAGCATGAAAATAGAGTAAAGAATGAGAAACGTTCATAATAATTTATTTTGCATATTTTTGTACTTGGAAAAATACGGACTTTTAATGGAGGTTTTCGATTGGCTATTATCTCAGTTAAGAGCCTGTTAGAAGCAGGAGTGCATTTTGGACATCGTGTAAGCAGATGGAATCCTAAAATGGCACCTTACATCTTTGGGCGAAGAAATTCTATCCATATTATCAATCTTCGGGAGACCGTAAAAGGGTTAGTTCGCGCCTATTATTTTATTCAAAAATTGACTTCCGAAGGCGGCGAGGTTTTATTTGTTGGAACAAAAAGACAAGCAAAAGCTGTTATTAGAAGAGAAAGCGAACGAAGCAAAATGCACTATGTTGCAGAGCGTTGGCTGGGTGGTTCTTTGACCAACTATACTACTATTCGAAAAAGATTAGCCCGCTTGGAAGAGCTGGAAGGCATGGAAAATGATGGTAGTATGAGCAGTTTGAGCAAAAAACTAGGCTCTACTCTTAGCAGAGAAAAGAAAAAAATTCACCGCAACCTGGAAGGCATTCGAAACATGGAACGTATGCCTGATGCGCTGATTCTCGTTGATCCACAAAAAGAACACATCGCTCTCAAAGAAGCTGTAAAAATGGGCATTCCTACCATTGCATTGATGGATACAGATAGTGATCCTGATCTTATCGATATCCCTATTCCTGGCAATGATGATGCTATGCGCTCCATTGAAGTAGTTTGCAGCAAACTTGCAGATGCTATCGTATCAGGAAAAGCAATCTGGGAAGAAAAAAGAAGATTAGAAGAGAGAAAACGAGAAGAATCAACCAGACAGTCTTCTACAGTAAGACAACAAGCTGAAACTTCTGATGGTTCTAAATATGCTACAGGTTCTACCAATCCTGCTGCACCCAAGGTAGAAGACAAAAAAGACGATGCTAAAAAAGCAGAAGACAGAAAAAGAAATCGAAGAGGAAAACCAAGACCAGGTTCTGGAAAGCCTTTTGAGGCAAAAGCAGATGGTGCTACCGCCCCTAAAGATGGCGGCGAAAAGAAAGAATTTTCTGGTGGACCCAAACGACCTCCTTTCAAAGGGAAAAGACCAGACAATCCTAGAAGAGACAATGCTGCCCAGACAAAAGAGCAGCCAAAAGAAGTAGCTCCCAAAGCAGAAACAAAACCAGTTGAAGTAACAAGCAATATGGAAAAAACACAAGCAGAAAAAGAAAATTAAACACGCTTGTGGATATTTCCCACTGAAAGCCTGTTGCACCTATAGATAAAGCTATAAGGAGTAACAGGCTTCATTTCAAAATACACAAAAAAATTTAAAGAATTTATTTTTAAAGGAGACAAAATGGCGATTTCCAATGATCTGATTAAAGCTCTAAGAGAAAAAACTGCTTGCGGAATTAAAGACTGCAAAAATGCTTTGGAAGAATGCAATGGAGATTTAGAAAAAGCAAATGAACTTCTTCGCAAAAAAGGTTTGGCTGATGCTTCCAAAAAAGTTGGCAAAGGTACAACTGCAGGAAAAGTTATATCTTACATCCATGCTGGTGGACAAGTCGGAGTCATGCTTGAAATCAACTGCGAAACAGATTTTGTCGCAAACACAGATGCATTCCAAGATTTAGGAAAAGAAATTTGCATGCAAATCTGCGCCATGAATCCTGTCGCTGTCAACATCAACGACATCCCAGAAAAAATCTTAAGCCAGGAAAGAGCTATCTATCTTGAACAAGTAAAAGACAAACCTGCTCAGGTTCAAGAAAAAATTATCCAGGGCAAACTAGAAAAATACTATAAAGACAATGTACTTTTAAAACAAACCTATATCAAAGATGAAGCCTTGACAATCGAAGAACTCGTCAAACAAAAAATAGCTGTCACAAAAGAAAACATCACTATATCCAGATTTGTCCGTTTCCAGGTTGGAGAAAAAGCATAATTTTTTTCCTTTCTTCCTCAAAAAAGCCTTAAGATTAGGAATTCCCATGTCACACTCTTCTCATAGCAAACCAATGAAATATAAAAAAATTTTACTAAAAATAAGCGGAGAAAGCTTTGGCAACGGACTCTCTTCTTTTGAATCAGCAACCAATATTGTCAAAGAAATTGCACAATTGCACAAACAAGAAGTTCAAATTGGCCTTGTCATAGGAGCAGGAAACATAGTACGCGGATCTTATTTAGAAAAACAAGGCATCGCAAGAGTTGCAGGCGATGACATGGGGATGCTGGCAACAGTTATCAACTCAATCTTATTGCAAGAACTTCTACAAAAAGAAGATGTTCCCTCTATAGTCTTGACTCCCAAGATGATAGAGGGGATTGGGGAAGTTTATAATCATCGAAAATGCCTTGAATATCTTAAAAAAAATATCATCATTTTTTCAGGTGGAACAGGTCATCCCTATTTTACAACAGACACAGCTTCAGCTCTAAGGGCTGTTGAAATGCAAGCAGAGTGTTTCTTTAAAGCAACAAAAGTAGATGGTGTTTACGACGATGACCCAATCAAAAATCCTAAAGCCCATAAATTCGATTTTTTAACATACCAGGATATTCTGTCAAGGCAATACCGCGTTATGGACCTCACTGCTATATCTTTTTGCATGGAAAACTCCCTTCCCGTTTGCGTATTCGATTTGATGACCTATGGAAATTTAACTCGTGCTATCAAGGGCGAAAATCCTGGGACATGGATTGCCAACAGCAAACCATAAGAATCTTTACAGGATGCCCTTAATCTTTGGAAAGGCAAAATATGACTTATGATGAAATACTAGAAGAAACAGAAGAAAAAATGGCAAAATCTGTAGAAAATTTTACAAACGAACTCAAAGGAATCCGAACAGGTAGAGCCACTTCAGGTCTTGTAGAGAACATTCGAGTCGAGTACTATGGAACTCTAACACCCTTAAAACAAATTGCCAATATTTCTATACCAGAAGCACGCCAGATTGTTATCAGACCTTTCGATAACAGCTCTTTAAAAAGTATTGAAAAAGCTATTCTCAAAAGTGAGTTAGGAATTACTCCTACAAGCGATGCCAGAATGCTACGATTGAATGTTCCCCCACTCTCTGAAGAACGCCGCCAGCAAATCGCAAGCCAGGTAAAAGAATTAAGCGAAAAGGCAAAAGTCTCTATCCGTAATATCCGAAGAGATTCCATACGCAAAGCAGACCAGTTGGAAAAAGATTCTTTAATTAGCGAAGATGAGAACGAAGAATTAAAAGAAGAAATTCAAAAATTTACAAAAACTTACGAAGAAAAGATCGTAAGTCGTTATGAGGAAAAGAAAAAAGAAATTTTAGAAATTTAATATTTTTTCTCTTGACATTTTCTAATAATAAGATATAATACGCTACGTTAAATGTGATCGGGGGCATAGCTCAGTGGTAGAGCAGCAGCCTTTTAAGCTGTTGGTCGAAGGTCCGAATCCTTCTGCCCTCAAAAGCCTGATGCCAAAAAAATGGTATCAGGCTTTTTCCATTTTAAGACATATTCCTCTATAAAAGAAAAATATGCAATTCGTTTATCCTCTTTCCTTTCTTACCCTGGCAGGAATTTTCTTATTTTTATTTACCTATACCAAACACAACATACCAATCATTCCCATAGCGACAATGGAACTATGGAATAAACAAGATTCCTCAGCAGGATATAAACCCAAATGGGTATTTTCAGCAACGCTATTGATCAGCGTCATGCTCTATATTTTAATAAACCTTGCACTAGCTCATCCTTTTTTTTCAATAAAGCCACAAAGAAAACTATTCTTCGTGCTAGATTGTTCTGCCAGCATGCAAAGCCAAATTCAAGAAAGGCGTTTTTTTGATTTAGCTCTCGATTCGCTTGGCAGAATGCTTTCTGAGCTTGATTCTCAAAGAGACACAATTTCTTTATTCCTATATCCTCAAGAAATCCAATACGATGGATCAAAGGACTCTATACAGAAAAAACTACAAGAAATACAGCCTTGCTCCTGGGGTAGCGATCTAAACTACTTTTTAGAAAAGATTGCTTTAGGAAAAAACGATATATACTTTTTTACAGATGGAACAGAACTTTTCGACAAAAACAGATTTCCTAACATCCATACAATTTGCGTTGGTTCAGCGAAAAGCAACAATTTAGGTTTTATTTCGTGGCAAGCACGCAGATTGGGCAATAGCCAATATGAACTGTTTTCTATAGCAAAAAACTTTTCAGATCATCCCATTGCTTCGATTCTACAGTTTTCCATAGAAGAGCAAAAAATATGGGAAGAAGAGGTTGTTTTTTTACCACAAGAAATGTATATATGGAAAAAAATTTTTTCCATCCCATCTCAAAGCAAAATTGCATTGAAAATTCTCTATAAAGATGGATTTTCTTTAGACAATGCGATTTACGCAGTTGTAAATCAAGGTATAAATCTCTGGTTTCCCGTGGACGCGCCTTTTTTTATAAAGGTCTTGCCAGATTTTTTGCCAGGCTTAGAAAAATCAAGCAAAGAGGATGCAAATTTTTATTTACAGCCAATTGCCCAGGGAGGATGGCTGCTACAGCGTAGAGAAACTGATGTTCCCTTAGTGATAAGAAAGGCGGATTCTAAGGAGAGCATTTTTTTGACATACGCAGATCCTATTCTATGGGGTGTCTATCCTGAAAGCATGGAAATAGCAGAATCTTTCCCCTTGCAAGAGCCGCTACCTCAAAAAACAAAGATTCTCATAGACACTCGCCAAGGAGCAATAGCAGCATACAGTGACAAATGGTTATATTTAGGTATACCTCTATCCCAAAACAACTGGTATCTTAACCCATCATTCCCCATTTTTTGGAACAATGCTTTCCAGTTTTTTGCAAAAAATTACCATTTGCTTCCTCTTTTTTTGACTAAAGACCAATCAAAAGAGCCAGGATATTATCTATCAGACAAGGAAGAGTTTGCAGTCTCCTTTTTGTATCCCCAAGAATCTGACAACCGCCAAAAAATTTCATCGACTTTTGTTTCTTTGCCATCCCAGCGGCTTGCTTACCAGACAAAAAGCCTAAAAAAAGAGATGCTTTTCTTAGCTATCCTCATTGCAGGAATACTATGGAATTTGGAAAGAAAGTAGAAAAACACTATGATTTATATAAATCCCGATTACAAAGGTATTTTCCATGAGTTTAAATTGGTTGAAACAAAAGAGATGATGGAATTTTTCCAGTCAGGAGAAATGGTTTCAGCAAGCTCTATTTCCCGCCTTTGGAAAAAAAAATTAGGAGAGGAAATGCTCTATGCAAAAAAATACGAAAGTACATATTCTTTGCGCTACTTCTGTCGTAGAAGCAGGGGAATGAGAGAATTTTTAGCCTATCGTTTTTTTCAATCCTGCGGCATACCAGGGCCTGTTGTTGTATATTTTGAGGAAAAAAGGCTTCTAGGCAATCTATTGTGGTCTTTTTTAGTCACCCAAAACATTGATAGCACAGTGGATCTTTTTAGCTTCTTCGAAAAAAGGCCAGCAAACGGGCATCTACGCCAAAAGATCATGGAAAGCCTGGCAAAAATAGCATGGCAAATCCATTCCTGTGGCTTCTACCATAAAGACTTCAAACTCCGCAATATTCTTTTGTCTACGATAGAGGAAAGTAATCCCAAACTCTATCTGATAGATTGCCCCAAAAGCGTACAAAAAAAATCTTTTTCTCCACGATTGGCTCTTTGGGACATAGTCACCCTTTACAAACACACCTCTTTTTTATGCACTCCTGCTGAATGGCAAATATTCATGGATGTTTACGCAAAAGAAAGAGGCTGCGATGTCAACAGACTATCTCAGGATATGCTACGTAGATACACTAAAAAATTTGGCAGGCAATGAGAATTAAAGAATGAAGAGCAGTTGTGTGGAGGAATTTTTATTGGGGGGAAAATTTTTATAAAAATTTTCCCCCAAACCCACTTTAAAAACTTTTATATATTACGGCTTGTGGCATTATGGGATAAATTATTTGTTACCAGAAACAAACTTTTCTAATTTTTCCATTTGGGATTTCAGGTTGTTCTGGTATTCTTTTTGGCTTTTTTTCATGGTTTCTAAGCATTCATCAAAGATTTTTTTGCCTTCATTTTGCAAATTTGCGCCTTGTTCCATCATCATTCTCATCATCTTTTCTGATTGCTCTTGGACAAAAGCAGTATTCTGTAAAGAAGATTCCATACTTTTTTTCCACATTGTAACCATTTCACCAAACATAGCTTTAGAATCCATTTTTAACTCCTTTAATTTGTTGTTTTAAATTTTGCAGTTATTTTGCAATGCAAAATGCTGAAAATCTTGTTTTATTTGATAAAAAATATTTTTATGTTGCATTGCAATATGAAAACAAAAATTCGGCTATTTGTCAATAAAAAAAAATAAAAAAAATAAAAAAAATTTAATCTATTTTTTATCAAGTAGTTAAAAAAATAGCATAATAATTTTTTCACCAAAAAAGAAAATTATAAAATATCCGCTTTCCTCTATTGCTTTTTTAGAAAAACTATGATAGACTAAAAAATCACTTCATTTTTCATATAAATTTTAATTTTTTAGAAATTTTAAAGATTCCAAGGGATAAGTGAGGAGTTTTAGGATGCGTTTTAAACTAGCTGTTCGCTTTTCTGGAAAATTATTAGATACCTATGAATTTGATAAAGACCAAGTCACAATAGGAAGAGCTCCAGACTGTGACATTGTTATCGATAACCTGGGAGTCTCCAGAGTCCATTCACAAATAGAAAGGACAGGCGAAGTCTTTGTTTTAAAAGACATGAAAAGCAATAACGGAACTTTTGTCCGTGGAGAAAAAATCCAGCGTTATAATCTCAACCATCAGGATGAATTTTTTCTAGGAAAGCATTCTATTACTTTTTTGTATGATGAAGCCGAAAAGGAATTGCTGGAAGAAGGCTCTCAAACAGAAGTAATGCCCAAGAAAGATAGTGGGAAGAGTGATATACAAGGCATGACAATGTCTATGGATGCTCATGATATTGCTGTTATGGGTATCAAGAAACAAGCCACATTGGCTGCCTACCTAAGCGTTGTAAGCCAATCTGGAGTCAGACAGAATATTCCCATCACAAAAATTGCTATTTTTTTTGGAATTGACCCTAAATGCGATTATAAAGTAGAAGGTTGGTTCATCAGCAAAAGGCATGTCTTGCTCCTAAGAGAAGAAACAGGCTTCCGCCTTGTTCATTTAGGACACAAAAAACCTCCTAAAATTAATGGCATTGAAATAGACGATCAAAAATTGAAGCACGGAGATATATTAGACATAGAAAATATAAGAATGACCTTTAATATTGGAAATCCTTAATTTCTTTAACAAGGTGGGATCAACAAAACCCAGGAACTTTTGCCATGTCTTCTGAGTCAGCAACTAGTCGAAGAATATCATAGCCACAGCGGTAGTTATATGAGCGATTTTTTTCCAAATTTTTGGCTGCGTTGTATGCTTATGTCGTAAAGTTATAAAAAAATGTATTTTAGCTGAACGGAATTATGGCTTTTCCTGGGTTTAATATATATACAGCCTTTCAGGGAAAAAATCTGGCTTTCAACTCGCACAAGTCGCAGTATGCCATATTTTCAGCTTGCAAACGGCATCAAGTTGCCAGGGGTGTTGCCCCTGGCTATTATATTTCGCTCCTTCGGAGCTAAGATTGGAATATAGATTAAAGTGCGTTTAGCACTAAAACTATAATTTCCTATCCATCTAGCTATAAATAAATCCAATCTTTTTAAATAAAAAATTTGTGTTAGTTCAGTATTTTGATAGTAAGAAGCATCTAATGTATATAATTGATTTTGCTAAAACAAAATTTATAGACTTTATTTACAATCCGCGAACTACACAAAGTTATTATCTAGGATAGTAAAAATGATTTTGACCAAAAAGCCATTACCAAAAGGATACAACGAATTTTTGCATTTTATAGAAAAGTTAACAGATGGTAGTTTTTTAGAGGATTGCAAAGAAGAACAGCTTGAAACAGGCATAGACCATTTTTTGGAAGAAGCAAACAAACGTAAAATTTCTGTGGTGCGGTGTCTTTTACAAATCATGCTCGACTACGAAAGCAATGATCCAAAAACTAGTACAATTACATACCTTTTATCTCGGTGTAATCCTGAAAAAACCTTAAAAACTATTATTAGCTTCATAAAGGCAAAAGAAGTACCCGATAGACTAAAACGCAAGCTTCTATTACTCCTAGAAAAATACCAATGTTTACAAAGCATTCCAGAACTTATTTCTTATTTCAAAGATAAAGAGGTATTGGCAGAATATGCCTTAAATAGCTTTCTGAAATATTTAGGATCGAATGCCGAAAACCTCAATAGCTTTGCAAAATATTTAGAAAACCAAGAAATCGAATTCTACCAATCTCTCATCGCAAATCTTACGAATAGGACAGATGATCAAAGTTTGTGGCTACTTGGGTTGATGGCAGAACATTCAGAAGCATCTGTTTCCGAAACGGCTATACGAGCTTTAGGATATAGAAAATCTTCTCTGTCATACGAAATTTTAGACAACCTGATTGTACACTCCGAAGACAAAAACAAAATTAGAGAAAAGGCATTAGATCGTTTAGCGCAATCTGGTGTCTCTAAAGTAAACTATGGCATCATGGTTCCTCACAAGACCTATGTTTCTTATACCGATGGTTTGGGAAACAGAATCTTACTTGTGAGCAGAAGAACAGGACGCGGACAACTTTTTGTCGTTACCTTTGTATTGAATGAAGATGTTGGAATTCGCGATTGTAGTATATGGGATTCTTTAGCCCCATTAGACATGGAAGCCTTTGTAAAAAACTTAGAGGTGCAAACTGGCCTAAAACAAATCGATTACACCCTAGGTGTAAAAATCATCGAAGATAGGCTTTGGAAAATAGTACAGAACAAAAAGCTTGCAGCGCCAAATTTTCTTTTAGCACGGAGAATCTTTGGATCCCAAAAGCTCATCCCTAGAAAGTATGATCCCAACTTACAAAATATGGGTATAGAATACGTATACAACAAACTACCTCTTCTTTTGGAAGCCTCCAATAGCCTCTTATCCCAAAAGCCTTTTAATGAATGGCACATAGAACATGCTGAAGCCGTAGATTTTGTAAAAAAACGAGTTACATCTCTTAAAACAGGAAAAATACGGAAAGATATTATACTGCAATTTATTAAGACGTTTATAGAAAAGCAAAAAGAGAAATGGCAGCAAAGATTTCTTAACACAGCCGATTTTTTCCAACTCACTTCTCCCAGAAACTATAGAAACCAGATCGAAATTTGCATGGCGATCTATGTTACTATGGAAAAAGGTATAGCACCCGCATCTATTCCTTTTATTTATAAACTTGCTGAAAACAATATATTGCATATTTTACAAACCCATCAAGAGCGATAAGCTTTTGTTGATAATACCAAGTTGCATACTATATTTTTTGCGACTTTTCAATACAATGTTTTTTTTGAAAGGAATTTCATGGTTCAGCATTTGATTACTCTGGCTGACTGGAATACACAACAAGTTTTAAACGTAATCGCAAAAGCCCAAGACGTAAAAGCCAATCCTCAAAAATATTCTAGCAGTCTGCAAGGCAAAAGTTTAATTATGCTATTCGAAAAACCAAGCCTGAGAACCCATCTTTCTTTTGATATTGGTATGTACCAACTGGGTGGACATTCTATTTATTACAATGCGTCTAATTCTCCCCTTGGCAAAGGCAAAGAAAGTCTAAGCGATACAATTCGTGTAATGGGAAGATACGCTGATATTCTTATGGCAAGAATGTTCTCTCATCAACATCTTTGTGAAATGGCGAAACATTCCACGATCCCCATCATCAATGGACTTACTAATTTCAGCCATCCCTGCCAGATTTTAGGCGATCTTCTTACTATAAAGGAAAAAAAAGGAAAATTAGAAGGTCTGAAGCTTGCCTATTTTGGTGATTCCAACAACAATGTTACTCATTCTCTGCTTTATGGTTGTGCCCATGCTGGAATGCATATTGCAGTAGGATGCCCAAGAGACGAAAATTTCTGCCCCAACGTAGGAGTTTTCAACCATGCTGTCAGCATTGCAAATGGAAAAGGGACAAAAGTTACCTTGCATCACAATGCACAAGAAGCCGTTAAAGATGCTGATGTTGTTTATACAGATAGCTGGATGAGCTACCATGTTCCACCAGAAGAAGAGAAAAAACGCATTGATACGCTTAAGCCTTTCCAGGTAAATTCGCAACTTATGAAGCATGCCAAACCCGATGCTATTTTCATGAATTGCTTACCTGCTATGAGAGAATATGAACAAACAGCCGAAGTTTTAGACGGCCCACAAAGCGTTGTTTTCGATGAAGCAGAAAACCGTTTGCATATACAAAAAGCAATCATGCTGACTTTACTCGGCAAATAAAGTCAACATCCTTTTACCCAGGGCATTGCCCTGGGCTAGTATATAAAATCCTTTCAAGTAAAGAGTTGCATCGAAAAGTTAATATGTGCGACATCTACGTCTACACTTGCAAACTATTGTACAAATTATACAATAAAATTTTATTTCCTTAAGTTTACAACGCGCTGGTAATCTAAAGGTAATCTTTATGAAAAAATTCATTGCACCCATCCTGTCTGTCAGAAATGAAACACACGATGTAAAGACATTCAGAGTAGCTAATGTTTCTAGCATATCTTTTATTCCTGGACAGTACTGCATTGTTTCCTTGCCTGACAATCCTCAATTTTCCAAAACAACAAAGCCTTTTACCTTCAGCCATTCCCCTACACAAAAAGAATATTTAGAGCTTACAATCAAAAAAATGGGATATTTCACAAGTGCCATGTTCGAGTTAAAAGAAGGCGACCGCTTAGAGATAAAAGGGCCAGTAGGCGAAGATCTGACATTTGAAGAAAGCATACAAGAAGACATTGTTTTTTTAAGCGGTGGCTCAGGGATTACGCCTTTCATGTCTATGATTCGCTATTGGGCGGCAAAAGGCTTATCCAACAATCTTACACTTTTATATGGAAACAGAACAGAAAAAGACATAATCTACGAAAAAGAGCTGGATACAATTCGAGAAAGACACCCAAAGCTAAAAATAGTCCATATACTAGACACGCCTTCTTCTTCCTGGCAAGGCGAAAAGGGAAGACTCAGCAAAGAAATTATCCTAAAATATACATCAGAGCCTACAAAAAAACTTTGGTATTTATGTGGGCCACCTCCTATGGTTGCAGCAGCAAAAAAAATTCTTTCCGAGCTTGCAGTATCAGAAGAAAACTGGAAAGTAGAGCCTTGGGAAATTCCTGGGAAATCATAATCTTCTCAAAAGGAAATTGCTATGCCTGAAAAAAAAGATGTCTTGTTGCAGGTTCTTGGTTCAGAGGAATTTGAAGTTTTTTATAAAAAGTATCTACTATCCTGGACAAAAAGTTATAGTGCATCTTCCCAGGAGAGTCAAGAATCTTACGATTTACTGCAAAGCCACTTAGAAAAAATACAAATCCCCGAATGCTACATCTCTATTTTAGGGATACAAGGAGCAGGGAAATCTTCTTTTTTAAATGCTCTTTTGTTTGGAGAGGATATTTTACCAGTAGAAGTAGAAGAAACCACATGCATTCCTACTATGGTGCGCAGAGTATACAAGGGGGAGAAGCCAGGAGCGTTGGTTTATTATAGCGATGATCAAGTAGAGCCCATCCCCCTCAAAAGAGAATTTTTGGAAAAAATTGTGGACAATCGCTATAATCCTGGCAATATCATGGATGCAAAGTATGTTGTCTGCAAAGCAGATATTCATTTGCTAAAGGAAGGATTTGTTTTTGTAGATCTCCCAGGAGTAGGAAGCTTAACAGAAAAAAATGAAGAAACCACAATGCGCTTTCTTCAGGAAACCCATATTGGTATATTCATGCTAAGAACTGTTCCGCCTATTACAGAATCCGAAGCAGGTTTTATCGATATTGCATGGCCAAGACTACAAGAAAGCCTTTTTGTGCAAAACCTTTGGGCAAGAGAAACGGAAAAAGAAGTCAAAGAAGGAATGGAGCACAACAGAAAAGTTTTAGAAAAAATAGCGCAAAAAAGAAATACAAAAATACCCGATGTCCTAATTCCTGTAAATGTTGCCATGGCTTGCCAGGCTTCCTACTCTCAAGACCAGGAAGCTTTAGAAAAAAGCGGTTTGAATGAAGTCAAACAGGCGATTCGGGAATATGGCAAGGGTGCGGCATTAGATATGAGGCATCGAAAGACTGCGCATTTTTTTCTAAGGCTTATTTCCAAAGCCAAAGAACACATCGAAGAAAGGCTATCCCTGATTCAAAGCGACCGACAGGACGTAAAAGACAAAATACAACAAGCCAGGCTCAAAATGGAAAAAGTAGCCGAAGAAATGCAGCTTCGTATACAACAATCCTGTGAAAATTTTCTGTCAGAAATCTCTTCAGTAAAAACAGACTGGCTCTCTGAAAAGCTTGAAAAAACAACGGATGAAATGATAGAAAAAATGGATCGCCTGCCTTTGGAAGATCTCAAAGAAGAAGCATTTCGGCAGGAAGTAAGAGAGAATTTTAGCGATTCTTTTGGCATCCTGTATCAACAGTTCAAAGAAAAGCTTGCCATCGCAGCAGAAGAATATGTAAAAAGCCTGGGAGAATCTTTACAGCAAATCTCATCTCCTGAACAGGTTTTGCAAGAAGGATTTTGCAATACACCTAAAGATAAAAAAGGTGCTTCGGGTTGGGGGGTTATATTGAGCGGATCTGTTGCTCCTATGATCATCACTGGCCCTGTAGGCTGGACAATCTTGGGCGGAGCTATTCTGACAGGAGGATTAGTGCGATGGATATCGGGCGCAACAGCTCATAAAAGAATTATACAAGGACTAAAAAAAGCTTTAGGGGATGGAAAAAGACAAATCCGCAAAGAGCTACTAAGAGAAATAGATGCTTTTTCTGAATCTGTCTTAAAAGCCATACAGGAAAGTGTTCAAAGCGAATGCACAGGCTATTTGGAAGAATTGCAAAAAAGAGAAGAAGATTTACAAAAGAAACAAACAGACCAAAAGCAACAAAAGAATGAATTGCAACAAGATCTAAAAATGGCTTCCATGTTTATAGAATATTTAACTTCTATTATTCATTAATATTATGATTTCCTCAGAAGCTCTACAAAAAAAAATCATTGTAAAAGGAAAGCCCTATCAGATTAACGCTCTTCTGGGACAAGGATCTCATGCGATTGTGCATAAAGCACAAACTTTATACTACCCTCATGAAGAAATTACCATCAAAATTGCAAGAGAAAGCCAGGGAATACCTAAAGAGCGTGTCGAAAATGAAATTTGGTTGCTTAAAGAACTTTCTCATGAAAATATACCGCTTCTGTTAGATTCAGGGAATATAGATGGGCATCTCTGGCTTGCTATGCCTGTTTATCAAAAATTAGCTATAAGCATTGCATCAAAAGGGACAATAGAAAATTTTTATCCTGATGAGATCGATTCCAAAGGATATCCATCCAAAGCTACACTTATTCCCTATAAAATACGCGAAAAAATCACAATTGCCGTTTTAAACGATATTGTTCATGCCATTGACTATATTGCAGGAACAGGGATTGTTCATGCAGACATAAGCCCAGGAAACATTATGGAAACAAAGGGATCGCTCCTCCATAAAAAATATGTCCTTACAGATTGGGGAGCAAGTGCGCTGATCCATAGGTATCCCTCTAAAACTTTTGGTAGCCTCCATTTCACAGCACCAGAAAGACTTTTAGGCGAAGTTGGAATCAAGTCAGATATCTTTTCCCTGGGAGTAGTCTGCTTCTATCTTTTGACAGGCACAGTACCTTATTCAGGCGAAACAGCAGAACTTTACTATCTTTCAGTTTTAGAGCGAGATGGCATCTCTCCTTCAGCAATAGAAAAAAATATTTCTTCTGTCCTAGACAAAACCCTTCGTGATATGATACGCCATAAAGCATCAGATCGCATAGAAACAAAAGAAGTTATCAGAAGAATCCAGAAATTATAGAAAATTTATACATTCTTCCTATAAAATTCTTGATTTTACATTTGCAATATAGCAAAATGTGAAGCATTATGAGAACATTTATATTGAGTAAAATAAAGTTAAACAATAAAATCACAAATTTGCCATAAAATTTTAACCCAATATAAATACAGGTAATAGTTGCCATGTCTAATTTAATAGGGATAAATATGGGAAATGCCAAGGAAACCCAACGAATATCGGAAGATCATAATGAATTGCCTGTTGTTGTCGCTGTGGATGATGAACAAATCTTATTAGACTTTTACGAAGAGGTTCTAAAACCATACTGTAAGCTATACGCCTTCAATAACGTAAAAGATGCTCTCGCCTTTATCTCAAACAATAAGGTTGCTCTGGTAATCACAGACAGACACATTCCTTTTATGTCAGGAGACGAGCTATGCAGCCGCCTGAGATCTCAGCCACAAACACAAAGCCTTCCTATTATCGTTGTTTCTGGAATGGAAAAAGACATTGAAGAAATTGCAGAAATGATGACAAAAAAATCTATAGAAACCTATCTAACAAAGCCACTAAGCATAGATCGTCTTGTTAGTAATGTTAAATTTTATCTTAAGTTAGAAAAAAGTATTCCTGTTACCTCAGAAAAACAAATGATAATAGACAATATGTAGTCTTTTATGAAGAGTTTTTGTAGTAGTCAAAATGATTCTGTGCAATTAGATTTTTGTAGAAAAAGCAAAAATTTTTATCACGAATAAGACGAATGGTCGAATGCCACGAATAGTTTTTATAGAAATTTCATTCGCG
>JABWCH010000106.1 GCA_013359215.1 Candidatus Brocadiia bacterium | reverse complement strand
CTTATGTTATTCCTACACATCAAGGAAGAGCAGCCGAACATCTTTTGTTTTCCCTTTTGGTCAAACCTGGAATGATGGTGCCTTCCAACAACCATTTTGATACAACTCGTGCAAACATCGAGCAGCTTGGTGGGATAGCATGCGACTTTGTTACCACAGAGGGCAAAGATACACAAGCCCAGCATCCTTTTAAAGGGAATGTGGATTTAGAAAAAATGGAAGCCTTCTGCCGAGAAAATCAAAAAAACATACCTTTAGGAATGATTACCATCACCAACAATACAGGCGGCGGACAGCCTGTTTCCCTGGAAAACATCCGCGCACTCTCTCAAATTTACCATCGCTATAATATTCCCTTTATATTGGATGCCTGCCGCTTTGCAGAAAATAGCTATTTTATCAAGCTCCGCGAGCCAGGTATGCAAAACAGAGACGTAAGATCCATTGTCCATGAAATTTTTTCTTTAGCTGATGGCTGTATGATGAGCGGAAAGAAAGACGGGCTGGTCAATATTGGCGGTTTTATAGCTCTTCGAGACGGGAAATGGGTCAATGACCTGAGAAACAACCTTATCCTGACAGAAGGTTTTCCTACATACGGCGGGCTTGCAGCACGAGATCTGGAAGCTTTTGCTGTTGGCTTAGAAGAAGTGCTTCAGGAAGAATACCTTTCTTATCGGCTTGCTGTTGTAAGATATATGGCAGAAGGTCTGAACAAATTAGGGATTCCTACGGTTCAGCCAGCAGGCGGTCACGCTGTCTATATCGATGCTAAAAGATTTTTGCCTCATATTCCTTCTGAACAGTTTCCTGGACAAGCTCTTGTTGTTGAATTGTATCTAAGCGAAGGCATTCGTTCATGCGAAATTGGATCTGTGATGTTTAGCAAAACAGATAAGGAAACAGGAAAATTCCTGCCTGCTTCTATGGAGTTGGTACGTATGGCCTTCCCAAGGCGAGTATATACCCAAAGCCATTTTGACTATATTTTGGAAGGAATGCAGGAAATCGCTAAAAATAAAAATTCTCTACGCGGCATGAAGTTTAGCTATACACCTCCTTTCCTCAAGCACTTCACAGCACGCTTTGAGTATGTTTAGAGACTAGTTTTATACGCATCACAAGAAAACGCAGAGATGCGGAGAATACATCGTTCTCTGCGTTTCTGCGTTTCTTTGTCTTTTGTTTTTTATGAATGCAAGCCAAGGCCCAAATTTTGAGTGCATCCATTTTTTCTTTTATCTCAAAGGATTGCTTTATGGCTATAGAAACTACGAAAAAATTGAGTGTTAGAAAGACAGTAGACTACATCAAATTTTTTATTGCTTTAGCTTTGATTTACATTGGCTTCATGGTATGGCAAAGCCGTGATATGATTATCATACCACTAGACCACCACCAGATGTCCCCTAGCTTTAGCCCCAAAAAATTCCATACAGGGCTTCGGTTGGAAACATGGGGAAAGCTTCAGTATGGTGATGTGGTTTACTATGATTATCCTTTTAAGCCTGATCAGGACAGAAGAGAGATTCTCTTTTTTGCCAGGGTCGTAGGACTGCCAGGGGATCGCATTGCTTTAAAGAATGGTAAAGTATATCGTAATGGTAAAGCCCTGGAGGAAAATTATGTGCAGGATAGTGCTGCTGGTAAAGACAACATTTCAGAGATTATTATACCCAGAGACTATTGCTATCTTTTGGTAGACAACAGAAATAACTATACAAGAGAGTTGTATTTCCGTGATAGCCGATCACTAGGCCCAATATTGATCCATACCCTGGAAGGAAAGATAGGAAAAACAAGGACAAAGTAATTTTTCAGAAAGGTAATCATAATGCAGATACCTCGTTTTCGCTTTAATGCCATCTCTATTGTAGAAGCTTTAGTGATTTTGATTTTAATTCCCATGAGCATTTCCGTATGGAAAAAAGCATGGAGCAACATGGTTTATTATAAGAATTTTAAGCAAACGTTGGGCTACTATAGTGCTGAAAAATGGGGCGAGATGGATCAGGCAATGAACATGGCAGAAGAGTCAAGGGCGGAAGACCCTGTTTTGATGTATGTTAAAGCCAACTATTTCGTAGAAAGCAAAAAGATCAAACAAGCCAAAGAAATTTACCAGTCCATTCTTTCACAAGGCTATATTGATGTGCTTCCTGCCAAATTGGGTTTGCTTGTTTGCAAGCTTTATGAAACAGACGAAGAAAAGGAAAAAAACAAAGCATTTCAAGCCTGGAGTGATATGGAGCGAGAACTTTTAGCTTTAATCAAGGAAGATAAAAATTTTTCCGATGCTAAAATTCTTCTTGGGCATATCTATTATAAAAAAGGGCTTTGGCTGGAAGAAGAGGGGGATAAGAAAAAAAGCAAAGCCTATATAGACAATGCATGGCAGACCTTTTCTGACGTGGAAAAATCTGGCAGCGAATTCTCTGAGCTTTTCCTTAATAGCGATACGGATCTGGACAATCTTATCAGCAAGTCAGAATGGAAAGGAAAAGAAGAGCAGTGGGAAGAGACAGATCTCAATGGTGATGACTTTATAGATAGAAAAGAAATGGCTTCTCTCTGGAATCCTCCTTCTAAAGGGGCTTGCTATTCCTTATATTTAGGAAAAGCCCTTTTTTCCTATAGAAAAGCACAGGGAATGTGGCAAAGTTTATCTGTCCATAAACCTCCCCAGGATGATGTAAATGCCTGCGTCAATGAATTTCGTACAGCATTGGACTATCTTTACAAGGCAACTGCCTTCCGCGTTGTAAACCCTGATGTACCCAATGCCATTGTATCTTTGACAAAAAAAATGCTTATCTATCCTTATACAGCAGAGAGAGATAGAAAAGAACTGGTTCAGGAAGCTCTTTACTATAATCAGGAGACAGAAATTTTCTGTACACACCTTCGCAATTTCCGACAAACAACGAAATTGGAAGAGTGGCAACTCAGAGCCAGAATTCCTGAGCTATATTTAGGAATAGCGGTTTCTTCCTATTATTTAGGAAACCAGTCTGATTCCTGGGCTTACTTTGATCGTTCCTCGAACGAAGGTAGCGAAGCCCACCGCAATCTGGTTCGCGATGTAAAAATGCAATCTCTGGTTGGATTTATGGATAGAGAATATAACCAAAGAAAGCGTCTTGAGATTTATGCAAATCGAAGCATCTATGAATACTATGAAAGGGCTTTGGAAGACTTACCCAAAGAAGGCATTCTGACAACCAGAGAGTTTTTGGTTTTAAACAATTATATTGCTATGCGCTATATCAAGGGAAGGTTGGAAAAAATTTTGGAACATACTAAAGAAGCCCAAAACTTAATGGAAAGCTATTTATCCAGAATACCCGACCAGAAATTTTATGCGCAGGTCAAAGAAGACCCTGTAAGTGCAAAGCAGATAGCAACGCATAATCTTTATATGATTACAAAATACAATGACGCTAAAAAAGCTTCTGCCCTAAAGCAGCATCAACTAACACGCGAAGTTCTTGAAAAAGGAAAGTAAACGGAGAAAAACATGAAAAATATGAAATGTTTGAATTGCAATAAACAAACTCCTGATACAGAACTCTACTGCCGACATTGCGGGGTTAAGTTGGACTATACTTTCGATGAAGTAACAGAAAAGCTAACAGAAGAAATCAAACAAGAAAAAGCAGAAGAAACCGAAGCCTTTTTCCGATGGATTATGCTAATTGCTATTCTTGTTTATTTTTCTGGTTTTCTTTTCAATAAACTCTGGCAAAATCCTGCTGTTCCTACTGTTCTGCCTGGATACGCGCCTTCTGTAAAAATCCAGGAAGAGCCTTTTGAGCTTTATAAACCTCTTGTGATTCCAGAGTAGATTTATGAAAATAGACATAAGAGAAACAGCCTATCAGCTCAAAGCACTCGTCAGGCTTTGTATCTTAAAGCCCAATAGCTGGAGGGAAATCGCTATTGGGCTAATTGCACTTACCTTTGCTCCCCTTGTTATCTTGGTTTGCATTTTTGCCAATAGCCACCGCCAAAAATGATCGATAAAATCCTATTGCTTACCTTCTAAAAATATGGTATCCTTAGCCTTATCTTTTTGCCCAGGGGCGTTACCCTGGGAAAGTATATAAAAACCCTTTCATTATAAAGCGTTACATCGAAAATTAACACGTCAGGCATGCATCTATAGTTTTTATAAGTCATAGAAACTAAGAAGCTAGATGTTTGCCAAAAAAGCAAAGATTTTTATCGCGAATAAGACGAATGCTCAAATGGCACGAATAGTTTTTATAAAAATTTCATTCGCGTAATTTGTATATTCGTCTGATTCGTGATTAATACTTTTTCGATTTCGGCTTGTCCAAGATAGGCTAGAAGCTGTTTTTTTGGAAAATAACTCATTTTAGTGGATATAGACAATGGATCAAAAGATTTTGTTTTTGGTTTGTATGGTATTGTGTCTTTTGTTTTTCCCTTGCTGCAAGGAAGAAACTGCCGCTGTTGAAGAAAAAGCTCAGGAAGAAATGCTTCCTTTCGATGAAGAGAACGTATCTGCCGAAGCAGGTGGGCCAGGCTTCTCTGGAATAGATTGGGAAGACAACAGACATTGCGAGGTTTTCTCTAACCCCAATGCACAAAAAGGTGGATCTCTGAGAGTATGTATTCCTGCATTTCCTCGTACACTCAGGACAACAGGAAAAGATAGCAATTTTACAATCAATGGAATCATGAGAGAGATGCTCTATGAAAGCCTTTTAAAACTGCATCCAAACCATCTGGAGTTTATACCATCTTTGGCAACGCATTGGCAAATTCTGAGAGACTCAAAGACTTTCCGTTTTCGTTTGAATCCAAAGGCAAGATGGTCAGATGGCACTCCTATTACAACCAGGGATGTGATTGCAACCTGGCAGTTGCTCATCGACCCTAAGATCGAAAGCCCTTATATCAACCAGATTTTTTTGCGCTATCATAAGCCTGTTGCAGAAAGCAAATATATAATCCACGTTACAGCCAAAGAGCTCAACTGGCAGCTTTTCTTGAACTTTGCGGCCATGACACTCTATCCTGCCCATATATTAAAAAATATGGATGGGTCTGGATTCCTTGCAGAATATGACAGCAAAGCGATAGTTGGTTCAGGTGCTTATGAAATGCTTTTGGATGGTATTCAGGCAAAGCAAAAGCTTATCTTCCAGAGAAGGAAGGACTATTGGGGTGAAAAAGAAAGATTCAACCAGAATCTGCACAATTTTGACAAAATAGAATTCCTTGTAGAAGCCGATGAACAAAAGGCTTTTGATCGCTTTAAAAAAGGCGATTTTGATATTTACGAAGTTCACGTTGCCAAACGTTGGGTACAGGAAACAGACTTTGAAGAAGTAAAAAGAGGTTTGATCCAAAAGAGGAAAATATACAACCAGCAACCTCAAGGTTACAGTGGTATAGCTTTCAACATGAGGCGGCCTCCTTTTGATAAGCTCCAGGTTCGCAGTGCTTTTGCTTTGCTTTTTAATAGAGACAAATTCATTGAAGATTTCTTTTTTAACGAATATGAACCACTGGATTCCTACTTTCCTGGCAGCATATATGCCAACCCTAAAAATCCACGATATCGTTATGACTTTGAAAAGGCTGTTTCTTTACTAAAAGATGCAGGATGGGAGCAAAAAAATCAGGAAGGATGGCTTGTAAAAGATGGGAAAATCTTGGAAACAACGCTTTTTTGCCCTCCTTCCCTGAAGCCTCTTTTGGAAAAAATATACCAGGTAGATCTCAACAAGGCAGGAGTCAAGATTCATTTTGCTGATTCTAAGCCAGAGATAACAGCCAAACGCGAGTTTGATATGATATTCGTGAGCTGGAGTGGCCTTGCTTTCCCGAACCCAGAGAGTTCCTGGGCATCCAATCTGGCTGATATTCCTTCCAATAATGTTTCAGGCTTGAAAGTAGAAAAAGTAGATCGTATATGCGAAGCATATCGCCGAATGTTTTTACAAAGACAAAGGGTGGAAGCTCTCAACGAACTAGATGCTATTTTGATGGAGCAGCATCCTTATGCACTAGGATGGGGCATCAATTGTCGGCGTCTCATGTTTTGGAATAAATTCGACTATCCAGAACATTATCTTTCTAAAACAGGAAGCTTTTGGGAAGTCTTAAGCCTTTGGTCTTGTTCTGAAGAAAAAGAAAAGAATGTGATCTCTGCTTTAAGCAATAAAGAATCCATGCTTCCTGTTGGAGAAACGAACCAGGTTCATTGGAGAAAAAAATAGACCAGACTATCAAGGATTATTCATTAAGAAGGGAAATTTTATGGCAGATTTGAATGAAGTTCGTCTGATTGGACGATTGACGAGAGATCCTGAATTGCGCAGTACCCCTGGAGGCCAATACGTAGGCCAATTTGGACTGGCAATAGGAAGAAAATACCGCGCACAGGATGGTACTTTTAAAGAAGAAACAACCTTTGTGGACATTACCTGTTGGGGTAAAACGGCAGAAAATGTACATAAATATATGAAAAAAGGACGTTTGATTTTTATAGGTGGAAGATTAAAATTAGATACATGGGATGATAAACAAACGGGACAAAAAAGATCCAGATTGCATGTTATAGCAGAAAATGTCCAATTTTTGGATGGAAAACGGGATGACATGCCTTACAATAGTATGCCAGGAATGCCTTATAATATGCCAATGCAAGGAGGAATGCCCTATCCTGCCCCAAATATGCCTTATCCTCCCCAAAATCCTATGATGCCCCAATATCCCGCTGCACCGAATCCCATGCAACAGCAGCAGAATACTACCCCTGCCAATGATGCCGCTGGATGGACACCGCCAGAGCAGATCAATAGCGATATCAATACTCCTCCTACCTGGGATGAGCCTGATCTGGGAGAGCCTCCTTTCTAGTGTAGTTAAAGATAAAAAAGAATCCACTTTTGTGGATTCTTTTTTATAACCTGTTATTGCTTAAAAGTTTAAAATTTTTATTAGGAGACAATCAGGCAAATGCCTCTTAGCACACTCAATGAAGAGAATAATGATGAATTTATTTTATATTCACCACAAGAAGAATATAAAAACTATGTTCAGAAAAAAATAGATTTATACCTTAGTTATAAAGAAGAAAGTAAGCTGGAGCTTTATCGGAAGGCTTTGGAAGTTGGTCTGGAAGTTTTAAAAAAATTTCAATAGAAAGAATAAAGCAAAAGCTTAAAATCGAATATGTTGTTAAAATCAATACAAGCGTCTAATTTCATGAAGTATAAACGCCTGGAAATTTCAGACTTGCAAGATAAGGTATTTATAGGCATTTTTGGAGAAAATGAATCAGGAAAGTCAACGATTGGAGATGTAGTAAGCTTTGCGCTATTTGGCTGCGGAGTAAGGTTTCCCAAGGATAATCTTTCTCAGCTCATCCAATGGGATGCAGCAAATTGTGAAGTGAAAGTAAGCTTCAGCATTACAGAAGGCGAATACACAGTAGTCCGCTATCTGGACCAAAGCAATGAACATCGAGCTGCTCTATATAAAGGAAGCCAAAGCACTCCTATAGCAAAAGGAGCAAATGTAGTCACCAAGGAAATCGAAAATCTTACAAAGCTGAACTTTGAAAATTTCAGATATAGCTTTTACCTTGCTCAAAAAGAAATCAATATCCTGAAAGAAAACAAAGTAAGTACTCGCGAAATTCTCCATAAAATGCTTGGATTTGATTGCATGGAAAAATCTTGCGAATATCTAAAGCAAGAAATTTTGAGCCTACAGGAGCGTCTAAAAAAAATCGAGATAGAAATAGAGACAACCCGCGCTCTCATCAAAAATATCAAATCAGACAGCAATCTTGAACGCATGCTTTTTAAACAACTAGAAGAGATCAAAAAGTCAAAAAACCAGGCACAAGAAGATTTTGATAAGAATGAAAAAGAATTGTCAAAATACCAGGAAATGTCGGAATCGCATTGCAAGATGTCTTCTTGTTTCACAACCTTGGAGATTTCGATCTATTATCAATTTTACAAGGAAAAGCTGCAACAAACTACAGACGATCTTTCTTTTATTTATGCTTTTTTGAGAGAAGCACACAAAAATTTTGAAAAAAAACAAAAAGATAAAAAAGAAGATCTTTTGAAAAACCAAGAACAGCAGGAAGAGATAGAAAAATGGAATAAAGAAGTTTGCAACTTACAACTTCTTCTCGATGAATACGATAAAAAAATCCAAAAACAACTTGGTTATTCTGGAAAAGACCAGAATGAAACTTGTAAGACTAGCCTTACCTTGGCCGTCCAAAAAAAACAAAAGCAAATGCTATGGCTCAACAGGATAAAAAATTTTACTTTTTTCAGTATCTTTTTGCTCCTTTTATGCCATCTTTGGGTATGGGCGGGCGTTTTGTCTGGGGAAAAAAAACAAGGTTTTGCGTTTCTCTCGTATAGCCAGGATATGGCTATTTTTTTTCTGGTCATATCAGGAGTGCTTTTTGCTTTTTTTTCTTTGCTGGTTTGGAGAATTCAGAAAAAATACAAACAGAGCCAGCTTTTGTTACACAACCTTGTTTGCGAAATAGATTTTTTGAAAAAAGAAGCCCAGATTTGTTCTAGCTTCAACAAAAATGATTTAAAGAGCTTTTCATCCCTGGATCATATCCAGGATCAAAGCATACATAAAAAACACCTTGATATACAAGAAAGATTCCAATATATCTTCCAAAGATATTCCAATATAGAAGAAACTAGAGAACGCCTGGAAAAAGAAGAGAAAAAAAATATAGAAGTCCAGCAAGAAATAGATCAAAAAATTTTAAAAATAGAAAACTTTTTAAAAAACCTCCAAAGCCTGGCGAAAGGGATTGATCTCTCTTTTATGCCACAAGAACCTTCCCAATATAGTCTCGAAAAGATGGAAGAGATAGAAAAAAAAATCTATGATTTGCTTACTGCGTTGCAAGACTATCGTACTGGGTTACAAACTTACGAAATCCAAAGCCCAATCGAAATATCCAAAGCATGGCAAGAGTATGAACAAAACCGTTTGCGCTTTCGCGAGCTTTCTGGCATGGTTTCCTTGGGAGGCGGAACAGGAATGTTCAATCGTCTAAAAGGTGCTTTAAGACAAAAAACCTTCGATAAGCTCTTTCAATCTATCCAGCAAGAAAAAGAGAATTTTTTTGCCACAATACCTACTTTGCATTCCCTGCAAGAAAAGGTAAACGATTTCCAAAGAGCGCGTTGGATATATCAGGAAAAACTGAGTGAATGCCTTCCTACTCTAAAAGAATTAGAAATAAAAAGCCAAAAATGCCAGGAAGAGCTTATTTATAAGAAAGAAATTACAACCAAAATACAATCTTTGCTTAGACAAGCACAAGAAATAGAAAATACGAAAATCGTATATTCTCTCTCTTTGCAAATGATGCAGGAATCTTTAGATTCAGCCGACAAAAAGTTTGGCCCTGCCCTTTCTCGTGCAATCAGCAAAGTCCTTCCCAGTTTTACCAAAGGACGATACCAAAAGGTCAAAGTTTTGGATGATTTGAGCATTAAAGTTCTCTCCCCAGAAAAAAACGACTTTGTCGATATTCATGAGCTTTCTGGCGGTGCTATGGATCAGCTTTTTCTAGCTCTAAGGCTCGCTTTTGCTCAGGCAATCATGTCAATCAAAGCAAGCAAAGACTGGAAGCAGTTTCTCTTTTTCGATGAGCCTATTCTTTCGTTCGATGAAAAAAGGTCAGACTCTTTTTTGGATTTTTTATCAGAATACAGCAAAAGTTTTCTCCAAATCTTTATGATTTCGCCCAGGTGCTTCCCCAAAGAATCCTTTAATCTTGTGATCCATACATCTTTGGATAGCAACATTCTGATTCTTTCTGGAAAGAATACCCAAAAGATCAACAAAGAGTATCTCCAATTGCCACCGAAAAAAACATGAACAACAAGAATCTTTTCTTATGCTTTTTTTGTCTTTTGCTTTGTTTTTTAGGAAGAGCCTTTCCTGAAAACATTAGCAAATTGGGACAGGATATTTTGTCCAAATGCCATCTTATTGTGCAGGGGAAGCCGCTGAAAAGCATTTTGCTACCTCAAGGCGGCAAGTTGATTCCCATGAAGGTAAATTCCATTTACTATGGAAAAGCCAAAATTTCCCAAACTATCCACATAGTCTATCTGGAAGTGCCTTCTTTTTCTGAACAAGAAGAATGGATCGTTTTTCTAAAAGCTCTGCCTTCTGGCCAGATGTATGAATGTGTAGGCGATTTCTCTCTTAAAGAAAAAGAAGGAGCTGCCAAGCTTCTAGCCTTAGAAAAAATCATACAAATAGAATCCATTCCAGAGGAAAACCAGAAAAAAAAACACTATCTGGAATCTTGTCTGGATGGCCTCAAAGCCCAAGATGCCTGGACAAGAGTCCACTGGCTAAAGGAATGGAAGCATCTGGTTTCTCACAAACCCGATGTACTAGATCAAAGCTTGCTGCCCAAATTGCAGGAAATTTACGATAGCATCGTAGACCATGATATTCGAGATGAAATACGAAAATACCTTATCAAGCTAAAAAAACAAAATCCACAAGAAGAAAAAGAAACCACGCAAAGCCTGCTTTGGGAAAAAATCAAGCAGGCAGAAAAAAAACTCAAGACTGGCTCTTCTTTGGAAGAAAAAATCCAGGCATTGCAAATTCTTGGATTTTTCCCTTGCTCTTTTTCTCAAAAAGCTTTGCTTCTGTCCCTGGAAGACCCTTCGCCTTCCATCCAGGCACTAGCTGCCTTTTATTTAGGAAACCAGGAAAGTTCCAAGGCAATTCCAGCACTTATGAAAATTCTACAATCCGAGAGCCACATTCATGTAAAAAAGAATGCAATCCGATCTCTTGGTAAATTGCGTGCTAAAGAGGCGATTCCTTTGATACAAGAATACCTTTCTATTCCTCATACAAAGGAAATAGCCCAAAGAGTCCTAAAAGCTTTATCTTCTCAAAATTATGCAGGAGAAAACCCATGAAAACAATCTTTATAATCCTTATGCTAATATTGCTAACCGCAGGCTGCTCTTCTCATTGCAATTTCAAGAAAGTAGCAGCAGACTTCGATAAAATTTTTATCGCACAATATAAAGACGGAGTTCAAAGCACTTCTGAAAACTGGAATAATGTCAAAGAATTCATAGTAGAAGACATAAACACCGCTGGCTCAAGACTTGGCAACACAGTAGCAAAAATGTATCGACCTGTAAGCATTGAAGGAACATCCGAAAGAATGAATTTCTATGCCAAAACTCTGGAACGCCAGTTTCACGATGGAGTAGAAAGAACCGCCAGAAATTTCAAAACCATTGCCCATCACTTATGCCTTTGCGGCGATTGATATAGTACTCTTTAGTCTAAAAGGGTTTTATATATTAGCCCATAATGATGTCAATCTTTACCCATGGGCTAGTATATAAAACCCTTTCAGGGTAAAGAGTTGCATCGAAAAGTTAACACGTATAACGATTATGCGTAGGCTTGGTTAAAATAAAAATTTTTAAGGATTTTAAAAAATATAATGCGTGACTCTATGCAGTTGAATCCTTCCCTGTTGGGGAAATTCTTTTCTCTGGATTGTGAAAGGATGTTAAAATATTCTTCTACTCCTGAAGAGAGAAGAATGCAAGATGGTATTCCAGCACCAGTGCCTTTGCAAAATCCCCTTGCTGATGCTGTTATTGAGACAGGAAGGGCTTGGGAAGAAAAGGTAGTGCGCGATCTTCTCAGGGATCGTGTGATTGTAGGGCCAGAAAAAGAAGGGAAACGGCTTTACAACCGAATTTTATCTTATAAAAAAACCATTTCTTCCTTACGCAAACCCAAATTAGGAACTTACCTTTATCAATCTCAGCTAGAACCGCCTCCTTCTTTTTATGATCGCTACGGATTCCAGGAATCCCAGATACACCTAAATCCATGCCGCCCTGACCTGATCCAAATAGCAGGAAGTTCTAAAGAAGGATTCTTTCTCCAGGTAACAGATATTAAAGCAAGCCATGCTACCAAGTTTAGCCATTGCATCCAGGCCACCTTGTATACTTTGATATTGCGCGACATTGTCAATCATGAAAAGCTTTTGAATTGCGAAGCAGATATGGGCAATTGTTCTATCTGGCTGTTTGAGCAAGATAAGCCAGAATGCTTTTCTATTTCCCACCTTTTGCCCCCTTTTGAAAATTTTTTGCGATATAGGCTTCCTAAAATTTTGCTACAGCCAGCCCACGAAGCATCCTGGGGACTAAAACCAAGCTGCGAATGGTGTGAGTATTTTGGGCATTGCAAGGCAGAGGCAGAAGAAAAAAAGGATGTATCTCTCCTGGCACATTTTCCCTGCAAAGCCAGGGCTTTTCTCAACAATCTGGAAAGCAAAGCAACCAGCCTGGATACGTTGGAATCCTTTCTCCAGAATCAGGAGCAAGATAAGCTGCGCAACTGCCCCTTCCTTAGCGAACACAAACAAGAACTTCAGGCACAGTTGCAGGCGTTTAAGCAAAAACAAGCCATTCCTTATGCGAATCCTTGCCTTTTTTTGCCCAAGGGACAAAATATTGGCATTGTGCTGACTTTGCAAGAAAGCCCTTTAACAGGAAAAGTTTTCGCTGCGGGAATTCATGTTCACGGAGGAAAAGAAATTCATGGAATGTCTGCGCCCTGGACTATCGTAGCTCAAAGCGATGATGAAGAGCAAGAAAAACACATTGTCCAGCAGTTTTTTGGCAAGCTCGAAGAAATCATGCGATCCGTACACGAGTATAATCTTGCCCAAGAAGATTTTATGCAGAAAAAAACATTGCAATGCTATACATACTATGCTTATGAACGCGATCTCCTGGATAGAATATGGCTTAAGGCTCTGGAAGACAGCACCAAGGCAAAGCAATTTCTGGCTTTATTTTTTTACTTCCAATCCAAAAATCCTGAAGATACTTCCTACGCAAAGGGATCAGAGATACCTTTGCCTCTCATTGTCGTGAACGATGTTTTGCGCAACAGCGTGGCACTTCCTGTCCATGTTACCTATCGACTCAGGGATGTCAGCATACTTCTCAAGCCAGAAAAATACGCCTCGATATACCAGGAAAATCCCAATCTATGCCTTCCTCTTTCTAACCATCTGCGTGCTGACAGTATGACACAAGCATGGAAAGAAGGAGACAAAGAAAAAATCGATCTGGCAGGCGAAGAAGTCAAAGTCGATCTGGAAAAGAGAATGAAAGCGACCTTTAGCATCCTCTCTGGATTAAGGGAAAAGCTAGGCGATAGTTTGCATCTATATCCTCCTAAATTTTTCCTTCCAGAAGGTGGAGAACCTGTTGATAGCACGCTCGCCAGGCTTTATTTTATTACACAGTACGAAGAAGCATTAGACTACCTTGAGATTCATGCCATGCACACGCTTCCCATGACTCAAAAGCTGGAAAGCGGGGATGCGATTGCCATAGAATTGGTAGAGGAGATCAAAAAAAATCTATGGAAGGCTGTCTTGCTCCCTGAGTCTGAGCATATAACGCCAGAAGAAGGGGGCTATAATGACTGGGTTTTGACGGAAAAAAGCGAAGAAGGAGAAGACGCGCAAAGGAATTTTCCTGATTTCTGGTATCGCAGGCAAAACTGGCCTCCTGGTAAACACCATGTAGCATTTGCCTCTTTAGAAGAAGCGCATATCCAGGGAAACAAAAAGCAAATTACTATCAAAATGAACACATCGGCAAGCTCTCCTCGTTTTGAGAATGGCAGATGCTATGTCCTGCATAGACGCTACACGGATTTCACCTCAGAGAAAATTCTGAATTCCCTGAAAAAGCTGGATGAAAATAAAGACTATTTTTGTGTTGGTCTTTTGAATGACCCTCATTCTGCCTTATCGAAAAGAAATCGTCCCAAATCACTCAAAACAGAAGCCAAATACAATGATTTTGTTTCGGCTTTTGGCTTTACTCCTTCTCAGCAAAAGGCTTTTCAAAAAATACTTGATTCCAGCCATCAGATTATCTGGGGGCCTCCAGGCACAGGAAAAACACACTTCCTCGCCCTTGCAGTGCTTGCCCTTGCCAGCATTGCAGAACAAGAAGGTAAAAAAATAAAAATCCTTGTCAGTGCCTTTACCCATGCTGCCATCGAAAATTGTCTTTCTTCTATTAGTAAGCTCAAACAACAATATGAACAAAGGATTCCAGCACTAGAAATCACCAAAATGGGCGAATGGAAAGGCCAGGCAATGCCTTCCTTTATAGCAGAAAAAAAGACATGGTATAGCGACAACTCTTTCCACCAGGTTGTAGGTGCAACTGTTTTCGCGATTGCCAATCCCCTGGCATTGGAAGAATCAGAGAAATTTGACGTTGTTATTTTAGATGAAGGCAGCCAGATGAAGGTTTCTCAAGCAGTTCTTGCCATATCTCGTTTAAATTCTCAGACAGGAAGGTTGATTTTAGCAGGAGACGATTGCCAGCTTGGCCCTATTTCCAAAGTACTCTATCCTGACACTATGGATACAAGGCTTTTTGGCTCTATTTTTTCTTGCATGAAAGAAGCTGATCCAGAACAAAAATACACATCTCAGTTGCTAGAATGCTTCCGCATGAACGAAACACTATGCCGTTTCCCTGCCCAGACACTCTATGGACAGCATTTCCGTCCTTATAGCCAGACGATTGCAGAGCAAAAGATCGATTTGCAAGAAAAACAAGAGCTAAAACCCTTGGAACATCGCCGCACCCCTTTAGGAAAAGTCAAAATCTTGGACGCTGTTCCTTCTAAAAAGGTCAGAATCTTGGAATCCACGATACCACAAGAAGAAAGCTGGCTAGACTGGACACTGCACCCAGACTATCCTCTTGTTTTGGTCGTGACAGAAGGAATCTCTGCTGCTGCTGAAAACCGCATCGAAGCCTCCCTGGTTGGCGATATTGCCTTGTCTTTACGGGAAAGGCTCAAAGCAAAAGACACCCTTTATCAAAGCGACCAGGCTTTCTGGCAAAATGGCCTTTTTATTGTAAGCCCACATCATGTCCAAATCCAAGCCATCCATGAGCAACTCCGCCAGCGCAGAACCTGGGACTACGCTCCCCTTGTAGACACTGTCAATAAAATGCAAGGGCAAGAAAGAGAATGCGTCATCGTAAGCTATGGAGTTTCCGACATCGACTATGCTCTGGAAGAAGGAGAATTTATCTATTCCAGAGAAAGACTCAATGTCTCCCTGACCAGAGCCAGAAAAAAAGCCATAGTATTTCTCTCGCTTCCGCTACTGAGTCCTCCGCTTATGGCTTTTTCCAGGACAGATCTCCTCCAGGGACTCGACTTCATGTTGCAACTGAGGCGATTTGCCCAAGAGCAAGGCCAAACAAAAGAATTTTCTTTTTCTGCTAACACAAGGCTCTTAATTTCCAGAGCAACTGTCCAGGCAAATGAGGCCAGTATATTCTGAATTTTTTGTTTTCCCTAGACAAATTCTTTTTAGCAGATAGAATAGTCATTCTAGGGGCTGTCATAGGTCGCAAAGAATTTCAATTTATTTTTTTCTTCTCTGCTTTCTTGGCGTTCTCTGTGCCTCTGCGGTGAAAAAATTCTTGAATGATGACACGCCCTAGTCTTTTAGGAACAAAGAGAATAGAAAAATAGATTTAAGGATTTTTTTTATGGAACAAGAAGAAAAAAAAGATGTAAAAGAGACAGATTCTGTGTGCAACCGACGCGAATTCTTCCAGTTTTTGAAAAAGGCAGTCATTTCTACAGCATTATTTGAGGCTTCTGCTGTATTTCTTGGTGGAACAACGGGTTGCAGTTGTCAGGCAAGTTGTATTTTCTGCACTGCGGAATGCACTTTTTGCACAGGAAGTTGCACAAGCTGCGTTTCCTGTACAAGCTCTAATTGTGTAGATTGTCTGGGAAGTTGTACCCATAGCTGCATTGCATGTACCCATAGTTGTACGACATGCACGCATAGCTGCACAGCATGTACGCATAGCTGCACATATTCTTGCATTAGTTGTACAAGCTGTACTTCCTGCACCAAATGCACAAAAGGCTGTAAGCATGGATGCACCTATGGCTGCATTAGTTTTACAAAACCATAGATAGAGTGAAACAATGCTTATCCAATCTGAAAAATACCGCTTAAGCAAGGCACTGGTGTCTTTAAAAAAAGAAGAAGAGGCTATCTTTTTTGATTACAATTTTCCAAATCCTCTTTATTTTTCCAGAGGAAAGCAAATCGTAGAGGAATTTTTAGCCAAAATTCCCCCTGATGGCATTTCCTTTGGTGAGATTTTAAACCCTGATTATCAAATACTCCTGGAATTGTTGGTGCAGCATGGGATTTTGCTTTCTGGAGAAAATCTCTCCAGGCAAACAAAATCTTGTTCTCATGAGTGTGGATCATCGCCTGGAGAGATTAACTGCTATTTGCTGCTCTCCCAGTATTGCAATCTGGCGTGTGTTTATTGCTTTAATGGCGATGAATCTTATTCACGCATGGAAAAAAAAATTATGACGCAGGAGATTGCCTTCCAGTCGGTGGAGCTTTTTTTGAAGCATCTTGCGCCACAAGGGCATCTCAACCTGATATTTTTTGGCGGAGAGCCTTTGCTAAACTGGGACTTAGCACGCCTTTTGCTAAAGCATTATGGCAACAAAGAATTGCCTGATGGAAAAAAAATCCATTTCCACCTTACCAGCAATCTTTTGGTTTTCCCTGATGGATTAGTGGAAGATATTAAAAGATATGATATTACTATCTTGTGCGATGTAGATGGGCCTGCTTCTTTGCATAATCAGACAAGGCCATGCGCTGGCGGTTTTCCTTCTTATGACAGAATATGCAGAAACCTGGAAGTTTTGCAAAAGAATGCTATTCCTTATAGCCTGCGAGCTACGATAACCAAGAGTAATGTCCATGCAATCGAAGAGATTGTAGCGCACCATATAGCCCTTGGCTCGAATGTTTCTTCTTTGGTCGCAATCAACCCTATTACTTCGGACGAAACTGTATTGCCTGTTTCTATGCTGCCTGATCCTAAAGATTTTACCAAAGGGCTGTTGCAGGCGTATCAAAAAAAAATCGCGCCTGCCAACCAAATCTTTCCTATCAACCAAATGATGGAAACCTTTAAAATTGGCGGAACAATGCAATTCCCTTGTGGTGCTCCCCAGGGAACGACTCCAACAGTGGATGTCAATGGTGACATTTATCCTTGCATTTATTTTGTAGGGATTTCCAGGCTTAAATGGGGTACAATCTACGATACAGGGAATCTATACCAATCGCCACTTTTGGGAAGTCTTAAAAGCGAAACATCCTTGTCTAACCAAGAAAATTGTCCGACTTGTCCCTGGAAATACTTTTGTGGTGGTGGATGCCCTGTCAAGAGGGTTTTGATCCAGGCAAATCCTCAAGCCAGCGAAGAAATCAAAAGGTATTGCCATGAGATTACCTGTCTGCCATCTAAGGTGATTTTCCCTGAATTAATATGGGAATTCTCAAGATCTCAGCATAAAAAAAATATCCAGAATGCTCCCCATGAAATATGCCATTGATATGAATTTAGCGACAAAGAACATGGCTGATTTTCTAATGAAATCTCATATTTGCCGAAATAAGAATAAGGTCAGACACAACTATAATATATTGCAAATAAATATGTTAAGTATTTTCCAATCGTTAAAAAAGCTATTCAAAAAGCTGCAAAATTTCGGAATCCAATAAAAATTTTGCAGCTTTAATTTTTTAGAATATATACCAGGGCGGATAAAGTAGAAAAAAGATGGAAAAAAGTATCATGATGTTGCAAAAAAGATGAGAAATGGCAAGATAAAGACAGAGTATCTCTAACGTGGAAACCAGGAAAAATAAATTGTGTCGGAAATC
>JABWCH010000485.1 GCA_013359215.1 Candidatus Brocadiia bacterium | reverse complement strand
TCTTCCGCTTTTCAACTGGTTTTTAAATTTTTTTTCTTCTCTCATCTAAATTTTTGTTGATTTAGAAAATGGGGAAGTTATTTAATTCTGATCGCTTAAGTAGCAAGTCTATCGCCTTGGGCTTTTAATCTTTTCCTTAGGGACACAGAAGAAAAATTACATTAGCGACTTCATTAAGGCAAATGATTATTATGGAAGAACAAACCAAACAAGTAATACGAGATATACTATCAGTAATAGATGAGCGTGTTAGAGATATCGAGTCTACACCTTGTCTTTGGTTTTGGACAATATGGAACTATACGTGGCAAATAAGAAAAAAATTGAAAGAATTTAAATGCATAAGTGAAAAAAATAAAGGTTCTATTTTTACTGAGATGAAAGGGTGGCTAATATTTTTTATTCCTTTTTGGGTGTTTCCTTTGGATGTTATCGCTTATATTTTTTTATTGCATTCTTTTATAGTTGCTTCTTTTACTGTTTCGGTAACGAAAACAGTAGAAACAACCGTAGAAGTCACTTGGTACTGGATTTGGAAAATGCCTAAGAAAGTAATAGAAACCGTAATCATACAGCAGCCTCCATCACCTCTACTTTCTTGGAGTATAACTATTGGAATTTGTTTTATACTTTATAGCATTATAACATATATTATCAAATGGTATCTTATTTGGGATTGTCGGTGGTTATTAAGAAGACTGTCAAATAGGTTTTTGTAAAAAAAAGAATGGTGTAAAAAAAGAATGGTAATAGGACTTACGCCGATCTTTGAAAATTAGAAAATAAAAGGGTTTTATAAGCAAAACCGAAGGAGAGTTCGACTTTATCAAGCTTTAAAAAAAAAAGAAAATTTAAAAGAAAATAGAAAATTGGTCAGACACTTTTTTAAGTTCTTTTACTATAGTGTGTTAGTATTTATTGAGGCTAGGGTCGCACCCAAAAACCGGTGACTCTGACCGGCCAGCCTCATTTATTTTAGAGCCTTGAGAGGAGGTAAAATGCAAGATAAATTAACTGCTGATTATTTTGGAAAGATTCAAATTTTAGGAATGGATGTAGATGGCTACGTCCTTTCCAATGGAAAAGCTTGTTTAAGCGAGCGTGGAGCATTTTCTTTATTAGGTTTTTCTACGCCTTCTGTTTTGGAACGAGCGTACTCAAACTTATGGCCAAAAGAGTTAAGACCTTTTATTTCTAAGGAGTTTGAGTGCACTCAAACTTTAGTTAAAATCATAGCAAACTGTCCACATAAAGGATCAGATATTCGTGTTTATGATGCCAAAACAATCAACACTATTGCTAGAGCATATTCAAGAGCATATCTTCACGGAAAGTTGAGAAAAAACCAAATACATATCGGTTTACATTGCGCTACTCTAAGAGATGCTATGGCCGATATCGCATTAGAGCAAATGATCTATGATTCCTGTGGTTATAAACCTAAAGAATCTTTTGCTCAAAGAGTGGAAACTAACTATCTAAATGCGATAGATATTATCAAAGAGCTAGGCTTTACCTGTTCTCTGCCTGATGACATTGCTACCAAAAAAGATATTGCCCAGTTTTTAAAAGTTCCACAAGACACTCTGAATAGTTTCTTGCATAAACATCGAGATGAAATAAAGCCCATTGTTCTTGAAACCAACCAGATACGCTCTGTCAGTTCTAAAGCTGGCAGAATGAATGGCTATTCTTTGGATGATGTTGTCAAGATTGTTTTGGGCATGGATAGTGAAACAGGTATAGAAGTCAAAAAAAGACTTTTCGGCCACATAGGCACTTTTGTCAAAACAAAAGTCAAAGTGGAAATTGAGTGGAGGCAAACTCTTAGCAGAGTAGATGATGAATCGGAAAGTTCCGCCCATTTAGACGATAAAGATAACGACGATTAAGATTATGAATCATCATCCAATTCGTTATCTTTATCGCAATTTTTGCGATTTCCCTTTAATTAGGGATACACAGAAGCAAAATTCACATAAAAGCTGTCTTGTATTCAATTAAAAATGGGGAAGCCGCGGAATATTATAGCTTTTTCTATTTTTTTATAGAATTTTTTCTGCTAATTTTGAGGCCAAGTGTTGCCAATAGTCCTGTAAGGGCTAGAAGCAATGATTCCGATTCTGGAACATTGGCTGCCTCTCCGTAGACAGAAAGTTCATTGATACCACCACCATTTCCATACCATGTATCTATATCAAATCGAACATATCGTGCTTGATAGGAAGAGATATGGAAGGTTTCTATTGGGATAGGGTTTAGTCCCCAAACAGCAGCTAGTGTTGTTGAGACTACAGATGTATAGTTAATCCCATCTGCTGAAACAGAAATACGGAAGTCTTTCGTACCTCTGTCGTTGTGTACACGATTGTGGGTATTTTGGACTTCAAATCGGCTCAAAGAATAGACGTTTCCAAGATCAATAACTGCATAAGCACTAGATGAATTGGGGGTTAGCCAAAAAGACCAGTCATAGCCTGTTCCTGTATCATTGTATCTTCCATCTACAATTTTAGAATAAGGGAAAACCTCGCTGCCAGAATTGTAGTAAGATGAACCTGTTACAGACTTACCCTCGGAGAGTAGTATAGGTGTTGCATGAATAGGCAAAAAAAACAGAGAAAAAAGCAGAAGTACTAAAAACAATACAGAGGTTTTCTGCATACTTTTCCTCCTAAAGCAAAATTATGAATGAAATTCCCAAAAATACTTTAAATGCTACTTGCATTCTATCATTAAAAAACAGGATTGTCAATTTTTTTGTTGATCCCTTTTCTGATTACTCATCACGTCATGCGTGTTAACTTTTCATATAATTCTTTACCCCGTCAAAATTTAACATACCAGCCCATAACGCTGTCAACTTAAGAAGGTCAAGTTAAGCGATTATAATTAAGCAATGAGAATTAAATAACTTACCCATTTGGAATTACTGTATAATTAAGCATAGGCAAAGACTCGTCAAATAAGATGCCCATATTTTGCCTGA
>JABWCH010000484.1 GCA_013359215.1 Candidatus Brocadiia bacterium | reverse complement strand
CCGCAAGCAATGCTTCGTCTTCAGCCGACAGGGATTGCTCTTGCTGTTCCACGATTCCAGAGGAATCCGCAAGCAATGCTTCGTCTTCAGCCGACAGGGCATTTGGTTTGGATTTCCAAGGTTTAGAAGGATTAGAATTATCCATTGGCAGACCTCGTCTTTTGCCATATTTTTACAGATTCTACAATCGCATGAATAACTTCATCGCTTGTACCCCACGGGATTTCAGGGCCTTGAGTACTCAGAATAAATCCGCCTCCAGGAGCAACTTGATTTAATAGAGCAAGGCATTTTTGGAGAGCGATTTCTTTATCCCATCGCAAGATTTCGATGTTGTTTAGATTGCCCATGACAGACATTTTTCCATACAAAGCTTCTTTGCATTTTTTTATATTGTCTTTGTGCTCTAAGATAACAAGCCCCGAACCAATTTGAGGTAAAAGATCCACAAAAGGCTCAATATGACCAACGGGTTCATAAACTACAGTTCCCTCAATAGCATGAATCGTGTCTTTGATGACAGGCAAGGCATACTTTTCAAATTGGTTTCGCATAATGCAAGTGGCTGAAGCAATTCCATCAGCCAAAACAACGACATCTGCTCCTGCCTGAATCTGGGCATTGCACCAGGAAACACACAAATTTTTGGTTATATTTAAAACTTTATTCAAAATTGGCTCGCGAATCAGCTCGTCTTCCCAAAGCAGCTCAAACCATGGCTCTGTGCCGATGAGCATACTGGGCAAAGAAAATGGGGCAATAGCCGCACCAACGATCAATTTCTGGCCTTTAAAACGGCTGGCAAGACCTTCAATGGTTTTAAGCGTTCTCATCATAGTAGGGGAAGAGGAAAACGAAGGCATTTTGATTTTATCGAGATCACTCCAACTACGCCAGGCCATTTTCCCTACGCTAGGAGGCCCGCTTTCAAAATACATTAGCTCTCCACCAAAAGCTTCCACATCTTCTACAACATGAGGAAAGCCATATACTCCATCATGCCCATATTTTTGAACAAGCAGGGTTTGCCCTTCGATAATATTCTCGTGCTTGCTAAAATATTCTCGTATAGACAATTTCAGTTCTTTAGCTCCTTGCAAAAGCAATACTGGCAGAACTGGCACCATTTCGGGTTCTTTGAAGCATAATGTCTTAAGAATACGGTCTAATGAATCCATGAAATAATCTCCTGCTAAGTGTCTATAATTATTTTCCCAATAAATCCTTAGCAATCTGCACTGCAGCAATGCCATGGGGAGCTGTTGCATCACAGCCCAAACGCCTGTATAGCTCTTTGTCAAAGTTAAAAGGAGCACCCCCTGCGACTAGCTTAACATGATGGAGCTTTTTTTCGATAAGAAGTTGCTTTAAACCTTTCAGATGTTCTGCTGTATGAAGAAGTAAAGCAGAAACAAAAATAATATTGATATTTTCCTTTAAAGCATACTCTACAAACTTTTCATTAGGGACACTCATGCCTAAATCTATGACATCGAATCCATAAAATCGCAAGGAAGCACCTACTAGCTTACGACCCATACTATGATAATCACCAAACGCGCTCCCCAAAAGAACCTTTCCAATACCCTGTGGCTTGGAAGGCATAAGAGAGATCAATTTTTCCAAAATCTCCTCTGTTGTTTTAGAGGCAAGATATATTTGAGAAAGGCTGATTTCTTCTTTGGATTGCAATCTACCAATATCGTCCATAGCAGGTGTGATGATTTTATGCATGATATCGGATGGTACAATTTGGTTCTTTAATGCTTCATCAATCAATTGCTTTGCGCCATTTCGGTCTGCGGCAACCAGGCATTCAAAATACTTTTTGCTTTCCGAGGAGAAGTCTACTGTTTGCACTGCCTGGGATTGTATACTTTTTTGCATTTGATCTAGCGCGCGATTGACAAGTTTCACAAGAATATGGCCTGCTGGCATACCTTGCTGGTGTGCCTGATAAATAATACCTTTGGCATCCAGATATCTTTCTTCTTTAAGAGATTGATAGAATTTACTATACAACAATTCTGAATCCATTTTTTCATCCTTGATGGGTATAAGGGAAATTTTTGGAAAATCTAATTTTTCAAATTGGTTTAAAAAATAAACTATTTTTATCGTATTATAGGCTTAATAAATTTTGTCAATTGATACTCTTTGAAAAAATATTGACAAAAAAAACAAACCTTGTAGAATAAAAATTCAGGAGCAAGAATCAAATAAGTTCCCCATTTTCTGATGTTAAGCGATAAGAATTAAATAACTTCCCCTCTCTGCGTTCTCTGCGCCTCTGCGGTATTTTTTTTTGAAATGGGGAAGTTAGTTTGATTTTGTAAAAATAACTTTCTTCTGTAATGCCTATAATTTGGACGTTATGAACGTGCATCTTAAATTACGATTAACATTGTCAAATGAATTCCCATCGCTAGTTGTCCAAATTATGAATGGAAAAAATATGATTTTTCGCAGTATTTTTCTTATTTCTGAGAATTTTGCCTTCTGGATAGTCCTTAGCTTGGGTTTTGGTTTGAGGCTTACTGCTGTTCTCCTTGTTCCAGACTATTTCCTTTTTCCTGACTCTAATGATTACCATTCTATAGCTAACAACTATCTCCAAAATAAAGGTCTGATTCTTTTTGATACAATCTATGCAGTAAGGCCGCCTCTTTATTCGCTGTTCCTGGCTTTTCTATATTTTTTTGGCCTAGGCCCATTGGGCGTGCTTGTTGTACAGGTATTTCTTGGCACAGCAATGATTATATTTCAGTATTTTTTGGCATTGATGCTCTTCAACAGGAAAATAGTCGCCTTGCTTGCCTCTCTATTTTTGGCTTTAGATCCCTTTTTTATTTTGTTTGGCGCACTTTTACTAACCGAAATCCTGTTTAGCCTGATCTTTCTTTGCCTTATCCTGCTCTTACACAGATTGCATTTTACAGAGAGAAGCTTTCCTTGGTTTTATGCAGGGGTTCTTTTTGGCGTAGGCTGCTTGTGCAGAGACGCTTTGCTTGGCTTTATTGTCTTTGCCCTTTTCTTTGCCTTTCTAAGGCCAAAAGGTTTTGCCAAAGCTTTTTTCCTTGTGGCAGGAGCATTTGTGGTTATCTTTCCATGGACACTGCGCAATTGGATTTGTCTGGATGAAATTGTCATCATTACCAGCAAAAAGGGGACAAATCTTTATGAAGCCTTTGGCCCAGGAGCAACAGGCGGATGTGCAATCATGGAAATGAATCTTCCTCAAGGCGTTAAAGAAATGAACGAGGCACAACAAGATCGATTTTTGACCCAGTGGACATTGCAATATATAGCCCAGAATCCCCAAAATGCAATCAGGTTAGGCTATATCAAGTTCTTGCGATTCTGGAACGTAAGTCTGAACTATGAAGTATTGAAAAAGCATCCTGTGAACGCAATCATCATCTTGTTCAATGTATTGATTTATCTTTTTGCCGCATTAGGCTTTTGGTTTTCCGAAAAGAAAAAAATTTTCATCCTCCTCTGCCCCATCCTGTATTTTACTTTACTGCATCTTGTTTTCCTTGGTTCTGTGCGCTACCGTGTTCCCATAATGCCTTATCTGGAATTGCTTGCAGCATCAGGAATCGTAGTCTCAATAAGCTCTGTCTTCTCAAAATTTAAAAGGGATTAACATGCCAGCAAGCTCTATCTATTTAGGATTGATTTCCGATATACACGGCGATATGGCTTCTTTAGAAAAAGCACTTGACTATTTCGAAAGAGAAGGCGTTGAAAAAGTGCTTTGCATGGGAGATCTTGTGGGAAAAGGGAGTCTAGGTAACCAGGTTGTCGAAACAATTCAATCGAATTGCATTCCCTGCGTTCAAGGAAACCATGATGTTTTGGCAGAACTAAACCAGAAGCATGCAGTAGAAGGACAAGAAATTCTCAAATCAGAAGTCTTAGAATATCTCAAAAAGCTGCCTTTCACTCTATACTACATTTGGGAAAATATCCGCATAAGGCTGGTTCATGGTTCGCCGAAAACCTGCATAGAATATCTTTGCAGCACTAGCTCTTTGCAATGCCTCCAAAGAGCGGCAATGGATGCTGATTCTGAAATTTTACTTCACGGTCATACCCACGAAGCAACGTACGCTGTACATTATGGTGTCCATTTTTATAATCCAGGCTCTATTTGTGGTGCAGAAGGCAGAGATAGCCATACCTGCGCCACCCTTGTCCTCCCTCAAAAAAAATGGAAAGTCATACAGCTTTAGAGCCTATCCGAAAAATCCTTGTGGCTGCAAATTTCAATGCATCTCGCTTCATCAAAAGTGACAAAATTGGCCTAACAGTAGCTACAGCTATACTTGCGGCAATTTTGTCACTTTCTCCTCGCTCTCTGAACACCTCAAAATTTTCGCCTAAAATTATTTTTCGGATAGGCTCTTATTGTCCCTATTGAACTCCACAGTATAGTTTTATATGATGGTCTGCCATATAGAAATATTGTTCATCGTGGGATACCAGGAGGACGATTTTATTTCTATTTTTAAGGTCAGGCAGAATTTTTGTATAGAAATGCTGGCCGTCCTGTGAGGAGATAGTGATAGCGCGAACGGAAAGAAATTTTTTCTTTATGTCTTTTTTAGGCGGTTCGCGTAATCCTTCTAGTACTTTATAAAAATAAAAAGATATTAAAATACCAAAAATGCAAATAAATATTACAATAAAAGAGCGCAGTTTTTTATATCTTTCTATTGGGCTATGGCAATAAATGCATACTTTTGTATTAGTTTCATTGTATTCAAGGCAATTATGGCACTTGATAGCAGGAGATGTCTTATGGAATGAAATCATTGTAAACTTCCGAGCAATCTAAAATTGCGATACTTAAAAAATGATATACGCAACCAATTAAAAACAACTATGATGAATTTCCTGTCTTCTATCTATATTGATTTTCTTGATTCTCAGCAATGCGGAAAAATTTTTCACATGCTACCTAAAAATTTTAGGACATAAACTTTTGAACATTTGCCTAAGACTAATAAAGAAATAGGAGTTACGCAAAGAGATTTTTATTTGGGGGAAAATTTTTGTAAAAATTTTCCCCCAAACCCCCTTTAAAAACTTTTATATATTTATTTTCCAAT
>JABWCH010000105.1 GCA_013359215.1 Candidatus Brocadiia bacterium | reverse complement strand
AAGAACTATATAATTCCTCTGCGACCTCTGTGCCTCTGCGGTGAATTATTTTTTATCAATATGTTGCAATAGGTACAAAAACTTTTGAACAAATACCTAATTCTGCAATTTTAGTGATCACTTCCTTTACCACAGGCACAGGAATAAGCTTTAAATCAGGAAAAGGATAGCTATAACATTCAATATTGATTACGGAATTATCCAATGATCCTGAAACATTGATCACCGCAGCTACACCGAGACGTTGCAATTCTTGTTCGGCTGTTTTGCCAGGATAAGCACCTTGATATATCCATCTGTTGATTTGAAAAATACCATGGCGAGCCAATTTCCAGTTAATATTTGTTGTTATGGTTTTCATAGGTATATCCATTATTTGACATTGTCAAGATCAAGATGTTTATATTCCGATTTCTTCTTTGATTTTATCGATTTTCTTGTCTGCCAGGTCGTGGGGGAGAAATATATTCAGAAGTATAGCAGATAGGCCGCCTGTGGTTATGCCAGAGCTGAACAGGGAACGCACCAAGGGAGGAAAGTGAGATAAGATGCCAGGCTCAAAGGTTACGCCCAATCCCAGGCTAAAGGAAAGGGCAATGATGAGAAGGCTTCTTCTGTTGATAACATTGGTGGCGATGATTTTGATGCCAGCAGCAGCAATAGTTCCAAACATGATGATCGTAGCTCCGCCTAGAACAGGCTCAGGCATGAGGCTAAAAAGGCCGCCGATAAAAGGAAATAGTCCGAGCAAAACTAGAAAGCCTGCAATATAGTGTCCTACGTGGCGGCTGGCGACACCCGTGAGCTGGATAACGCCATTGTTTTGGCTAAAGGTTGTGTTGGGAAAAGTATTGAAGACTCCTGCCAAAAGGGAATTGAAACCATCGCCCAAGACTCCCCCAGAAACCCTTTTTAAATAGAGATCGCCTTCTATGCTTTGCTTGGAAACCATGCAAGTTGCGGTAATATCGCCTATGGATTCAATGGTGGTGATGATATATAAAAGAATCATGGCTAAGAAACCAGATAGGCTAAAGGAAATACCATAGCGGAAAGGAACAGGGACAGAGACGATTTCCAGGTTTTTTAATCCCTGGAAATTGACCCATCCTAAAAAAATAGTTATAATGTAGCCACTGCCCATCCCAATGACAATCGAACTCATGCGTAGAAAAGGATTCTTGCAGCGATTGCAAAGAACGATGATACAGAAGACAAGGCCCGAAATAGCCAGGTATTTGTATTCTCCAAACGTGCCATTTTTTTTGGCAGCAAAGCCTCCTGCGCAATCGATGATTCCTACTTTGATAAGGCTCATGCCTATCATTGTGACAACAATCCCGCTCACAAGAGGGGTGATGATTTTGCGCGTGTATGGAATGAAACGACTGATGACCATTTCTATAGGAGAGCCTGCAATGGCTGTTCCAAAAATGCCTGCCAGACCTTTTTCCGCGCCAATCGAAACGCAGGTATCCAGGAAAGTAAAGCTTGTCCCCTGGATGCTGAGCAAACCAGATCCCACTGGCCCAAACTTGCGGACTTGTATCCAGGTTGCAACCCCAGAAACCAGCAAGGACATGCTCACAAGATAGCTGCTGGTTGCCAAATCTAATTTCAATGCGCTTGCAATGATTAAAGTGGGTGTTATGATGGGTACAAAAATCGCAAGCAAATGCTGTAAAGCAGCAAAAATGGATGATATAAAAGGAGGTTTTTCTTCCAGCCCATAGAAGATCTCATTTTTTTCGATTGACTGATGATCGCTTTCTGTAGCTTTTGTTTCAAAATTGTCCATTTTTTTTCCTTATATTTTTAAAGGTTATAAATCTATGAAAACATATATTCTTTTTTTTCTTTTATTTGCTTGTTTCTCCTTTTGCTATTCTCAGGCAGAGTATTCTCATTTAGATCGGTTCGAAAAAACAATACAACAATTTGAGGCAAAGGATAGAAATAATTTTCCTCCTTTGGGAGAAATTGTCTTTTTGGGAAGTTCCAGCATTGTTTTCTGGCATGAAACACTGAAGCAGGATTTTGCTCCTTTGACTATTATACCTCGTGGCTTTGGTGGTAGCAACATGAAAGAAGCTTTTTATTATTCTAATCGGATTTTAATTCCCTATAAGCCAAGAGCTGTAGTACTCTACGAAGGCGATAATGATATTGCCCAAGGGATTTCTCCAGAACGAATCCTCGAAGCTTTTCGAGAATTCATAAAGAACTTACATTCTTCTTTGCCTGGAACTCGTGTCTACTATATTTCCATTAAACCAAGCATGGCAAGGCTTGCATTATGGGATAAAATGAAACAAGCCAATCGACTTATAGAAGAAGAGTGCCTAAAATCAGAATATCTCCGATACATTGATCTGGCATCCTGCCTGCTGGATGAAAAAGGAATGCCCAAGAAGGAGTTTTACCTGGCAGACAACTTGCATCTGTCCAGAGAAGGATACAAAGCATGGACTGCAATTCTAAAACCCATTTTAATGGAATCAGAGCAAAAGGGGGAAGCAAAAAAATGACAAAATTTCTTGCTTTTTTTTTATTTTATGGCAAGATAGATATTAACTTGACAATGTTACATTTTGTCTAACCAAGGACAAATCAAAAAACAAGCGGAGTATGTTATGCTTCGCATAATTTTTTTCATGAAACTTTAGGGATAAGTAGAGCATAGTGTAAGCCTTCTGTAAGGAATCAAAAACAGTCCGCCTGGCAAATCAGAAAATTGGATTCGGCTCTTGAGCCTGGCACAAAAAGAAAAAGGGGATACCTGTTTTTTTGATTCCTGAAAAGAAGGCTTACACGAAGCGATCTATTCAAATAGAGCTATTTTTCCTATAATCTGACATTGTCAAATTATAGAAACTAAAATAAGGATATGCTTTTTAGCATGCAATACAAAGAGGGTGTTTTAAAAAATCAAATTTTCTTTATCAAAAGAAAGGAAATACTTTATGAAAACTCTTTTCACTATGCTTTTTTTACTTTGTTTCTTTGTGAATCTTTATGCAACAGACACAAGCGATTATGTTACCGTTAGTTTTAATCCCAGCGCAACCCCTACTCGTTGGGCAGGAACAGCCCAGGAATTGTATAGCCAGAGTAGCTCCAGCACATCCAGTAGCTCAGATACATGGGGGGGAGCTAGAACAGAGCAGATGGTAGATCGAATTATACTCGATGATCTCAATTCTAATGGTGTAGCAGATACTGGTGACACAGTAAGAGACGTTTACAATGTAACAGAAGAAGGAACAAGAACCACAACCACCAACACAACAACCTCGACAACAAGTGCTTCTGCTGTGAACGTGGTGTTTACCATCTGGGATATTGTAGATGCTGGCAGCACCTTTAGCCTGACAGAAGATCAATTCAACCAGGCATCGAACTGGAGTCAGAAATGGAATAAAAATACCTCGGCACAATCTACCTCCAGCAACTCTTTCCAAATCAGAAGAGATACAGAAACTCAGGTTAGGGAAGACATCGCTGCTTTGAATGCACTCTATGGCAGTCTTTTCAATGTAGAAGAACGAATCGAGTCTTTGGTTGGACAAATTGAAGCCTATCGTTCCAATCCAGAGCAGGATAAAGAGCATACAGCCTTGATGTCGCAGCTTGTGAAGCTGAGAAAAGAACAGTTTGGCCTAAAAAAAGACATCCGCCAAAAAAGAGGAGAAGCACTCTCCGAACAAGGAACAGACCTTTTAGGATGGACACTAAGCACAAGCGTTTCTGCAAGTACCAGCACAACTACGACTGACATCACCCAAACCTACCAAAGATTCCATGAACACAATATGTGCTTTGTAGCTTCTAGCTTGCTTCCTCAAGGATGCAGCATAGAAGAAGCCTGGAAAAACAACATGGTTTTATCAGCAGGGAATCTTGTTCAGAGCGGCTATTATACAGGTCTTGTCTATATGATCTATGATGTTCATGGCAGAGCTTTAGTACCAGGTGCTGTTACTTACAATCATCTATTCCTTACAACCCACCTTCTCCAGTCAAAACAAGCCGCCGATATACAAAAAGGCGACAGGCTGATCTGTGGGTCGGACGAAATTGTAACTGTAGGCAGAATTGAAGTCATGAATTATCAAGGTTATGTCTATAACATTTCTAATGACTATGAATTTTTCACCTTCCATCCTGACTATGCTCTGACGGCTGGTATTGCTTATATAGAAGGCAACAGAGTAGAGAAACAATAAATTTTTCAGGGCTTACAATAAAATGTAAGCCCTTCCCTAAAAAAGGAGTACTCATGCTCAACAAATATTTTTTTCTTCTTTTTTGGCTCTTGCTTCCTTGCCTTGTTTCCCAGGAGAGCAAAAAAGAGTACACTCTCGTTTGGAGCGACCTGAATGGAATGGAAACTGTTTCCATGCAGACCAGCACAATTCTGAACGAACGCTTTGAAATCCAAAAAGATAAGCCTAAGCTCATCAGAACACAAAAAGTCCAGATGCAATATAAAGTCTATCATGCTATTGTCGGGAACGAAGGCGACTATGTAATCGTAAGAATATTGCACAAAGATGGCAAAATTCGAGTGGATGCAGAGCGAAAATTTTCCATGGACATTGATACTCCAGAAAAAGCCAGGCAGGCAAGCAAACATCCAGACATAGAGCCTTACATCCGATCCTTAATAGGAGGCTTTGTATATAAAATCAATAAAAAAACAGGAGAAGTCATAGGAACATGGGAATTAGTAGAAGAAGAGCAAAAAATTGATCCCAAGACTAAAAAGCAAGATGTTAAGTATAAAAAAGTCTTTTTAGGCAAAGACCCCCAAGGTCTTAGCAGTGCGTTTGCTTTGCTTCCAAACAAAAGCGTCCCTGTTGGCTATGAATGGAATCGAAGGCAAATGGAAAGCCAGACAGAAGATCTAAAATTCGTCCAGGTTCTTCCTTACAAAGGCCGTAAAGCAGCCGCCAAGATTACAAGGCAAGGAACCTTTATCAAAAATGCTGCCAAGGTAGGATCAGGCGAAGGCATATTCTATTTTGATCTGGAATACAGAACAACACTAGAACACGTTTCCAAAAGCGTTTTAGAACTTCCTGTTTCTGTACAAGATAAGAACAAAACAAGAAATCTTTTAGAGAAAATCACAACAGAAACAAAAACAGAGCTTTTGTATACCAACTATGATCTGGTTAGCAAAAACAAAGCAAACTTACCTAAATAGCATAACTTAGCGAGCAGAACGTGTTAGCTTCTGCTTGCTATCCAAAATAGACATTTCCCCCATTTCTTCATTTCTCCTTGTAGGATGGATAGAAAATGCGCTTACAATATATTCTCTTGTGTACCATATTCTTTTTCCCTTGTTTTCTTTTAACCCAGCAAGGGGAAGGAAAAAAAGACATTCGCTTATTCACAATACAACAAGCCCGACTGGAATATGAAAAATATAAATGGGGAGATGAACTTTTTCTCAAATTGAATGGAATGGCGAATCGTACTTTGGATGGCAGCTTTCTTAAGGTTACACTTTTTTACTACAACACACAGTTGCTTTCTGTGAATTTGCCTTTGCAATACGCAGCAGAAAAAGATGCTGACCGCATTCTTTTTTCCCTGGATTGGGGGCCTTTGAACCAGCCTTACCAAAGGGTATTTTCTGGCAACTATTCGGTAGAGGTTTCTTTTTTGCTTGACCACCAGGTACCTCATTTGCGTTCTAAGCTCCAGGAAAATCTCAAAAATAGAGAGGTTCTGCCACAAAGAAAGGCAATCCCCTTTGGCTCCATGGCTTTGTTTCAGGAGGAAAAAGAGTATCTCCAAAGCTTTTACAGAGAGCGTGTGCAGAAAATGAAAACCATGTACGACACGCTTAGAAAGCATAGCTCAGAAAAGAGAAATGTTCGTAATGCCCTGGATCTGAAAGAGTGGAGAAAATGGCTGGAAGCCTTTATACAGGAAATCAACACAGAAACACAGCTTTTAAATAAATTTCAAAAAAAACAGTTTGGCTGTCTTTATTCTATCACAAGAGACAGCCTTATAGAATACCAAGATCTACTAGCGCGATTTGCCAAGCTCACTAGCATAGAATTGTATCAAAAGCACAATGTTGAACCAGATAAACGAGACACCAACATCGCATCCTTTGGCTTGAAAAGGCTGGACATGGTACAAAAAAATCTGGAAAGATTGCTTGAGCAAGCCATGGCCGATCTAAAGTCAGAAAAAATATTGGGAGAAAAAAAATGATGAGGAGAAAGTTTTCTTCTCAAGGGGTTGCCCTGGTTATGATTGTAGGAATACTGATGGTATTAGCCACTGTAGCCGTTATGTTTGCCAGATTCGCGTATATCGAGCAAAATATTGCCACAAGCTATTCTGATAGATTGCAGTCAAGGCTGGCCTGCTATGCTGGAATGGAAATGGCAATCTGTCGCCTGAGCGAATATCTGAATCAAAATAGCTACATCGCCACACACAATCAACCCTGGCGTTATCCTTATGGGGATAATGTAGAGGTTTCCCTAGAGAATGCATACAAAAAAGACAGTGCCTCTGATACCATTGCTGGCGTTTCCTATCAACTGGCGAGCGCGCCTTATAATCCAGCATACTATCCTTATTATTATCCCTCTGGAATTCTGGGAGACAACAGCAGCTCCATTGCCCATCTCTATTCTTTAAAAATTCTGGATATGCAAGGCCAGATCAATGTCAACAGCCATATTGTAGTGCCTTATAATGCCACGCACCAGAGCTATTCTGATGCTGTTTTAGGAAAAATGGTAAAGAACCTGGCGGTATTTTGCGGTTTCGATGCTTCTGTTGCGACACAGATTTCTACTAAAATCATACAAGGCCAGGAATATACAGGAAGTGGAACATGGCACTCCCCCTATTCTACTGTATGGCCGTCTACAAGAGGGGATGCTCTGCCTAGGAGATGGACAAGCAAAGAAGCCATTCAGCTCATGCTGATTAACCAGCTAGGGTTGTCCTGGAGCGATAGCAAAACCGTCAAATTGTGGAATAGCCTTTGCGTTTCTTCCTGGATAGACCGAAGCACCTCTATGGTAAAAGACTATTCCTCGCCCAATACTCTTTCTCTAACACATCTCATCCCTCAGTATGTATGGGAGTTACGTGCGCCGATCAATATCAACACAGCAACCAAGGAAATTCTATATACGATTCTGATGGTAAAAGCACAGCCGTACTATTTGAAAAACAGCAGCTCAGGGAAAAAATATGAAGGGGCAAGCTTCAATAATGAAATTCGGGAAGACAGAGACATCACTTCCGTCCCATCAAGATACATGATTGCCCTGGATGCTGTGAACTCCTTGACAGGAAAAACCTATGCCCAGGGCATAGCAGATCGTATTGTATCGCAAAGGCAAAATGTTGGGCCTTTCCGATCCTGGGGGGAGTTTGTGAGCTTTGTGGATACCTATCTGGACAATAGCTATTTCCCAGCCAATTCCTGGGCATCCGAATACCATCCCAACACAAACCCTTCTGACCCTCCCCCTGAAACGGATTTAGGGGACAAAATATGGCTTAAAGCCTGCCGTGATCTTGTGAAAGCCAACTTTAGTGCCAATACGATTGATAACCATTTTAATCCTACCCAGCATATTCGTTTCCGCACAGTGAAGAGCGATTTTTTCGATGGAGCAGAGAGAACCCACTCTACGGAGTTTTGCTTTTCTTCTATGGGCAGCTTTGAAATTTCCAGCATTGGCTATGGTGTCAACAAAGTCAACAACCAGCAGATTGGTTCGGTTTTGCTCAAAAGCGATGTTTCTTTGTATACTATTGTCAGGCATACAACGCAGCAAGATTTTGAAACGGCTGTTCAATCCCAGAACCCTGTCTTTTCTTATACAACATCCTATCCTGCTGTTGTAGGCAAGATCATCGCTATAGATGCCGACATCCACACAGGAAGAATCGAGCCACATATCGCGTTGAACAGCCCCTTAGGGTCAGGCCCTTTGATCCATACTTTTAGCTCTAAGTTCGCTCCTGTAAGAAATTCAGGAACACAGCCAGAGATTCTTTCTTCTACATCGGAAAAATTTTTAAGCCTTTATGGCAACCAGGCCAGCAATTTCGAGATGAAAATAGACCAGATAAGAACAGAAACAAACCATCTTGCGAATGATGGAATCTTTTCAGAGAGAAGGCAATACACTAGCTTCGATCAGGTACGATACCATAGCATCGGGGCTTTGATTAACGATGATAAAACCGAAGGCGCAAGGCGAGGAATGAATTTTCCCACCCAGACATACAAAGGCGATTCTAGCGTAGCTCCCCGAAATAGCAAAAGCACGAACGACCGTTTGCCTTATTATAAAGGCGCGCTAGAGTTTTGGGTAAAGATGAATGAGCCTTCCAATGCTCAAGTTCCTGCTGGGCTTTTCAGCTCTACTCAGGTAAATTTGCATAAAGGCAAAACGCTGGGACAGCCAGATCCAGATCTCTATCCATCCCAGAATGATGGCTTTGCCTGGGAATACCAGATTTCTTCTGCTTTACAGGAAGCATCTGAAGGAATCCAGTTTTATATTTTCAAGAATACCTTTGGGCAGCTTACGTTCAGCAGAATTTATTTTGCGTCTTGCTATGATACGAGCGGCAATCTCAAGGGAACTCACTATCGCCAGGATGCTGATGGATGGGATTATTTATCGGGCGAATGGCCTGTTTTTAATCGATGGAAAAACAATGTACAATCTCAAGGCTACTATTTCCCAGTGCCAAGACGAGATGTTGTTGTTAAGTCCAATCTATTAGGATGGGATGCAGGTACATGGCATCATATTTTTATCGCATGGGATGATGGGAACGCTTCCCAGAAAATCTTCCTGGACGGGGTTGAAGTAAGCAATGCTTCTATGATTGCGCAGCACTTTGAGGACACTCCTGACAGGACAGATCCTGAATACTGCATCTTAAACGAAAGAAATCCACGCGATAGCATGAATATATGCGGATTTTACCGCTACCAAAAAGAAACAGGAGATGGTGTCTTTAAGCTGCCTGACCAGAGGGTTCATATTCCAGGCAATGCTACTATATCGAATTTCCGAAGCTATACATTGTCCGATTCTTCATCTCAGCCACTAGCCAATATTGTCAGGCCAGATCGAAGAATTTTTGAAGCAAGCAGTACCTATACACATCATTTGCACATCCCTGAAGGGGGAAAGCTAGGGACTGTTTCCTGGACAGCCTATCCTGACAAAACCATAGCACCCAATTTGCAAGTCAGCGTTACCTATACAGACAGCAGGGGAGTTTTGAGGACAGCATCAGGCAATCAGGGTCAGGGATTTTCTCTTGGGCATGGTGTCAATGCTAACACATTGGTAGCATATCAGGTTACCTTTAGCTCTACAGAAAGAGAATGTGCCTGTCTTGAAGATATAACTCTCACGATCAACAATGTTAAAATGAGCAATTTTGTGGAATCCTATTATGCAGAGTAGATGGGCAAAAAAATGGATGAATTGCAAGAACTGGATGTTTTAGTAGAAATAGAAAAATACGAATACCTTTTTCTGGGAAGACTGGCGATTGAAAAGGGATATATTTTATACCAGCAGCTTCTGGAAGCCCTTTTAATACAGCATGAAATTCCTGAAGGCAAACTAGGGTATATTCTTTTTTCTTTGGAATACATTACACAAGAGCAACTTCAGGAATTGCTTGATGAACAAAAAGTTTTTGTGGAATCGCATCCTCTGGATTGGTCTTATATTCCTGATGTTGTACTCAAAGGCTTGGTTTATTTTGGAAAAAATCCTTTAGGGAATATTTCTGGGAAAGAGATCAGAAAAGCACAGCAGATACGCAGCCAGATGAAAAAGCAGGGAATCGTCAAGAATCTTTCAGATATATTGGTGGAAGACCTTGCTGTTATCACGAAGGACGAGATTAAAGATTTCCAAAGTAAAATACAGTACAAAGAACAGAAATGCTCGCAATGTTCCAGGGTATTTCAGCTTTTTCACCATGACCCCAGAGAGCGTTTGCGCTGTCCTGTTTGCTGGACGAACTATTTGAAGACCATAGGACTTTCTTCTGAAAAAGTGACAAAAAAGATTGTCCAGGAATCGCCTCCTCCCAAAGCAAGGAGAAGAGATCCTGTTGCTTCCACGCAGATGTTTAAATTTTATGAAGAGTTGGAAAAAGAAAATGCAAAAGAAGCGCAGTCTGCTATAGTCAAAAAAGAAAGCACTTTGGAAGGCAAAAAAGCCTCTGAACCTGATACGAAAAAGAAGGAAAAAGCCCAAGTTGTAGAAAGAAAAGTTGCTCCTAAGATAGAAAAAGATGCCCCTCCTCAGCCAGAATTGAAAAAAATTCAGGAAGTGAGGATTCATGCTCAAGAGCAATTGAAAAAGATCTATGAGCAACTGGAAAAACAGGAAGAAGAAACGCCAAAGAAAAAAATTGTCCGAGGGGATCATCTGAATACCCCAAGAGGGGAAAAAGAAATGAAGCTATGGCAAATATATAAAAAAGTAGGATTGGCTTTTAGTTTTGTTTTTGTTGTTTTTGCTATTTTTTTTGTGTATGGCTTTGTTGGCAAAATGCCTTTGGAAAAGCCCTATACTCCTGTCCCCGTAGCTCAGGACGCGGTAAGGACATCCAGCGAGGCTTTGCCTGCAAAAACCTTGCAAAGCCTGGACAACCCCTTTGTGAGGGATATACTCTTTGCCTTTGCTCAAGGCAGTGCTGAACCTTCTCATAGTCATTTTAACGCTATTTTGAAAAAAATTCACATAGATGGGCAGGAGCATCTTCGGGCTTTAGGCGCAGGAGATTTATGGAATCTCATGGGAAGGCTATACTATTATAAAATTTATATTGACAGAGAAGAAGCTTTATTTGAAAATAGCGTAAAAAAAGCCTGGCAGGAAGAGGCCAGAGAGGCATTTCAGAAAGCGAAGGCATTGTATAGCAAAGAAGAGAGCATCCCTCTCCTGATCCTCCCCATTGTTTCCTGGATGCCAGAACACCTTTTCCACCAAGGGCAGGCTTTTGTAAGATATGAAAACCCTGAAGAAGCCATAAAAGATATGGAACAATGGCTTAAACGAATGAACTTATAGTATTTCTATAGCCCATGGGCATTTATGGGTAATGGAATTATCATTTTTATAACAAATCATTTAAAATTTTGTTCTGGTCAAAATGCTGTTGACCATATTTCAAGAGATGCTAGTATTAATCACGAATAAAACGAATATACAAACTACGCGAATGAAATTTCTATAAAAACTATTCGTGGCATTCGACCATTCGTCTTATTCGTGATAAAAATTTTTACTTTTTCTGCAAAAATTTAATTGCACAGAATCATTTTGACTATTACAAATCATTTAAAATTTTTACAATATGAAAACACATTACATTTTTTTATTTTTTTTCATTCTTTGTTGTTGGGGTTGTGTAGAGAGAAAGATCACTATTGTCTCTGATCCACAAGGTGCTCATGTCTGGCTGGATGGGGAAAAAGTTGGGGAAACCCCTGTAAGCGTCCCTTTTTCTTTTTATGGAACAAGAGAAATCACAGTTTCCAAAGAAGGCTATCAATTGCACTCTTCAATGGAAAGCATACAAGCTCCTGTATATCAATATTTTCCTTTAGATTTTGTCAGCGAGTTTTTGATTCCTGTTTCTCTTCAAGATGAACATAAATTCTTATACACTTTAAAACCTTATTTCCCGCTCACAGCAAAGCAAAAAAAAGACCTGGAAAAAAGAGCAGACGCTTTGCGTACACAAAAAATTCAGAAGTGAAAGAGAAAGAGTATGAAGATCATTGCAGGCGATGCCAAAGGATTGAAGCTGGAGAGTCCCCCAGGCATGCAAACACGTCCCATGAACATAAGAGTCAGGGAATCGGTTTTTGATTTATTGCAAGACAAAGTCCAGGATGCTTTGGTTTTGGATCTTTTTGCTGGATCAGGCTCTTTGGGCTTAGAAGCCCTTTCCAGAGGGGCAAGGTTTTGCTATTTTTTAGAAACATGCAAAGAAACACAGCAAGTTTTAGTCAAGAATATCAACAATAACCATTTTAAAGAACGCAGCAAATTGATTTCTTATAATGCTTTCCATATCTTAAAGATATGGCAGGAAACAGAGCCTTGCCAGATTGTATTTTTTGACCCTCCTTATCATTATTTCGACAATCCTATAACCCGAAGAGAATGCGTCCAATATCTAGGCGAAATTGCAAAAAAAATCACACAGGATAAAGGTCTTATGGTACTCCATTATAGAAAAGGGGCAATGGCAGGAATGCCTGTTTTACCTCCTCTTCATATTATTGAAGATCGTGTTTATGGAAGCACAGAAATCATGGTTTTAGAAGTGAAAAATAGTTTAATTTCATTATAAGATTATAGAAGATAATAAGTTATATGTTTGCCGAAAAAGAAAAGATTTTGATCACGAATAAGACAAATGGTACAATGGCACGAATAGTTTTTATAAAAATTTCATTCGCGTAATTTGTATATTCGTCTCATTCGTGATTAATACCTTTTTGGTTTCGGCTTGTCAGAGATGGGAAGAAGCGCATGGAATAAGGGAGTGCATTCTATATGGAAGAAAAAAGACCATCCATTTTGGTTATTGACAGCACGCATGAATCGCTTTCTTTATTTTTCGACATTCTCGATCAGGCAGGCTACTATGTTCGTTTAGCCACTAGCGGAGAGATAGCAATAGCAGCAGCATCTGAAAACCCTCCAGATTTGATTCTTCTGGGAGTTTGTGTAAAAGGCATGGATGGGCTTGAGGTTTGTCGTTGCCTTAAGAACCAAAAGGAAACAAAGGAGATTCCCATTCTTTTGATTCGTGCTTCCGATGAAGAGCAAAAATGGTTAGAAGGGTTAAAGCTAGGAGTCGCGGATTATGTTTCTAGGCCAATTCACAAAGAAGAGCTTTTATCCCGCGTCCAGGTACATCTTTCCCTAAAAGAATCCCGATCTCTTTTAAAAAAGCAGAAGGAAGAAATCCAGAAAAAACAGGAAGAGCTACAAGCCCAAATAGCCCGATATATAGATTTAGAGAGAAAAAGAAACGATCTTGATGAACATCTGCACAATGCTTTAAGCGCAGGGAATATGACATCTTGGGAATGGGATATTCCCCAAGGTACACTGAGCTATTTTGAAAATATCAGGAATCTTGCCAGGACAGACAATATCGAGCCTTATACTAGAATAGATAAAATACTAGAAATGATCCATCCTGAAGACCGCCAAAAAGTTCAAAGCGAGGTTGCACAGATAGAGAAGAAAAACATTTTTGAATGCGAATATCGTGTTAAAATGGGAGATGGAGAATACAGGTGGATTTACGGGCGAGGGGAGGTAAAGGTTTTCAAAAACCATAAGCCGCAAAAGGCTTATGGAATTTCTATTGATATAACAGAAAGGAAGAAAATAGAAGAAAATTTGGCTTTATCATTGCGGGAATGGCAAATAACCTTTGACGCTTCTCATGATTTGATCTGGATTATAGGCAAAGATCATAAAATCCTGAGAGCAAACAAAACATCCGAATCCTTTTTTCATTGCAAAATAGGAGATTTGGTTGGCAGACCTTGCTGGGAAGTGGTGCATCGCCTTTCTGGCCCTTTAAAAGAATGTCCGCTTTTGCGGTCACAAAAAAGTTGTTCCCGCGAGCGTATGGATCTTCAGATGGGCGACCGATGGTTTGAAGTTACGATAGATCCTGTGTTAGACGAATTAGGCCAATACAATGGGGCTGTTCATACTATCAGCAATATCACAGATCGCAAGCTTGCAGAAAAAGAACTTCTCCAGTCTAAGGAATCTCTGGAAAAAACCAATGCTGAACTCGAAAAGCAAAAGGAACGGGCAGAAAAGTTAGCAAAAGAGTCCAATGCTGCCAACAATGCCAAAAGCGAATTCCTGGCAAATATGAGCCATGAGATCAGGACTCCTCTAAATGGAATTCTAGGCATGGTTTCTCTTCTTTTGGATACATCATTGGCTGGAGAGCAAAAACGCTATACTGAAATCATACAAAGCAATGGCAAGTCGCTGCTTGCTATCATTAACGATATTTTAGACTATTCTAAAATGGAAGCCCAAAAAGTAGAATTAGAAATTGTATCCTTTGATTTGTCTGCGCTTTTGGACGATTTTTCTGAAACAATGGCGTTGCGGGCCCAAGAAAAAGGGCTGGAGCTACTTTTTATTATCGAATCGGATGTTCCCGTGATGCTCTATGGTGATCCAGGAAGGCTTCGCCAAATTCTTAGTAATCTAGTGGGGAATGCCATTAAATTTACAAACCAAGGAGAGGTGCTGGTCAGTGTTTCTTTAGAAGAAACAAAAGAAAACGATGAAGTTTGTTTGCGTTTCTCTGTGAAAGATACAGGAATTGGCATCCCCAAAGAAAAGATAGCTCTGTTATTTTATAAATTTAGCCAGGTCGACTCCTCAGTAACTCGTAAATATGAAGGTACTGGTCTGGGGCTGGCTATTTCAAAAAATTTGGCAGAGCTTATGGGGGGAAAAATTGGAGTAATCAGCGAAGAAAACCAAGGGTCAGAATTCTGGTTCACTGTAAATTTGAAAAAGCAACGAAATATAGTGCGTGTGGAAAATTTAGCACCACCAGAATTAAAAAATGTCCGTATATTGGTTGTGGCTGGTAATGAAAATTGCCGAAAAGTGCTTTGTGCTCGTATAGCCTCCTGGGGAATGCGCCCCTCTGAGGCTTCGAATGCTAATCAGGCATTACAATTGCTTTTTTCTGCTTTTAAAGCAAAAGATCCATATATGATAGCTTTGATTGATATAAAGATACATGGCATAGATGGAGAACGACTGGGAAGCATCATCCAGGCAGACGAACATCTAAAAAAAACTCGCATGGTACTCTTAACCCCTATCAAAGCTTCTATAGATACAGATCGTTTTTTGAAGCTTGGTTTTGTAAGCTATTTATCGAAGCCTGTCCAGTTTCAGGAAATGAAAAATACTTTATCTTTAGCCATTGCCTTGCCATCGGCAACAAAAGACTTAAACCGCTTTAGTGCGATGCGCAGAACAACGCAAAAGAAAATTTCTTTGTTTGAAGATTCTAGATCTCTAATCCTTGTTGTCGAAGACAACATCGCTAACCAGCAGGTAGCCATGGGCATTCTAAAAAAACTGGGATTGCGTGCCGATGCTGTTGCAAATGGACAAGAAGCCATTAAATCGTTGGAATACATTCCTTATGATTTGATTCTTATGGATATACAGATGCCTGTGATGGACGGCTACGAAGCAACACGACAAATTCGCAGCCATCAGTCTCCTGTATTGAACCATAATATTCCGATTATTGCCATGACGGCCCATGCTATGCAAGGCGACCGCCAAAAATGTATGGACGCTGGTATGGATGATTACATTACCAAGCCTGTTTCCCCACAGATTTTGTCTAAAACACTGGAATACTGGCTTTCCAAAAGCAACTATCAGACAAAAAAAAGGCAAGAATATCAAAAAACTCCAGAAACATTTTCCCAATCAGAAAAAAATATCTGGAATAAAGAATCTATGTTGTCTCGTGTAATGGACGATAGAGAATTATTTAAAACAATAGTAAAAAGCTTTTTGCAAGATATCCCCCGTCA
>JABWCH010000104.1 GCA_013359215.1 Candidatus Brocadiia bacterium | reverse complement strand
AACATTGTCAAATTAAGCGATGTCAAATTAATATACCAGCCCTGGGTATCTGGGTATTGGGACTATGTTTCCGTTATGGGAATCTTTTTATCAAAAAAAACTTTGCATTTCTATATCTGTCATAGGTTTAGGTAGCATAGAAGTATAGTCAAGAGAAATACCGCAAGATTGTAGATAGTTCATTCTCATGATAGTTACACCGCCATAGAGAAGATTTTTCGCAACATTGGCTGCTTTGCGATTTTGGGGTTTTTCCAGAAACGAATCTTTTGCCCATTCGTTGAAAGCTCCCATAGCGGGGCCACACCATATTTGGTAATCTATTTTGCGCTCTGGCAATCCTGAAATTGCCCAGCGTGATGTTTGTCCAAGATACCAGCGGAAGATCAGTGCCATTTTATATTTAGGGTTTTTCATTGCTTTGGCTATCTGGGATGGATCTCTTTCTTCAAAATACTGGCAAGTCCCTGCCCATACTTTTTCTATGGTAGAATGAAAATATTGCTTTTCCAATGATTCTCTTATGCTTACAGGAATGCTTTCTATGCTTTCGTATTGGTTGTATATTTCGTATAGTTTGGCAGAACGCATGGCAAACATCGTGCCACGCTTAATGACCTGAACTTTGACTCCCATCTCGAACATATCAGCAGCATGAGCCATAGTAACATCCGCTTGCTGGGTTTGTGCCAGCATTTCCCTGACTGTGTCTGATGTCCCTGATTCAACGCAAGCCTGATTGATAGATCCTGTAACAATATAGGCTGCTCCCATAGAAAAGGCAGCTGCAACAGAAAGTGGTGTGGCAATTCCGCCCGCTACACCCACGCGCAAGCTTTGGGCAAAGTTGTATTGTTTTTGCAGCCGATTGCGTAAAGCCAGCATTGTAGGAACAAGGCCAAAGGTAGGCCGATTGTCTGTGTGTCCTCCTGAATCTGCTTCTACTGTAAGATCCTGCGCCATAGGTATATGTCGGGCAAGACTTGCTTGTTGCTGCGTTATAGTCCCGTTTTTAACAAGTTCAGCAACAAGCTTTTCTGGTGGCGGAGAAAAGAATTTCTCGGCTAGTTCGATGCGGGATACTTTGGCTATAATTTTGTGGGGCGTAATGATTCGCCCATCAGAATCGGAATGAATGCCAGCGAGGCGATACCGAACTAAAGGCAATGTAAGATCAAGATAAGCAGAGGCTTCTACAAGGCAAATGTTTCTTTCCAGATACAATCTTACAATCGAATCCTCAAGCCCTGGCTCTCCAGGGCTGTGGATCAGGTTAAATCCATAAGGCTTCCCATGCAGCTTGCTGGAAAGGTATACAATGGCTTCTTTTACTTTTTCAGGAGACTGACCAGCAGACCCAAAAAAAGAAAGCATTCCATTTTGTGCCAGTGTTTCCACAAGAGCCAAAGAGTTGATTCCATGAGCCATGGCCCCTGCTATATAAGGATGGGATAATCCATGATCATCACAAAAAGAACGATCTCCTAAATTTTGCAAGGAATACGCGGGAATGTAAGCAAATAGGGGTAAACCACTTTCTGTATTCTCCGTAGAAATCTGGGCATAACCTCCTTGCGCAATGGCATAATTGCCATGATTCATAACAACAAAAAAAGGTTCATTCAAAGAATAGATTGCCTTTTGAAAATCATCCTTTTGCTCTTTTAGAATGCCGTTAAGTCCGAAATTCCAGAAGCCGATTGGCTTTGCCTTGGAAAGCATATTGTTTGTGTTTTGATTCATGTTCGCTCTTCAATTGAATTTAACTTGTTTTTTGAATTTATTCTTTTTAAAATAATGGAATCATTTTCTAAAAGCATTATATCAAACAGAGGATTCTTTCACAAAGAATTTTTAGCAAAATTTTCAAGGAATAAATGCTTCATTGACAGAAAAGCTTTGTTTTATTAGAATAGTTGGACAATATTGCATGCTTTGTTTTTCCCATTACAGCACTTTTCGTTTGAGTTGCATACAAAGTATACATCGGATTCAAAGAAATTTATCCATAGATTACACAGATTTTCAAAGCTTTTATCTGCGTAATCTGTGTAATCTGCGGATTATTTTATAGGCGATTTTTGTATGCAATCCATCTAAAGCAGGCTCTAAAACCACGTAAGGATACAGAAAGGTAAAAAAATGAATCAATGGATTGTTTTTGGGAGTTGCTTTTTTTTCATTTTGACAGCATTTTCAGGATGCTCTTCTTTCAGGCAAGACTATGCCTACCATAAGTCTGCAATGGAAGAGTCTTCCAAATCTTTTGCATTGAAAGACAATGCGCCTGGTGTTGCTCCTGCCATTCCAAAAATCATCGCTCCTGCGGAAGCTCCTCCTTCTAAGCCAGTAGAAGACACTTCGAAGCGAATGGTTCATTACAATGGCTATCTCAAGCTATCTGTTTTCCATGGCGAAGAAACCATAGAAAAGGCATCGAAGATTTGTGAAGAGACAAAAGGATATGTTGAAAGCCGAAGCGATTCTAGCATTGTTCTAAGAATCCCTGTAGCCAGATTCCACGATGTTTTTGCCCAGATTGCCTTGCTTGGCGATGTTCTGGACAGATCTATTACGGCCCACGATGTCACAGACTCTTTTTTTTCAGTGGATTTGCATTTAAAATCCATGAAAGCAACCCGCGAGAGATTCCTGATATTGCTGGAAAAGGCAAAAAATGAAGAAGAAAAGTTAAAAATATTGCAGGAAATTAGAAGGCTTACAGAATCCATTGACCAATTAGAGCAGCAGCTCAAAACCCTGGCATCTTTAGCAGCCTATTCCAGGCTGAGCCTGGTAACCCAAGTAAAACAAGCCAGAGTAGGAATGACTCCTGAATCGGAATCTATATCTGCATTCCGATGGATATATAGACTTTCTCCTTTCAGAAGGGACCTTGCCCTGTCTGGGGGATTTGTAAAAATGATAGTGCCGCAGGGGATGGTGGCTCTGGAAAAACAAAAACATTGGATAGCAGAAAGCCCTGATGGCACTACTTTTTGGGCAAGCAAAAAGCCCAACCATCCCAAGGGAGATACAAATTTCTGGATGGAAGCCATCAAGAGCCGTCTTGCTCCTGAATTTCGCTCTTGTGAAGTAACAGAGGCAGGAAGCTTTAAAATTTTGCAATTCTCTGACCAAGATCCAGCCTATAAATATTGGGTAGGCATTTCCGTAAAGGACGATACGATTAAAATCATAGAAGTGTATTTCCGCTCAATAGATCAGGAAAACCGATACAAAGCCTCTGTTTTAGCCAGCATTGAAAGGGGAGAGCAATGAAAACCTTATGCGTTCCATATATGCTTTTAGTCCTTGTGTCTTTTTCTTTTCTAGCAGCAGAGCAAGAGCCTCATGTTGTGGTGCAGGCATCTTTGGTCTTGAAAGTGTCCAATCCTGTGATTGCAGCAAAGCAAATGCTGGAGAAAGTATCTGGATTGGGTGGTTATTTTTCTCTTCAGACACAGGAAAGCCTTGTCTTAAAAGTCCCCAGGAAGCACATACAAAGTATGATTGCTACAGCCATAGATCTTGGGGTTGTTGTGGGAAGAAATTTCGAAGCAAAGAATGTTGGATTAGAGCTAGAAGCAATGAAGGCGCGTTTGCAGTCGCAATCCGATGTCCTGGAAAAATTTTTGCTTATCATGAATTCAGCAAACCAGGAAGGGATTGTGTCTGTGGAAACAGAAATCACCAAGCTTTTAGAAGAAATAGACAAACTGAAAGGCTCTCTCAGACTCCTGGAGCATCGGCTGGAATACGCTGAGCTTAGGATCGATTTTCGATTTCGTGAGCGCAAAGCACCCGTACCCAATGGAGTTTCTTCTTTTCCCTGGCTTAACACCATGAATCTGGAAGATCTTATCGAGGAGTTCAAACATGACTAAATCTGCCTGTTTTGTTATCGTGATTGCTATATTGGCTTTTTTGTCTGGATGCGTTCATTTTAAAGCCGTTGCACCAAATGGTTTTGCTCAATATAAAGAAGGAAAAGACTTTAGGGCTATCAGCCCAAATGGAATCGTCTATCGCATCAAAAAAGAGCCGAATCTGCCTAAAGCCGATCTTTCCTTCTGGAAAGAAGCCCTGAAAAATCGCATGGTAGACGCAGGTTATTCTTTTGTTTCAGAGGAAAGCATCCAGTCTCATGGAGAAAATGGCTATCTTCTGGAATTGGCCGCACCGTATGGTCAGTTGGACTACTCTTATCTTATCGGTATTTATGTAAGATCCGACGAAATTTATGTTGTGGAATCAGCAGGCGAAGTAAGCCTTGTAAAAAAAGAACGTCCATCGATTATCGATGCCATGAAAAAAGTCTCCTTTTATAAACTATTAATAAATAAAATAGTTAAAGAATATTCACCGCGAAGAACACGAAGAACACGAAGAAAAATGGTTTTGTATATTTCTTTTCGTGTTCTTCGCGTTTTTTACTTCGCGTTCTTCGTGTTAAAAAGTTTAGGACATAAACTTTTGAACATTTGCCTACATAAGATTTCACAGCAGAGACACAGAGCACGCAGAGAAGAAAAAAAGAACTATATAATTCCTCTGCGACCTCTGGCACAAGTCGTAACTTCTTACTTTCTAAGAATGTTTTATAGAATGACCACTTCTGTTTCTAAGGAAATATGGAACTTGCTCTGAACAGAAGATTGAATTTCTTTTGCAAGGAGTAGAATTTCATTTCCCTGTGCCTCGCCGTAATTCACAAGAATCAAGGCTTGCTTTTCATAAACACCACAATTTCCCCTTCTTTTTCCTTTCCATCCACATTGCTCAATAAGCCATCCTGCTGGAACTTTGACCTGGTTGTCTCCTTCTGGGAAGCCTGGAACAAGCGGATAGGATTGTCTGAGTTCTTCGTATTGTTTCAAGGAAATTTTGGGATTTTTGAAAAAGCTGCCAGCGTTGCCTAGTTTTTTAGTATCAGGAAGCTTGCTATTCCTGATATTTCGAATGACTTCCACAACATCCAAGAGAGTGGGAGTAGAAACTCCTCTTTTTTGCATTTCTTCTTTTATACCAGGGTACTGAAGACGAAAGCAAGGCTTTTTGTTTAAACGTATTCCTACAGATACAATGGCAAAGGAAGGCGAATGCTTAAAGATGCTTTCTCTATAACCAAACTGGCATTCTTGTTTGGTTAGAATTTTTTCAACATTCTCAGCCATATCATACAGTTTTACCCATTCTACCACTTCTTGAAATTCCGCACTATATGCTCCAATGTTTTGGACGCAAGCACCGCCTACTGTGCCTGGGATCAGAGTCAGGTTTTCTATTCCATACAACTGATGCTGGATTGCATAGTCAATGAGGTTTTCCCAAGGCTCACCCGCACCTGCTTCTAAAAATACATTATCTTCTTGCTCGTAGAGATAGGAAATTCCAGGAATAGCTATTTTTATGATAAGACCAGGGAAATCTTGTGTGAGCAGGACATTGCTTCCTGCTCCGAGGAAAAATTTGGGAAGATGAGGATAGGATGAAATGAGATTTTTCAGGCAAACAACACTTTTTGCCTGGGCAAAATACTTAGCCTTTGCGCTTATGGCAAAAGTGTTGTTGCTTTTTAGAGAAAAATCTTCTATTACAGAAGGATTAATCGCCATAAACTACGGTAGTGAAAGTTCCCATGATACCAAGAATGTTTTTGGATTCATAGTCTACATGATGAACTTTGGTAATTCCACCATTTTTAGAAGCAGCTTCGATGCTGGCATCACCTGTGGCTACTAAACCAAGAATAGATTGGCAACTGGCTTTTCCAATTTTGGAATAACCACTATTGGATGTAGCACTTAAAGGAGCTTTTACTTCAGTATAAAGGCTTCCCATGGCAGGAGATGCAACAATCATGCAACCACTTAATGTAGAAAAAATAAAAGCAACAACCAGTACTAAAACTAAACTTCTCATCGTAAACTCCTAAAATAAAAAAGGAAGTAAAAGAAAATTCATGTTACCTGGTCTATTTTACAAAAAGGAAAACATTTGTCAATAGCCGATCTATGAGTCCGTAAAAATCTGTGTAATCTGCGAAATCTGTGGATAAATCTAAAACTTGAACGCATTTTTGAAAACTTCGGGCAATAAAAACCTTGGAAATTCCTTGGCTTTAAGCTATAATATGCTTATCGTATTTTGCTAAAATATAGAATGCTCTTCTAATTCGGAGAAACAAAATGAGATTGTGTTTTATTGTTTGTTTGCTTTTTGTCATGCCTTTGTGTTTTGCTCAATTGCAAAGCATGACAAAGGTGAATCCAAGTGGTGTGAACGTTGATCTTTCTTGGGTGAGCAAAACAACCCTTGATCCAGAGGCTTTCATTGCTTCTGTTTTTAAGTCTTTCCAGGAAGAATACTATGTGGAAAGCATGACAAAAATTTCAGAAGAGATTGTGGAAACAAAAGAAAACAAACTGAATTCCACAAAGTCCATAACAAAAAAACATTCGTTTTTTGTCAGACCCGCTATCCCCCACTATCCTGAAGCCCTTTTGTCTTTCACCACAATAGAAGTTTACTTTGATAAAGCTGCGATCAAAGACATCAATACCAAAGTGATCCAGCAGGCCAGTGTTACTTTAGACCAGCCTTGCCAGCTTTACAGCGATTATTTTGACTTTGTCTGGGAACGTTTTGATATAAGCACTGTGGATTTTTCTATCAAAGCCATGAGTGACAGCACAAAGTGTATGATACAAGCTTCCTTTCAATTCAACAACCTTTTTATCGTGCATTGGCTGTGTAGTGCTCGCGATTTGCTTAAACTAGACAGTGAGCCTCAAGCTCATTCGATTTTGCTTTTTTTCAAAGACCGATTTGAAACTGTTACCAGCAAATTGCATCAAACCGTAAATAAATAGAAATGGGAAGAATCTTTATGAAAAAATGCTATTTTTTTATCATTTTTATCTTTTTTTTAACATTTTCCAGCAATGCACAGAGCAGCTATGTCCCAGGAGAAATTGTTCTTAAGGGAAATATAGAAAACGCTCTTATTTTTTTGCTCCAGGAAGGAATTGCCGTAAAAACTTGGGACTCTATTGAAAAAGACATCCATTATATTGTTATAGAAGATGCCAAAAAAGATATTGTATCCCTTGTTTCCAAGATGAATTCTAGCGTACAAGGCTTAGTCTTTGCCGAGCCTAATTGGGTTCTTACTCTAAAGGATATAAAGCCACCCAAAGACCCTTATTTTTTAAGCCAATGGGCCATGGAAAACCTGGGACAGGACAGCCCTACAGGTTCTCAGGGAAAGCCAGGAGCAGATATTAAAATGCTCAAGGCATGGGAAATTGCTAAAGGCAAAAAAGAAATCATTGTTGGCGTTATAGACACAGGAATCGATTATAACCACCCTGATTTAAAAGAAAATATGTGGGTCAATGAGATTGAGCTAAATGGGATAGATGGAAAAGATGATGATGGAAACGGCTATGCTGATGATAAGTATGGCTGGAACTTCATTTCTAGCGGAAGAGAAAAACCATACTATGGACAGCTAGGCCATCCTGATCCTATGGATGACAATGGACATGGCACTCATTGCGCTGGAATCATTGGCGCAAAACCTGATAACCATCGCGGTGTTGCAGGAGTCAACTGGAATGTCCGTCTTATGGGATTGAAGTTTTTAAACAAAGCAGGGTCAGGCTCTACGGTAGATGCCTACCGCGCTATTATGTATGGAATCCGCAACAAAGTAGATATTTTGTCCAACAGTTGGGGCGGAAACGGCAAGAGCGATCTTCTTTTGTATGCTATCCAGGAAGCCAACAAAAATGGGATTCTTTTTGTTGCGGCAGCAGGAAATGCTTCGAGCAATTGCGACCACAAAGATTTTTTTCCTGCGAATTATGAGGTGGAAAATGTTATTTCTGTAGCGGCTACCGATAACAAAGATCAGCTTGCTACTTTCAGCAACTATGGCTCACAGAAAGTTCATCTTGCTGCCCCTGGCGTTAGCATTATGAGTACAGTTCCTGTAGCCCAATCTGAAACAGCTAAATTCGCTTACCAGGCATTTTCTGGGACAAGTATGGCAGCACCTTTTGTAGCAGGAGCGGCTGCTTTGCTTTTGTCTTCGGATGAATCTTTAAAACGCAAGCCAGCAGAGATCAAGAAAAGGCTGATAGACACAGTGGATATCATGCCCCATCTGGCAGGTCTTGTGCTGAGCCAGGGAAGGCTCAACATGGCACGCGCTTTGCAAAACGAGATAAACCCTATCCGAAAAGAAGGAAAGGTCTATACAAGAGAATACGAAATCGTATCCCCTCGCTTTAATGAAGAGCTGGTGGATAAGGTATGGGAAATCCACCAACCTGATGCAAAGTATATAAGGCTTTATTTTTCATCGGTCATTGCCGACATCCCAGGCATAGATGTTCTTGCTATTTATGATAAATACTACCGTCTGGTCTTTAAATTCGACAACCAGTATCCTCAAGGGTTTTGGACTCCCTGGATACAGGGTGATACTTTAAGAGTGAGGTTTGCCAATGCTCTTGTTGCTGTGGAATTTGTAGAAGAAAAAGAATTCCCTTCTCCCCAGGATGGATTTAACGCAGGAGCAAAAATTTGCTTTATAGATGCGACAACCCAAAAGACGATTTGCTACTTACCCAAGCAATCCAAACCTTTTGCCAATTTTGAAAGCGAAGGTTTTCGTATAGAAAAACTAGAATACCGAAAGGATGAAACCCAAAATGCAGAAAAGAAAGATTAGAACCATTATAAATCGTCTCCTACAGAGCTTTATTCTCGTTTTTTTGCTGGTTGCATGCGAAAAGAAAATAGTTGTCAAAACCCCTAATCTTTACATAGATCCTTTGCCAGGGGAAATAGAGCAAGTGCAAGGAGAAGATGCTTTTTCCAAAGAACAGTGGAATTTAGAAAAAATTTCTGCCCCTAAGGTCTGGGATTCCTTTATGAGTAGCAAAGCCGTTACGGTCATGCTCATTGGAAGCGGGATCGACTATAACCATGAAGATCTTAGAGGAAATATCTTTGTAAATAAAAAAGAACTTAAAGAAAAGAACCCCAACACTGGAGTCCCCTACAACCAAAAGGACGATGATGCTGATGGGCTTATAGACAATTTTGTAGGATGGGACTTTGTAGATAACGATGGTCTTGCCTATGATAAATATGGCTATGATACTTATCTTGCAGGGATCATCGGTGCTGTCCACAACAATGGCAAAGGGATCAAAGGCATACTCAAAAAAGTTTCGCTCTATCCTGTCAGGTATATCAACAGCAATGGTCAATCTCGCATTCCAACTTTGGTAAGAGCCTTAGAGCATATCAGCGAAGTAAAGCCTGATGTTGTTCTCCTCAATCTCATTAGTTTACAGTTTTCACGCCAGGAAGCCGTAAAAAATCTGGAAAAAAAGGCAATACAAAATGCCTTGGACAAAGCCAAAAAGCTTTCTATTCCGATTGTAATCGGTGCTGGCAATATACAAAATGAATTTGGCAGCAAATTGGGAATCGAGGCATTGTTCACAGCATACGAAAATATCCTGGTTGTGACAAGCATCGACAAATCTGACCAAAAGCCTTTTTTGGCAAACTACAGCTCGCGCTTTGTTCATACAAGTGCCCCTGGAGAAAAAATCCTGACAACAGCTCCAGAAAACAAATATGAAGAGATTAGCTCTACCCATCTGGCTGCCGCTCATATCGCTGCTGCTATTGCCTATGCCATATCCGAATACGGCAGGGAAAAAACTTATGAAGACTATTTTTCTGCATTGCAATCCGAAAAAGGCAGCAGGGAAGTGGAAAACCTGGATAAGTATGTTGCAGGGAGAAATACCTTAGATCTTTATAAATTCTTGATGTCACTAAAATAGACAATTTGAAGGAAACTGTTCTGGTCAAAATGCTGTTGAACATATTTCAAGAGATGCTGGCATTAATCACGAATACGACGAATATACAAATTACGCGAATGAAATTTCTATAAAAACTATTCGTGCCATTCGACCATTCGTCTTATTCGTGATAAAAATCTTTGCTTTTCTGCAAAAATCTAATTGCACAGTACCATTTTGACTATTACAAAATTTGAAGGAAACTCTATGGAGAAAAAGAGCCTTTGCGCGGATGCCTGTTCTTTGATTTATCTATACCGATGCGATATCTTGCGCCATGCGGTAAGATGGTATAATTTTTATACCACACCAGAAATTTTGCAAGAGCTTTCTGTTAAGGCATCAGGAAAAGAACTTCAAAGCTATTACAATGTAACCGAGGTTTTCCACGTTCCCAATACCAGGACGCGCAAAGGACTTTCTTCTAATGACCAGAGCTTGATAGACCTTTTTTATCAACAACGCGCTTATGCTGTACTCTCCGAAGATGGCAAAATTTTGCAATTCTGCAAAAAAAATCAAATACAGCATTTTTGCAGCCTTTCTCTTATTTGTGAATTGGTAAAAAAACAAGAATTCTCTATGGATCAAGCTCTCCTCAAATTAGAATTTCTAATAGAATCAGGAAGATATGCCCCCTGGGTGGTACAACAAGCCTATTCTATGCTTAAAGAATCAGTAGCAAGCATATAACCATTTTAAAAAATTTACCGATGTAGCCTTCGTGTTAAAAATTTAAGGACATAAACTTTTGAACATTTTCCTGGCAGGCTTTTAAAACCTGATTTCTATGCTCTAGGAGGGAATATGGACGAGAACAATCAAGGAAGCAATCTTCTGTCTATCCTTTATAAAATTTATATCTGGTTCATCTTGGCTCTGATTAGCATTGTGGCTAACTGGATTGTTTTTGTTGGGATTGTCCAATACAACGATGGAAGTCTCAAGGAAATCTTTCTAGGCGTTCCAGCTTTGGCTATTTTTATCATAGGCTTTGTATTTTTGACATTGGGTGTCTTCTATAAAAAAATTGCTCCTAACATTCGCTATCTTTTGCTGATGATATTTGCTTGCGCCCTTTGCATTGAGAGAACAATACAATATTTCCCCAGATCTTTGTTGCCTAAAACGCCTTTTTATGCTCTTTTGCTAGGCATGTTCGTCCTGGGATCGGCTTTATGGTGCGCTTCTTATCGTACATTAGGAAGAGAGCCGTATACTATTTTAAGCATCAGCATCAGCAGCGTAATCGCTGGTTCTTGCGCTTTGTTCATGGTTTCTATGTTTCCTTATATTATAATCTATAGTCCTGCACTGCTTGTATTTATCGCTTTTGTTTTGGTTGCGACCTTTTGGGCATGCAAAATTTGGATACGGCAAGAGCCTTCTGTAAAAAAGAGGCTTTCCAAACAATTTTTTCCTTTTATTTTGTTTTACTTTTTTTGGCTATGCTCTTTTTTTTATTTGCTTTATAAAACATATTCTATCTTTCCTTCTTTGCAATTTCCTCTAAAATCTTTGGTTTTTGTTTTAGCCATTCTATCTTTCACTCCTGCGGTTTTTTTTGTTTTTGGCAATTTTCTGTCTTTCCACAAAGCAGCAGGGATTTCCTCAGACATTTTTCCTTATAGAAAAAACATCTTGCAGTTTTTTGGCTTTTTGATTTTGGTTTTGAGTGGAGTTCGTATATTCTATTTATCGGCCTATCCTTCCTTTCCCTGGGAACTGAAAAAAATTCTAGGCCCAGGACATTCTCAAACGCTTTTTTTGAATCCCACACTAGGCTTTTCTTTGAAAAAAAACAATACTTTATCCATGACAGAAGATGCTGGGATTCATTGGCGAGAAGTACATTTGGAAGACTTTTCTGCTCATCGTATGCGTTTTTTTGGAGAAAAAACTTGCTTGCTTTTAGGAAAAGAAAATAACAAGATTGCCTATACTTCAGATGGCGGCAAAAATTGGGATATAAAAACAATAAAAGGGTTTAGACCTTACCAGGTACAAGAAAAAAAAGTCCAGGAGATAGAAAAGCCGCTAAATACAATAGAATATCCTCCCATCGAAGCAGAAAAAAATTCATCCTATCTTCCTGTTTTTTGGACAGATGCTGCTCTTTTAAGCCCAAGAACATGGATCGTGATTGGTCATGAATACAGCAACACCCCTGAGGATATTTACTTTGGTATGGAAAAAGTAGAATGGAAGGAAAGCTTGCCAGAAGAAGGGGAAGAAAAGGAAAAAATAGAGAAATATACGCCTTTTTATATATCCTTTATCATGAAAACGGAAGATGCTGGAGACAACTGGAAAATACTCAAAAAAGGAACTGGGATACTCAAGAATATATCTTGTCCTAGTTGGGGTCTTATCGCAGGCGACCCTGTTTTGGTGAGCAGCGACAAAGGAGAAACATGGAAAAAGCTGCCTATCCCGACAGACACTTTCGACCGAGTTCATATTGTTAAAGAAAGTGTTGCGTTGGCGATCAGAAAAAATACCCTTCTTCTCACAAAAGATGATGGCAAAAGCTGGCAGAGCCTATACGAAACATCCAGAAAGGACTTTTCTCTGAGTATACACGATTTTTTTTCTAAAGACGCTCAGGCTTTTTTTATTGCAAGCCAGGATATTTTGCCAAAAGAAAAATACGAACACAACTACCGTTTTCATTCTGTTGTCCTTTATTCTCCTGATCAGGGGAAAACCTGGAAAAAAGAAACCGTACCCCTCACTGCCAGAATCCACAATTTCTTTTTTATGAGAGACCGCCTGTCGTTAACAGCAGAGTCACCCTATGGGACGATTTTATATTCACGCGCAGAATCTCATGAATGATGTCGAAGAGAAGGGGACAATTTTCCACAACATTACCTGTAGTTGCCTAGGGCGCTGCCCTAGGCTGGTATATATATGCCTTTCAGGCCAAAGATTAACTGACACAAGCCTCAATGTTATCTTTTATCCAAGGAATCTTTTCATGCTATTTTTCCTCCATATTTTGGAAAGCAATGCCAAAGTAGCATTGCGAATTGTATTATGGTTGTTTTTGTTTTATTTGCAGGCACAGGAAGTGGTATTTCAAGGCAACCAGAAGTACACACAAGAAGATTTGAAAGCAATCATCAAAGAACCATATAGCGAATATCTAAAAAGCAAATCTCTTTCCTATATTGACGATGCAGCCTACCAGATCCTCCTTCATTACCGATCTCATGGGTATTCTTTTGCTCAGGTTGACTATGAACTCACAAAAGAAAAGATTCTTTTTAAAATCTTAGAATACCAAACTGTTTTAGTCAAAAAGATAAGCATCATACCTTTTCATAACTCACAAGGAGATCTTTCTTTTTCACAAGAAAAATTGCAAAGCTTTCTCACAAAGCCTGGAATGCTTGAAGAATACTATCTGGATAAGATCCAGGTAAGCCAGGATATATCGGCTATTGAAGGTTTTTATGTCAACGAAGGGTATTGGAATGCACACTGCGAAGCTCGCTACAGCTTTTCTCCTGATCCCCCCAATTCCAAGGAGGTCATAATAGAAATTCTTGTGCAGGAAAAGGAACGCTTTCATCTGGATAGCCTGGAGTGGGAAGGCTGTAATCATTTTTCCATAGAGGAATTAGAAAAAATATCAGGTTTTAACAAAGGTATGGTACTCCAGCCCTCTTCCATGCAACAGATATCCTCATCCTTAAAGGATTTTTATCGGCTTCATGGATATGCCAGAGTCGAGATTTCCACAGAGCTAAAAGAAAACACCAAAGAGGAAAAGCGCTGTGGTTTTCATGCAATTGTGAGAATAAAAGAAGGCAAAATCCATTCCATTCGATCCATTTCCCTTTCAGGAAACGAGTTAACTTTGGACGAAGTTGTCCAAAGACAGCTTACCTTTAGAGAAAAAGACAGATATGATGCTTCCCAGATTTTAATGAGCCGCCAGGCAATCCAGGATACAGGTCTTTTTCTTACTGTAGAATCAGACGAAAAATTTGTAGGCGATACAGAGGCAGACATCCATTTCACCCTCAAGGAAAGAAACAACAAAACCCTTACTTTTAGGCTTGGGTATGAAACTAGCTATGGTGTTTTGGGCGGAGTGGAGTTTGAGCATATCAATATTTTTGGCACAGGACGAAAGTTCCTGGCCTCGGTGGGTTCTACGCTTTTCTCTTCAGAGCTATCAAAAAGTGAAGCCAAGATCCAATTCTTAGAGCCACAACTTTGGGGTAGCAAAACATGGTCTTCCAGGCTGGAGTTTTCGATTTTGATGGAAGATACACCCACTTTTACAGTTTTTGAAAAAGGGGGTGGGCTTTTTTTTGAAAAGAAGTTGAGCCAGTTCCTTACTATGGAGTTAGGCTATGGTCTTCTTTTTAGCGAAATTCTGGAAGTAACAGAGGAAGAAGAAGAAAAGGAAATAGGGATGACTATCTTTTCCTATTTTAGCCAGAAATTCACGCTCAATTTGCGTAATGAAGAAGGGTATCCCACATCAGGAAGCTACCATTCCATCGAATTTCAGGAAAGCTCTGATTTTTGGGGGGCTGATGTAAACTATATTCGTTTCTACGCTCATACAGCATGGTATATCAATCTCATTGAGCGTTGGGTCTTTAGCTTTTCTTTGAGAGGAGGGGTTATCGTTCCTTTTGGTAACAGCGATTCTATTCCTTTGCAAAAGCGTTTTTTTGCGGGCGGTGCAAGCACCCTCCGAAGCTTCAAAGAAAAAGAAATGCCTCCACTAGACTCTAAAAATGCTCCTGTTGGCGGAGAAGGAATTTTTCTTGCCTCTACGGAACTGCGTATTCCTATCTATGGAAACTTTGGCTTTTCAACATTTATGGATGCTGGTCAGATTCTTCCTGTAGTCCGCAAAGTAAAAGACTACCGTGTTTCTCATTTAAAATATGCCGTAGGAGTAAGCTTATGGTACAACACCCCCATAGGCCCTATCCGCTTTGATATGGGCTTTAATCCCAAAAGAGAAGAAAATCCCCTGACAGGCCAAAAAGAAGCTATGTTTGCATGGTTCATTTCCATTGGATTTAGCTATTAGAATCTAACAAGTAATCGGATAGGTCTTAATACTTTTTGGGTTTCTGCTTGTTCGAGATAGGAATCAGAATTCAATAATGCCACATTGCTAAAGAGAGAGAGAATTTTTATGAATCCATCAGAATTAGAATTTCTTAAAAAGGCTCAAAGTTTAGGCTATCTTGATCAAAATAAGATTAAGCTCTTGCTGGAAGAACAAAAGCAAAAAGCACTTCCTTTATATTCTTTGCTACTCAAAGAAAAAATCATGTCCATTGACCAGATCTCATTAACGCAAAAAAGCGTATCAACGCAAAAAAGCGTATTACAAGAAAAGCAAAGCCATTCTTTGTCTGATCCAAAAACAATTTCCCAGGAGCAAAAACCACAAGCTGTGTCCCTGAATACCCAGAAAACAGTCCAGCAGAAAGCCACAATAGAAGAACAATCTGGGCTGCTATCTTTGGATAAAGAAAAAACTCTATTTCAGGATACAGCTTGCCCAGAAGACAAGGAAAATCATCCAGGGAGTTCTATACCTGCGCAGAAAAAAGAAGAAAGCTCCTTAGCCAAGGAAGGCAAAGAGTCCAAAAAGTTTGGTCGGTACACTATTTTGTCGCAACTAGGCGAAGGCGGGATGGGAGTTGTATATAAAGCCTATGACCCTGGCCTTGATCGTCCTGTTGCCATCAAGGTGATTACCTCAACGCGGCAGCAAAGTAAAATTTCCATTGAACGATTTCAGATAGAAGCAAGAGCAACAGCTAGTTTAAAAAATCCTTATATTATAAATATTTATGATATTGGTGTAGAAAAAGATCTATACTTTTTTACAATGGATTTTATCGATGGCGATACTTTAGAAAACCTGATTAAAAATAAACAACTGGGTCGGCAGAATGCTTTAAAGCTTATGGTTAAAATTTGTAAAGGCATGGCGTATGCTCATTCTCAGAATGTCATCCACCGAGATTTAAAGCCAGCCAATATCATGATAGATAAAAATGGCGAACCAAAGATCATGGATTTTGGGCTTGCCAAGATGGGGAAAATGGACAAAAAATTATCCCAGACAGGTGCATTACTAGGAACGCCTGTTTATATGTCCCCAGAGCAAGCAGCAGGGAAAGAATTGGATTCTCGAAGCGATGTTTATTCTTTGGGTGCTATTTTTTATAAAATACTAACGGGCATAGAGCCTTTTCATAGCGATAAGCTGGTAAAAATTCTCGAAAAGGTCATCCATGAAGAGCCAATACCGCCATCGCGTGTTAAGCCTAATACTCCTAGGGATTTGGAGATTATATGCCAGAAAGCTATGGCAAAAGACCCCGCACGCAGATACTCCAGTGCTATGGAATTCGCAGAAGACATCGAACGGTTTCTGGAAGGCGACCCGATTCAGGCCAGGCCAGTTTCTTTCTTTTATAAAAGCTATTGTAAGCTCTATAAGCATAAAATTATCACACTCTCTAGTATCCTTTTTTTGATTTTGCTTGCAGGAGTTACGTTTTTTTCAGAAAGCCGATTCCGAAAAGACCGCCAAAAGAGATTGCAAAAGACGGAAAGCCTTGCAAGCCAGCATATTTCCAAAGCACAAAGCATCTCCAAAAGTTTAGACTCGCTGCATAGTAGCCAGAAAAATATTGAGAAAAATTCTGTTCTCCTCTTCCACCAGGCGATGAGAGAACTATCTCAGGCTATAGATATTTTATCCAGCTCTGAATCAAGAGATTCCTTTGTTTCTACAATTCAGGATCTCAAAGACCAAAACCAAAGGCTACTCAATGCCATTCTTCAGGATGCTGCTTTTTATTATGAAAAAAAGCTATGCAACCAATCCCAAAGCCGCTACCAATCTATCAAAAGTCTTTTGTATTCCTTTACAGGGGAATCGTATTCTCAAATTCAGCAAAAGATAGACCAGGAATTGGATAAGCTGTATGCCTTTCAATGGAAATCCCAGGAGCTAAACGAAAGAGCCAAGTTGGTTTTCTACCAAAATGATGCTTCTCTTCAGGATCGGCAAGCCAGCATCCAGATACTCCAGGAATCTTTAAATAACAATCGCGAGAACCCAGAAACATTCTATCTTTTAGGCAGACTATACTATCAATTGCTGGATTATTCTAATGCAATTAAAAATTTTCAGGAATGCAATGCTCTACAAGAAAATCACTTCGCATCTCAATACTATCTTGTAAAAAACAAAGCAAAGGAATACCTATCGTCTAAAGAAAAACAGGTGGCATTGAAGTTCTATCTCCAAAAATATGAAAAAGAAGTGCAGGAAAATGAAAAAAATCTTTATACAGGCGAACAAAAAGCTTATTTTTCTCTGTTGCAAGCATGGTCGTTTATGTTTGAACAAAAGCGTATCCAGGCTCAGGAAAAATGCCGCGAAGCTATAAAACACAATGAATTGCTGGCAGAAGCCTATTATTTGCACGCCAATTTTTTAACCTACTTTCTTAAAGATGAGCAGGAAATCAAGATGGAGGCTATACATGGATTAGAGAGCATGAGCATTTACTATTCTTTGGAAGAAGCCATGCAGTCTCTTAAGCGTGCCATGAGCCTGGAAAAATATAATCCACTAGGATATGTAATCCAAGGAAAAATATCCTTTGATTTGTTCTGCTTTTCAGAAGCGGTTGAAAAGTTTACTTTTGTGATTGAGCGTAATCCTAGTGCTTATGTATATTGGTTTAGAGGATTGAGCTATTTAGGGATGGATCAAAAACATAAGGCATTGGAAGATTTCGAGAAAGTCCGCAATGACTATAAAATAACGAGCTATTGGATGGATTGTACCATGTATTGCTTGTATTCTGCTTTAGGACAGCAGGAAAAGACTGCCAACTTTATTCAGACCTGGAAAAAAGAAAATCCAATAGAAAGCATAAAAAAATATTTTGAAATTCCTTTTGATGATACACTTAAAGAAAAATTCACCGTGATGGATTCCTTTCCTGTCTTGTGCCTTGCCTTGTTCGCTCAATATGAGGTTGAAGAAGATACCAAGAAGTATTACAGTAAATCGCAGGCTAAAGATTTTATACATCTTAAAACTTTATTCCCTGATAGCTCCAAACTGGCTTCTTATTTGAATTGCGTTGATGATTTTCGCCTTATAGAGGATAGCTATCATCTGATGATTAAGAGTTTTCTCGTTCAATATAGACTAGAAGATTTAGGTGCAGCACCTTTGGATTTGCATTATGCTTTTCTTTTTAAAGCAATGTGCGATCATAACCAACAGAATCCTAAAGTGTTAAAATCTATCAACCTGGTTGCACAAAAGACTATGGAAATATCAGCAGACATAGCGATGGGTTTTGCCACTCGCGGTGTTATTACCCGATATAGGAATATCTTATTTCGTCAAGAAGGAATAGAAAACAGCGACTTTTATTACCAAAGGGCTATGCTGTCTTATATACAAAAAAAATACGAAGAGACTCTTGAAGATTTAAGACTGGCAGAGCATTTTTCCCCTCAGTCTTCTAAAGTCCATTATGCTATATCCAAAATAGCGGCTTGCCTTTATACGAAAAATACTAAAGAAAAACAAAAGCAAGATCTATATCTAAAAACATGCCTTTATCATTTGGAGCAAGCTTTTCTTTATGGATGGGACAATGGAGAAGCACCTCTCAAAGACTATCATTTTCAAGGGATTGCAGATAAAGTAAGGCAAGTATGGAATAAATACCATGCTGTTTTGCCTATCCAGCAATGGGAAAAACTCTGGAATGCACGCAAAGAAAAAAGGTATGGAGAAACTCTTGAAATATCATCCTCCTTGCCAGGAGAATTTGTTTCATTCCAGGAGCAGTTGGAAAAAGAACACCAGCTTTACTACAGTTTTCTTTTAAGCCGTTTTAGATCATTCCAAAGAACCCAGGAGCTACTTCCCATTCTAAAAAAAGGGGATTTGACACCTTCTTTGCATGAAAAGCTAGAAGGGAATCAAAACAAATTGCTCAAAGCAAAAAATAAGAAGATTCTGGTAAACATGGAAGGAAAAGGCGATTTTAGCTCGCTCAATGAAGCCATAGAATTCGCGAATTATGGGACTACAATTCTTTTGTCTCCAGGTACTTATGAAGGGAACTTTATTCTTAAAAGCGGTATTTCTTTGCAGCCAGCCAATGAACCCAAAGGAGAAGAGAAAGAATGTATTTTAAAAGGAGGGATTGCCTTAACGGCGGTGAATGTCTCGAATAGCTCTGTTCAAGGTCTAAAAATCTGGGGCAGCGTTGTAATCCACAACAGCGAAATCCGCTTTCAAAATAATGAATGCATTAAAGAAAGGCCAGGAGTTCCTAGGGCTTTCAGAATTACAGGCGCTTCAGAAGTCCAATTGTATGAGAATAAAATTACAGGGCATATTCTCTGTTTTAACAATAGCCGCCTTCATTCCCAAAAAAATAAAATTGTGTTCACTCCGAATCTTGGCGGTTTTAGCTGCGTTGATCTACGAGATGAAAGCATTGCTACCATAGAGGAATGCTCTATTTCTCAAGGCCGATGGGGAGGAATCAGCCTATTCCACCAAACCGAAGCAACTATAAAGAAAAATACTATATTCAACAACACAACACATGGAATTCAGATCTTAAACAAAGCAAAGGCAAAGATTATAGAGAATGATCTGCATAGCCAGGAAATCGCCATAAAACTCGAAGATCAAGCACAAGCCCAAATCGACAAAAATACAATCCATAAAAACGATTTGGGAGTCCAATACACTTCCCAAACCAATTGCCTTATCGGAGAAAATGCATTCTACGAAAATCGCAAAAAAGATGTTCAAAAGGCGGAATAATTTTTTAAAACGCTTATTGACTTAGCTCCTAATTTTAAAATCACGAATGACACGAATAACACAAATTGAAAAAGTTATCTTTCGTTCAGGTTTAGGTCATGCGTGTTAACTTAGCATTGATAAAGATAAAGATTACGATTACGACAAAACTATAAATAATAGGAGTTACGCAAAGAGATTTTTATTTGGGGGAAAATTTTTGTAAAAATTTTCCCCCAAACCCCCTTTAAAAACTTTTATATATTTATTTT
>JABWCH010000483.1 GCA_013359215.1 Candidatus Brocadiia bacterium | reverse complement strand
AGGCTTGTAGCAACAGTAGGATGATCTTTTCCTAATGTACTTTCACGAATGGAAAGAGATCTGCGGTATAGAGGCTCTGCTCCTTCATAGTCTCCTTTGGCTTTAAGTAATGCTGCTAGATTGTTGAGGCTTGTAGCAACATCAGCATGATCTTTGTCCAAGGTTTTTTCTTGCAACTTTAAGACAACAAATAACCATGCTATAGCTTTATCATATTTCCCTTTTTGATAATACATTATAGCAAGATCATTTAACCTGTCTGATACTGCAGGAATTTGCTCTTTGCTGAATCGTTCCATAAATTCTTCGACGGTTACCTCTATTTCTTCTGAAGTCAAATCGGGCAGTTCTTCCTCTTGCGCTATTGCATGAGATATCCCGATTGCCAGACTTATAAGGAATAGAATGGGGATGAATAATCTTTTCCAAATCATTGTAGTATCCTAAAATAATAACTTTTCTAAGTTTACAACAAACAACAATGACCAAATTTAACCATTACAAAATAGCTTTAAAGCATATATCTAATCTAAAATACATACTTGCATTATCTTATTCTCTGGTTATAATACAAAAAATTTGGGCTTCATGCAAGATGCAAGTCTATATAGAGACTATATTGAAAAAGAATATGAAGAGAAAAACACTAGATCAAAATGGGGGGGGTTATGAGATTCCGATTATTTTTATTATTATGGATGTATTTTTTTTCTATAATAGCAGCCCAACAGTGCAGTATCAGTCCTTGTTTTGCATTGCTTATAGGAATTGACATCTATCCCAATATGCCTCAAGAAAATTTGCAAGGATGCAAGAACGATGTCTTTCTCATAAAAAATATATTGATGTCACGCTTTAGCGTACCAGAAAGCAATATTCATATTCTAACAGATGAAAAAGCGACTCGGTCAGGGATATTGGAAAGTTGGGATATTTTACTAAAAAAAGTACAGACTCATGGGCCAGGAGCCAGAGTGCTGCTTTTTTTTAGTGGTCATGGCTCCCAAAAAAAAGACGAAGAGGGAGATGAAGAGGATGGTAAAGACGAGACGATTGTGCCTTCTGATAGTACATTCGATGAAGGCAAAGCAGATATTCTGGACGATGAAATAGAAAAATATTTGGAACAATTGCAAAAAGCAAAAGCCTATACTACGGTTATCTGGGATTGCTGCCATTCAGGAACAGGAGTTCGTGGTGGGATAAAAACAAGGGGGATAGATAGAAAAATCGAAGTACAGCCAAAAGATATTGTCATAAGAGCTAAACCTGCTTTACCAGGAGTTGTTTTTATCTCAGCGTGCCAATCATACGAAAAAGAACCAGAATACTATGCTTTTGAAAGCAAAAAAAACTATGGAATGCTTACCTATCATCTAGCTCGTGCTATTCAAAAAAGCAAACCAGGTGCAACATACCGATCTGTATTTCAGGAAATGCAGACTTTATACAGTAAATTGCCTCAAGCACCTACTCCTTCGCTGGAAGGAGAAAGTACACGATTGTTCCTTGATACCCAGATGAAAGATTTGCCTAGAGTCATGAAAGTAACAGATGTTGATACAGAAGAAAACATCGTGACACTCAATCAGGGCTTTTTACAGGGTGTAACCAAAGGCTCTTTGTTTTTTTTGATTAAAAATGCCGACAATATCCCCAAAACAGGAACAATATCAGAATCTCATGCACTTGTTGTTATAGAAGAAGTACAAGCCTTGCAAAGCATTGGGCGAGAACCATCAGAGCAAGAACTGCAAAATTATAAAGACTTAATACAAAGCCGTTTTTTGGAAAATTTGGCAGGTTTGGAAAAAGTAGCTTCTAACTGGGATGCTGTAGAAATTCTTTTTCATTACGGCGATTTACAGTTAAAATTTTATATAGAAAAAGAAAGAGTCAAGATAGAAAAAGGCCAGGCATTATTAGAAAGAAGTCCTATGAAACAAGAGGAACTTCCAGATCATTTTCAAAAACTGCTATATGCTTTAGAAGAGGAAAAATTACTCAAGAATGTCCATAATTTTCAAGAAGCCAATGTCATCTTGCGTGTAGGCAATAGTACAGCCGTAGTAGTATGGGCAGAAAGCGATTCTATAATATCTCCCAATTTAATTCAAGACCCATCTCAATATGAGCCAAAAGGCTTTGGCCCTATTCTATTGCAAGGAGAAAAAACACAAGAAGCAATGAAGTTGAAAAATATTTTTGTTCAATTCAATAAAATCCGCAATTTACTTACCTTAGAAATGCAAGAAGAAGAGCTAAATGCTCAAGTGAATCTTGTAGGGATTAGACAAAAAGGAGGAAGATATTTAATACAAGGCGATCTACCGCAGACCAAAGACATGGAAATAGAAATAACTCATAATCAGACAATGGGTATAACATTTACGAACCGCAGCGAAAAAAGACTTTATCCTACTGTATTGTACTTGGGCAATGATCTTGAAATTAATATAGCCTATCCTTTTGCTGGTGAAACAGAGTATTTTGTAGCACCAAATAAAACCAAACTTTTAGCCTGCTGGAAAATAGACACATCCCAATTTACAGGGAGAGAATCATTGAAACTCATAGTTACAACAAAGCCTGTAGACCTAAACGGAGTGCAGCTACCGTCTCTTCCCCAAAGCAAAGGAGACAGCAAAGCTAAAACGCGAGGCAGTATAGAAAACATAATATGGCAAATGGCCTTCAGTGCAGAGCGAGGGCAATACGCTGGACAGATTGTCCGAGGCAGTGCATGCAGAATGCCTGAACTTCCTCAATGGAGCGTAATTACAACAGGATGGAAGGCAGTAAAAAAAGAGAAATGAGATAAGGTTTAAAAATTAAGGAGGCTTTTGGAGATCTTCGCATTCCAAAAGCATTCACCTCTTTCCGACAGAGGAATCCGAAAAGGTGCTTTCCGCGTGATTCACGAAACGCATATTCCTTCTGTCCTGGTCGAATGCTGCTTTCTTTCTAATCCAAAAGATTTAGCCTGGATTTCCACAGAAGAAGGAAAA
>JABWCH010000103.1 GCA_013359215.1 Candidatus Brocadiia bacterium | reverse complement strand
GCAAATCAAAAAATTTTATTCGACTTTTGAGCCTGGCGCAAAAATAAAAATGGGATACCTGTTTTTTTGATTCCTGAAAGAAGGCTTACACGGAGCGATCGATTCAGATAAAACCCGCTTGCTTTTTGGGTTAATACAAGCTATTTTTTTTAAGATACTTATAACTTAACACGTATGACGGCTACGTTCACGCTTATTTACACCGTTATGGATAAGGTTTTTCTGAAAATTCTTGACAGGCAAAAGTAAAAAACTATAATAATTGGGGTCTTACTATAAATTTATTTGTTATAACCATTCCGATGGAGATAGCTATGAAAAAATTCTTATTGGTCTTATTGTTAGTACTCACAGTATTTATGGCAATGGGATGCCCTTTTATCGTAAATTCTGGACACACAAAAGCTCATGCAAAAGCAATGAACTATAATGTCATCCAAATCCACAAATTTATGGATCGCCATTTTTGGTTATATGACTGGGAAGATCCTTACGTAAATTAATTTCCCCTAAAAGAAACAAAGAGAAATGCTTTATAATGCTATTAAAAAATATACAATTTTATAACATTTACCTTCTCTTTGTTTTTCTCTTTACCCTTCTTTTTATTTTTTCTTGCAAACCAAAACATTTTTCCCCCCAAAGAGAATCCTCTGTCGTTTCTTTTGGCAGTCATGGTACACAACAAGGGCAATTTCTTAAGCCCAGGGCATTGGCTTTTTCCCCTGATGAAAAAATTTATGCTGTAGATATGACAGGCCGTATCCAGGTTTTTGATGTGTTTGGAAAATATTTGCATAGCTTTCGTACACCAGAAATTGCCTTGGGGAAGCCAACAGGGCTAGGTTTTTCTCCTGATGGTCTTCTTTGGGTTGCAGACACACACTACCATAGAGTACTATGCTATAATTCTAAAGGAATACTCCTCAAACAGTTTGGCAAATATGGAAATAAAATAGATGAATTCGTCTATGCTACGGATGTAGCCATTGACAAAGATGGCTTTGTGTACGTTACTCAATATGGAGACACACTCAGCCAAAACGACCGAATCCAAAAATTCACGCAGCAAGGAGAATTTCTTTTGGCCTGGGGAAAGAGAGGGACAAAAGAAGGCGAGTTTGAAAGGCCCATGAGTCTTGCTATAGAAAAATTGCAAACGGTTCTCGTGGCTGATGCCTGCAACCATCGCATTCAAAGATTTTCTCCTGATGGTAAGTTTCTATTCTCATGGGGTACTCCAGGCGCGGCAAGAGGAGAGCTATGCTATCCTTATGGAATAGATGTAGATGAACAAGGATGTGTTTACGTAAGTGAATTTGGCAACAATAGAGTCCAAAAGTTTACGCCTGATGGTAAATCTCTTGGTTTTTTTGGAGTTCCAGGCCGATCTTTAGGTATGTTTGCCAACCCCTGGGATCTTGCGGTTGGCAAAAAGGGAGAAATCTATGTGGCGGATGCTCTGAACCACCGCATTCAAAAAATTTCACCAGAAATCTTTTCCCCTTAATTTCAAAGAAGCACCATGTAAGCCACCTTTCTGTTTAAATTAGTATTTTGTTTGCAAATTCTCTCTTTACACCTTAAGAAGAAAAGATATAATGCGATATTAACCCAATTCCCTGATGTTTTAAATAAAAACAATTTCTTAAATTTTTTTTAGAAAGGTAAAAAATTATGATTCCTGATCAGGATTCCTTTCCTGTCCCCAATCCAGAAGAAATAGCCAATATTTCCGCCCAATACCTGGATTTAGTAAAAAATCATGCAAACGAAATTTCCTGGCTCTTGGAACAACATGCCAACCTACGTAGCGAATACGTTACTTTTTTTAAAAAAGACTTAAAGGAAATTGAAGTCGCACTTCAGGGGATCACAAGCGATAGCCCAGAAAAAAGTTCGCGTCCCCTGGTGGAAAAAATCGTAGGAGATTTTCGTAGAGATTTGGAAAGATCTTATGATCTTCTGAATTTTACTTTTTTTTGGAATCTTGTAAAGGCCATAGAAAATAACGGGGACAATTATGACCAGGAAAGCGATTCCCCTTAAACAAAAAAGGCTTTTGCTTCATCAAATGATCCAGGGCTTCTTTTCTTGCTTGGGAGAAAATCAGGAAAGTATTCTCTTTTTGCTTCAAAAATTAAAAGATCTCAGAAAAGAAAATGTTCATAGGATAAAAGGCGATTTGCTTGTCTGGCTATGCGATAATAAAAAAAATTTACCAGAATCCCAATTTCAAGAAAAATGGATATCTTTTTTAGATCGTTTGATTTCTAATCTTAGCCTGGAGCAACAAAAATCCTATTCTTTTTTAGAACAAGGACTGATAAAAAATATTTTAGATAAAATCGCTAAAGATTGCTTAACCAAGAAGATAGAAATGGTTTCTAACCTATCTACAGAGTTGGAAAAAGAATCGTGCCAAAAAAAAGATTTACAGTCTGAACTAGAAATAACAAAAGAAGCCTTAATAAAAACAACAGAAGAATGCCAGTCTTTAAAAGACGAAAATACAAGATTGCAAGCAGAAAACCAAAGGCTTTCTGCTAATCTCTATTCTCAGGAAGACATGCAGCAAGCTGTGAATGACTATGAAACCATGATTCGAGAGATCCGTGAGGAATTAGAAGGCAAAAAAAACTACGATCTTTGGAGATTAAAAGTTTTTTATAATAAAATTGCCTCTATTACCAACAGCAAATGGGAATACCCTGGCGTTCCCAAATCCGATATGTTTCAGCCAAGGTCAGAATCTGTGCAAAAATTCTTAGACTCTTTAGGCAGTAACTTCTCTTAAAAAAAACAAACCCATAGTGTTGTCAACTTAAGCAGGATGGTCCACGAAAAACACGAAAGGCACGAAAAGGAATGGTTGAAATTTTTTAAAGTCTTTTCGTGAATTTCGTGTTTTTCGTGGACCTTAAATTGCGGTTAAAGAAGGTATAAAATGTTATGAAGTGCCAGTTGAAAAGCCTTTAATCTTTGGTCTGAAAGGCGTATATATAACAGCCCACGGGTTTGGATCAGGAAAAAATATGCTAAAAATCTACCAAATTCTTTCTTTTCTATTTATTTTTTTCGCTGGCTGTACCAGCACCAACGTTGATAAATATGCCATTTCTAATGCCCATTTGTCAGCAGAGATTCTTTTTGCAATGCAAAATCGCAATATTGTAAATGGTATGGAAAAAGAACAAGTAAAATTAGTTTTGGGTGAACCTGATTTTATCGAAGAGAAATCATCAGAAAAAAACACATTGGAAAAATGGATATATCGTTTTCAAAAAAAAACTAAAATCGATAGAGGAAAGATCATAAGCGATTCTTATGATTTGGAAGGTTCATCTTTTCCTCAAGGAATAGGGCATATTATCCCTATGAGCTACGATTCTAAAGAAACCAGGATAGAATTCGATGGCAACCAGGTTTGCAAGGTACAAAAAATTATAGCTTTTTAAGGAGACAAAAGAGTGAATTCTTTTGACGAACTTTTAGTATTGAGAGGTGCATTAGAAATAGAATTTATCAATTCACAGTCTCTTGTCCCTTATATAGATACATTTTATAAAGAAATTTCAGCAGGCAATACCTCTTTCAGCATAATACAATCTTTGTTAGAAAAACAGCTATTAACCAAAGCACAAATAGACTTCTTAAAGGAAGGAGTTGAAGAGGATAAAAAAGCAAAGAAATGCCCTGCAAGTATAGAAATTACCAATCGTAAAAAAGTAGAGAGCTTCCTTGGTATTACGCCTAGTGTGCAAGATACTGAAAATAAAAATTCAGGGGATAGTACTGCAAAAAATTCTCAAAAAATAACCATTAAGACCGATAAAGTAAATACATCGCAAATCCAGCAAAATAAATCCCATGCAAAAACAGCAAGAAATCCTAAGATAAATCCCGAAAAATCCGATACTGATTTTACCATTCCACCTAGCTTACAGAATGTTTTTGATGCTTCTGAACTCCTTCATACAAGCCTGGAGAATAATTCGCCCAACCCCCTCAATTCAAAAACCATTGAACTGGATATAAGAGGCACTTCTTTGTTTAAAGCAAAGCCCAAAGAAGCAGAAGTACAAGAAAACATAACAGAAATCCCAGAAATGAACGTCAAGCTATCTACCATAGATGGATTCATCATGGTACGGCATGCTTTAAACTACGATTTTATATCTACCCAAGATTTAAGAATGCTTTTAAGCGAACACTATGGAATGCTTTCCAAAGGAGAAATCCCTGAAAATCTTGCTGTTTTGTTGCTCAAAAAAGGATATATCACAAAACCCCAATTCTCGCAATTGCAAAACTTAATGGAAAACGATACCGAAGCAAAGAAGATGGCTTCTTCTGTTGATATAACTTCCCGATCCAATGTAGAATCCTTCATAGGCATGTTAGACACCAAAAGGCTCTTAAATATAACGTGCCCTCATTGTAAAGCAAAATTCATTGCTAGAATCAGCATTAAAGGCGGGAAATTCCGATGTGGCAAATGCAAGGAAACTTTTTTCTTAAATAAATAAAAGGAAAGAATATGCAAAAAATGAATTGGCAAGGGGAAAGCATTTTAGAGAACAAATACAAGATTAAAAGAATCCTAAAAGAAGGTACGCTAGGAATTTCCTATCAGATAGAGCATTTTGAATGGGATATTCCTTTAAGGCTGAAATGCTTTTTCCCTGCTTATTTTGAAGAAGCTAAAAAATTTCAAAATTTAAAGCATTCTATAGATAGATGGATCGGATGTAAAGGATATGCCAACATAGCAGATGCTTATTATTGGGAAACCATCGAAGGCGAATTGTGCTTGCTAACCGAATATATTCCAGGAACTCCTTTGAATGAAATTTCCTTTCAGGAGCATTCTTTAGAAGATCTACTGCACATCGCCATTTCTGTAGTATATGCCTTGCAGAATGCCCACCAGAATCGTCTTTATCATGGAAACTTAAAAGCAGAAAATATTATTGTCAGTAATAAAGATAAAGTCTTCATCAATGATTTTTCAGGAAATACGCTGCTTAAAGAAGCAAAAGAATTATTTATAGAGGATATAAGGCAGTATGGAGAAATACTTTATTTTATTTTTTTAGGAAAAAAATACCAGGATATTTCCCAGGAAGAATTTCGGAAATTTCCCAAAAATCTTTCTTTTGGAATAGAAGAAACAATATGCTCCTGTTTGTACTATCCCAATGAAATGGATTTTTTCTCTCTTCAGCAAACGCTAAAATCTCTTTATGAAAAATCAGCAGAAGGCTTCTACACAAAAAACAATATTTTCCCCACTCGCCTGGATGTAGAAAACTTTCACAAACAAGCCTTTGCCTATATGGAAACTGGGAAAGAACTTTATGCAGAGAGCCTTTGGACAATGGCTATAGAAAATACTCCTCCCAGTATCAATGCCCTTTGGAACTGGCATTTATACCATTTGCGAAAAGGATCTGTATCGCATGATATGTTTGTTGAAGCTATAGAAGAGCAAAACCAGATGGATGAAGAAGAATTTTTATGTGCTAGAGCAGAGATGGCCTTGGAAACAGGCGCGAAAATTTTCCTTTGCCTGGAGAATATACAAGAATATTGCGAAGGGAAAAAAGTCTCTCCTAAGCTACTTAGAATACAAGGCGAGCTTTTCTACCGTACTCGCGAATTTGAAAAAGCAATAGAATGCTTTCAATTGCTTCTGGAATCCCAAGAGGCACAATCAGACGATTGGTATCGTCTGGCCATTTGCTATTTTGCTTTGCAAAATTTTCCCAAAGTGCAGGAAGTCTGCGAAGCAGGCTTGAAGAGAAACCAAGAATCCATTCTCTTGCAATTGGTTCAGGCAGTATTTTCCTATAATCAAGAAGGAGAGGAAAAAGCCCAAAAGCTGTTTTTAGAAATTCTAAACAAACATCCAAAAACATTTTGGATTTTAATCCACGTTGCTGAGTTTCATGCTGGGTTTGGATGGTATTCAAGACCTACTAGCCCAGAGAAAAAGAAAAAAGCCCAGCAGCTTTATGAATTGCTCTTGCAAATCAATCCATCTTGCATTCGCGCCTTAAGAGGATATGACCTTTGCAATGGGAAAATCCTTCCTCAAAAAGAGCGATACCAGATCCAGATACAAGAATGGAGTCAAACCAAAAAGTTTACTGGACACCCTTATATTATAACTGCCTTAGCCATTACCAACGACAATAAAACTGCTGTTTCTGGCGATAGCGAAGGGAATATTTTTGTTTGGGATCTTCTATCTGGAGTTCATACCAATACACTGAGAGGTCATAGAAAGCATATTACATCTCTTTGTATTTCTACAGATGGCACAAAAATTGCTTCAGGTAGTTGGGATCAGAGCATACGAATCTGGGATACATTTTCTGGCAAATGTATATGGCAAATAACAGAACACAAAGATAGCGTAAGCTGTATGGATATGACCCAGGACGGAGCTTATTTGATTTCAGGAAGCTGGGATGGCAGTGCCCAAATCTGGAATATTGCTGAACAAAAAAATATTGCCCGCTTACGAACAGAAGGTCTTTGGGTTACAGATGTGTCTATCTTCCCTGACGCTGAGATGGCTATTATATGCAATGAATATGAAGAAATGTCTCTTTGGGATATAAAATCACAAAAAATTCTTGCTAAGATGAAAGGGCTTACTGTTGTTGTAAGTCAGGATTATACATTCGCGGTATCCAGTAGATACAACAGCATAGACTTATGGCAATTACCAGAAGGAAAATTTTTGAACAACATTCCTATAGAAGGAAAGGAAATCTGCTTGGGAATCAGCGCAGACAAGCTTCTTCTAATGACACGAAACGAAGACGATATTATCACCCTATGGGACTTATGGCATAAGAGAAGGCTATGTACCTTACAATCAGAAGAGTTTGTTTGTGCAGCTCTTGCTCAGGACGGAAATTCTCTTCTGGCTGGAAATGAAAAAGATGTATATCTTTGGGAAAATATTACGCAAAGAGAATTCCCTCTTTTCCGCCATGCACATTATTTAGGGCATGCTTTGCATAAACCATTCAAATCCCCTGATATGGTAGAGCATACACTAAGAAAAGCAGAAATTGCACTCTATCAGGAACAGTACAAAGAAGCCTTTACCCTAAATTCTATTATTGGCAAAATTCCAGGCTATGAAAGCGCAAACGCTGTGATTTCTGGTATAGATTCTTGTGCAAAAGCCCTGAATTTTAAAAGAAAAGGAGTTTCTGTAAAGCTCCTTTTGCAAAGAAATCTCAAGGCAGACTTGACTGCCTGCGCTATTGCCTTAAATGGAGAAATTGCGCTCCTGGGAACAGACGATGATCCCATTTCTCAATGGAATTTGCATAGTGGATATACAAGCCACCACTGGAACGGCCATTATAGATGCATTTCCGCTTTGTCCATAGTGCCTTCTGGCAATCTGGCTATCTCTGGTAGTTGGGATGGATCTGCCATTTTCTGGAATTTAGATTCCCCTGAACAGCATGAAATCGTAGAAGTATCTGATACATGGATTACCTGTGTATCCATATCAAAAGATGCCAGATGGGGCATCTTGGGTACAAGAGATGGGCAAATCTTGCTTTGGGATCTTTTTGCGTTGAAGATAAAACCACTGCAAGAGAAATCTGGACAAAGGATAAAGCATGTAACCGTAAAATCCTCTGGCTACGCTCTTGGTGTTCTGGAAAATGGAATCACAAAAATATGGGATTTGCAATCTTCAGAGCCAAAACTTCTGTCAACGCATCGCCCTCATGGTAGGGGCATAACGGCCATCGAAATGTCAGAAGATGGACAAACTATACTATCTTCCTCCAGAGACGGAATCATTCTATTTTGGAAAAGCAATAGCCTGGAAACTTTAGCCGACTTCCCCCATAAGGGAGAAGTCGTATGCAATCTAAAACTCTTAGAAAACAACAGCTTTGTCTCAGTGGCAAACAATGGCAGCCTAAAGTTCTGGTCTTTTGATGAAAAGGAAGCCATTGCACACCACTATCTTCATTCTGTGAAAATAACTCGTGCTGCTATAAACGATAACGCAAGGTTCATGCTAAGTGGCGATGAAACAGGCGAAATCAAATTCTGGGAATTGCTCTGGGATTGGCAAAGTGTAGAACAAACTACAAGCAGGCTAGAGCTAGAATGAAGCAGCCAGGTTTGGGGGAAAATTTTTATAAAAATTTTCCTCCAAATAAAAATACCTTTGAATAATGCTTAGCGATGAGAATTAAATAACTTCCCCATTTTTAAAGGTTTAAAATATGAACACACCTACAGGAAAACAAAAGGTTGCCCTTATCATACTCCATTTAGATCGTCCTGTAGCTGCAGAAATACTAAAAACCTTTTCCCAGGAAGAAATCCTAGACCTGGGACTCACCATGGCAGAAATGGAAAAATTCACCATTGACAAAAACATGGTGGAGAAAATTCTCAAAGAATTCAACTACAAAGCCAAAGAGTCTAACCTTCTAAGACACGCACCAAGACAACTTTTCGATCTTTTAAAAGACGCTCTTGGCGAACACGCAGCCCAGGAAATCATACAAAGACTACAAAATGAAAAGGGCAAAGTAAGACCCTTTGAATCCCTTCGGCAGATGGATGGCAACACACTTAGTGCTATTTTACACGGAGAACATCCACAAACCATAGCCGTAGTTCTCGCCCATCTGGATAGCGAAAAAACATCTGACATCCTGCAAAACCTCCCTGAAGAAAAAAGACTGGATGTGATCTCGCGATTGCTGACCCTGGAAGAATGCTCTTTAGACATCATGCAGCAAATCAGCGAAATGGTAGCATCTAAAGCCTCGATTCTGGAACAAGGCAGATCCACCATAAAACTCGAACTAGGCGAAAGAATCAAAAGCATTGCAGAAGTTCTCAACTATTTAGGCGATTTTGGAGAAAAAGTAGCCCTGAAAAAACTCTATGAAATGTCGCCTGAAATCGCTTCCCAGATAGAAGACCACATGTTTGTTTTCAGCGACTTCCGCTATCTTTCTCCAAGAGAAATACAGCAAGTTCTTTCCCAGGTAAGCACCAAAAGCATTGCTTACGCCATGAAGGGAATCCCTGACGACCTTAGAGAATACATCTTAAGCTCATTGAATAAAAGAATCAGAGAAATCATCCTGGATGAAAAAGCTACATTGGGTATGGTTCCTATCAACGATGTCCAGGAAGCCCAAAAAGAAGTAGTAAAAATAGCCCGATCTCTCAGCGAAGCAGGCAAAATCCGCATCCGCAAAGCAAAAGATGCCCAAGTGGAAATGGTCGAGTAAGAGCCTATCCGAAAAATCCTTTTGGCTGCAAATTTCGATGCATCTCGGATAACTTCGTCGAAAGTGACAAAATTGTCCTCAGAGTAGCTACGGCTACACTTGCGGCAATTTTGTCACTTTCTCCTCGCTCTCCGAGTGCCTCAAAAATTTTCGCCTAAAATTATTTTTCGGATAGGCTCTAAATTATTTTTATTTGTTTTGTAAAGAGATTTTTATTGGGGGGAAAAATTTTTGTAAAAATTTCCCCCCCAAACTCCGTTTAAAAACTTTTATATATACCATGAAAAAACTTCTGCTAAAACTTAACCAAAACATCACTGCGATACAAATCACATCCCAAAGTGAAGGTGTATCCAAAAATATAGGGATAAATACCCAACAAGAAGACGAAAAACAAAAGCAAATCGAAAGAGAGAACATATACCAGGAAGGCTACCAGAAAGGCATAGAAGATGCAATCCATGCCTTGCAAGAACCAATACAAAAAGTTGTTTTAAAATTAGAAAACGAATCCCGCCTCCTCCAGCAAAAATGGGCTGCTTTTCTACAAGAACTAGAGCCTAAAATCGCCTCTCTTATTTTGAAAATAACAGAGCAAATTCTCCAAAAAGAAAGAACAGCAGGCAATTATGATATAGAAAAAATTGCCCGCAACGTCATAGAAGAAATCAAAGCCTATCCCGATGTTCATATCCTGGAACTGCATTGCCACCCCGATGATATGGCACTCTGGCAAAACCATATAGACCATGCCCAGGGAATCCATTTCCTCTGCAACCCCCAAATCCCTAAAAGCGATTGCGTAATCCACACAAACCTGGGAAAAATCCTTGTCTCCTGGGAAGACCGCTACAAACAAATAGAAAAGCTCCTGCAAGAAAATTAGAACTTCCCTCTTTAGTCTTGGTTCTATGGAAAAAACAGCAATGGGCTTTCCTATTTTTCAGCATGGCTATTTTTTTAAAATTAGGAATATATTTTGCTATAGATAGAAAAGTTTACAAACATGGTATAGAAAAAATTTTTGAAACAAAAGTTTTTATAAGAGGCTACAGAATGATTTTGGATAAGCTTGTTCTTCCCTTTGAGAAAATTCAATGGACACATTGGGAAGGGCGTGTTTGCAGAGTTTCAGGACTTACCGTAGAATGCACAGGGATTGCGCCTAAGGTAGGTGAAATGTGCGAAGTGATTTCCCAGGATAACCTGCATCATGTTTTTTGCGAGGTGATTGGAATCGAGGATAGGATAAGCATACTCATGCCCCTTTCCGATACAGAAGGGATTGGATATGGCGATAGGGTTCTGCCCTACCGTAAAGCCCTTTGCGTATATGTAGGCGAATATCTTCAAGGGAGCATTCTGGATGGCTATGGCAACCCTATCTCTCCTTTGAATTTGCCCAAAGGCAAAGAATTGCCTATTACCAACGCCTGCCCTAACCCCCTGGAAAGACCCCCCATCAAACAAGTTTTCGTAACAGGCATAAAAGCAATAGATAGCCTTTTGACATGCGGAAGAGGGCAAAGAATAGGAATCTTTGCGGGAAGCGGGGTTGGGAAGAGTACGCTTTTAGGCTCATTAGCAAGAAACAGCGAAGCGGATATTTCGGTTTTTGCTTTGATCGGGGAGCGAGGCAGAGAAGTCAAAAGCTTCATGGATGATATTTTAGGAGAAAAAGGTCTAAAAAAGAGCGTGCTGGTTGTTGCCACGTCAGACACCTCGCCTTTACAAAGGCTTAAAGGTGTCATGACAGCCCTCACCATTGCCGAATTTTTCCGCGATTTAGGTAAAAATGTTCTTTTTTTATGCGATTCCATAACACGTGTTGCTATGGCTATACGTGAAATTGGTCTGGCAAGAAAAGAACCACCTGCCTTGAGAGGATATCCCCCTTCTCTTTATGGAACGCTGTCGAAAATAGTAGAGAGATTGGGCAATACCCCAAAAGGAAGCATTACAAGCTTTCTCACAGTTCTTGTCGAAGGTGAAGATTTCAATGAGCCTGTGGCAGATACAGTACGATCTCTTTTAGACGGACATATTGTATTAAGAAGAGAGCTTGCGGAAAAAGGCCATTACCCACCTGTTTCTACACTGGAAAGTGTCAGCAGACTTATGAATGAACTCATCTCCCAAGACCATAAAAAGGCTGCTCAAAAATTTCGTGTTCTATACCATTCTTATAAATCAGCCCAAGAGCTTATCAATATCGGTGCATATAAAGCAGGAAGTAACCCTTTAATAGACGAAGCAATACAGCGGATTCAGGCTATAAATTCTTTTCTTTGCCAGACAAGCGAAGAATCGTTTGACTTTTTGAAAAGCCTGGTTAAACTGAAAGAAGCGGTAGGAGTATGAAAACCTGGACAGACCCCTTAGTTCGCGTTTATGAACACGAAGAAGAAATCGCCAAGAGCAAACTTTTAGAAATACGGAATTCGATCCAATCCATAGAAAAAGAAATAAAAAAAATTCAAGAAATAGCCAAACAAGAAGAAGAAAAGACCCTGGAAAAAATCGCACAAAATGTATCTCCTAATTTCTTAGCAAGCTCCTTTTGGTACGGAAGCGTTTTATATTCCAAAGAAAAATCTCTGGAAAAAAATATCCAGGAGTATAAAACCAAAGAGCAGTCTTGCCTGGAAGAAATCCGAAAGATTGCAGAAAAAAGAATTTTACTGGAAGGCATCCAAAAGAAGATCATCCATAAAGCTAAGCAGGAGGCTTTGCATAAAGAAGAAATTTTTTTGGATGAAGTAAGTGCCTTACAATGGATGGAAAATAAAAAGCCATGAAAATTTTAAAAATACTTCTATGGATTTTCTTTACACTCTTTTGTTTTGTTTCCTTTAGTGCCTTGATGCTTTGGAAACAAGGGCTTTTGAGTGAAAAGGGATGGAATATCCTTTTAGGAAAAGAAAAAAAAGCATCCCATTCTCCTGCCACGGAAGAAGTCCAGGAAAAAAACTATACACTTCCCCTGCCTGTTCCCTTTACTTTTGAAGAAGTCTCCCAAATCATTGCTGATGCACAAAATAGGAAAATAGAATATCAAAAAAAAATGCAAGAATTAGAAAAAGAGAAAGAAGAGATAGAAAAAGCTAAAAAAGATATAGAAGAGCAAAAAAAAGAAGTTAAAGCCATGATGGAAAAAGCCACTACCTTACTCATGGAAGTACAGGAAAAAAGACAACTTTGGAAGGAAGAAGTTTTAGAAATGGATGAGACAGAGCGCCAGAATTTAAAAAAAATGGCAAAGCTGTTTTCTTCTATGGAATTAGAAGCCGCAACCAAGCGGATCTCCCAGATGGACAATGCAATGGGCGCGAAGATTCTATCTCTTATGCCAGCCAAAAATGCTTCTCAAATTTTAGGTCTTATGGATGTAGAAAAAGTAAAGGTTCTTACAGAGCTTATGCCAAAAGCCTCTATGAAAGTAAAAAATAGCCTTGAGGAAGAAAAATAACCCAAGGCAATGCAAAGATTCTTTGATATTTTAAGCATTCATAATTTTGTTTGCAATGCGCTTCCTGCAAGAAAAAAGTGAGCCGATTTCCTTCCTCGATAGAAAATATTTAAAAAAATTATTTGCAAAATATTTTTGCATTTGTTAAAAGAGATCATTGCTTTTCATTCTTATAAAAATTAGTTTATCAAGGCAGCCTTTTAGGAGGTTCATCTATGCGGATGTACTGGATATTTTTTGTTTTACTCTTTGCCAGCATCCAGCTATGGTCTGCGACTTTAACTTCGGCCTATGAATTCAACAACAATTTAAACGATAGCATTGCCAATGGGGTAGATCCAGCATTGGTCACTGGGACTCATCCTAATGGATCGGGTACAGTCGGTAATGGCTATTTTTCTTTTGGCGCTAACCAAGGTCTTACCATGACAGGTGGTGTTATAGATATAAATTGTTATTCTGTAGAACTTTATTTTGAATTCGACGATGTAGGCAGCGGATGGAGAACGATCATGGATCCTGGCGATGCTCGTAGTGATCGCAATCTTTATGTCTACTATGGCGGTCTACAGTTTTATCCTTTTGGTGCTAGTGGTGCTGTTTTTAGCCCGAATACCTACACTCATGTTGTTGCCACCAGAAACACCGATGGGACTTTCATCGGGTATGTCAATGGACAGCAGCTCATCAACATTAACGATGGCAGCAACACCGCAGCAGAGGGCAATGTAATCCATTTTTTCGAAGACAACAGCACAGCGGAAGCGTCTGCTGGAACTGTAGATTATATTAGAATTTATAATGGAGTCCTTACACAATCGGAAATTACGACCCTTTATCAGAATAGAACCCAAAGCATAGGTTCAACACCCACTCCTGCTTTAGGCTCTAGCAATACAAACTTTGGAAACGTGCGTGTTGGAACCAGCGCCTCGGCTTCCGTTACTGTTACAAACACAGGTGCTGCATCCTCTGTTTTAACGGGAACGATAGGCCCTGCAACAGGTAGCGAATTTTCTCCTGTTTCTGGAAACCAGAGCTTTTCTCTTGGACAAAACCAGACAAGCACCAGGTCTTATACCTATACTCCTTCTGCCAGAGGTGCTGATTTGACTACAATATCTATAGCAAGCAATGCCAGCAACACCAATCGCACTCTTACAGGCACAGGAGTAAGCCCTGTTTTCTCTAGTTCTGTTGCTGCTGGTTCTGCGATCAATTTTGGAGAAGTCGGCTATACGGCAACCCAAAATCTTACTGTCCAGAATACAACGCCCGATGCTGATTTGGGAAATCTGACAGACATGACATTGATAAGCGCGACCATCACAGGCGCAGATGCTTCCTATTTTTCTCTAGGGAATTTCACTCCAGGGATGAAATTGACGAAGAGCCAACTCCAAACGCTTGCTATTCAATTTATGCATAATTATTCCTCCAGCAGCGAGTATGGGTATGTGCGTCAGGCCAATCTTGTTTTGACTACAGATGTTGGTGCAGCCCTGGGAAGTGTAGGCCAATCCTATACTTACTTACTCCAAGCAACAACGATTCCTGAAATGAATACGGCTATCTTACTTTTTCTATCCTTAGTATTCGGTTTTGTTGTTTATAAAAAATAGCCTGCTTTACCATGGTGCAGAAAAAACCACGATAAAAATTCTTTTGGGCTTATGCTATCCAACTGCTGGATAGGCAAAGATATTAGGGCTTTCTAGCGAGCATTCACTGGCTAGAAAGCCCGTTGGCTTTTACAGGAGTTACTGAAGAGATTTTATTTTGGGAAAAATTTTTACAAAAATTTTCCCCCAAACCCCCTTTAAAAACTTTTATATTTTTATTTTGCAATAGGTTATAACAAAAATAAAAACGTGGAAGTTATGCAATTCTCATCGTTTGGTATGCAAACGGCATGGCTTTTGGCAATGCCCCGAATTTTTTATAAAGGATAGCCAATGGATATAGCGACAATTATAGGCTTTATTGCTGGAATATCATTGATTCTATGGTCTATCATGATAGGGGGAAGTATATGGTTGTTCTTCCATGTGCCATCTCTGATGATTACTGTAGGAGGCACTATTTCTGCTATATTAATGCAATTCCCCCTGGAAAAAGTATTAGGGGTATTTTCTATTGTAAAGAAAACGATTGTTTTTGTACTGCCAAAGCCAGAGTCTATGATCGGAATTCTTTTGGAATACAATGCCTTGGTTAGAAAAGAAGGTGTGAATGTTTTAGAAGATAAACTAGAAAACCTATACCCTTTTCTGCGCAATGGCCTCCAGATGATCCTGGACAATACTGCGCCAGAAACCATACGCGACATTCTTACAACCGAAATGGAATGTAGCCAGGTAAGGCATTCCAGCGGGAAAAAAATTCTCGAAACCATGGGAACATTTGGCCCTGCCTTTGGTATGCTAGGAACAGTCATTGGACTTGTTCAGATGCTACAAAGCCTGGAAGACCCTTCCCAGATAGGCCAGGGCATGGCAGTTGCGCTCATCACAACATTCTACGGCTCTTTCATAGCCAATCTCATCTGCCTGCCTCTGGCAGGAAAACTAGAAGCACGAGACATCGAAGAGCAAATTCTACACGAACTGATTATGCACGGAGTCCTTGCCATCCAGTCAGGAGAACATCCCTACATCATGAAAGAACGCCTCAAAGCATATCTTTCTACTTCACGGAAAAAACTGATTGATTAGCTGAAGCAGGCTTTTGGTGTAAATCTTACAAGTTGGAACAACTATTGATATAACCTATTTTGAAGTAATGACTTCTTTACTCCGTAGTGGTTGCATATACCAGCCCAGGGGAACACCCCATAGCTGTCAATTTAAGCGTAACGCTATGCAAATCCTAAACCTAAACCTCATGCGTGTTAAGTTATAAGTATTTTTAAAAAAAATAGCTTGTATTAAACTCAACGCAGCAAGCGAGTTTTATCTGAAGAGATCGCTCCGTGTAAGCCTTCTTTCAGG
>JABWCH010000482.1 GCA_013359215.1 Candidatus Brocadiia bacterium | reverse complement strand
CATAAAGTCCTGTCTTGTTTTCCTTGCCATTTCTTCGGTTTTGTTTGCCTCATTACAATGGGGACAAACCGTCCAGCAGTTTTTGAGGCTTTCCTTTTTAACTAGATTTATTCTTTTGCAGTATCCGCACTTCAGATATTGGTCTATCTTTAGCTCATCCTGGGTGAACGGAAGAATTTTCCAGTATGGCTGTCGCCACATAGCAGAATCCTTTCTTTTCTTGCAGAGGATGCAGAGGATGCAGAGGATAGTTTTGACTGTATCCATCCAAACCAAAATTTACAAATCGATATTTGGTTTTGCATACCCCAGAGCCGAAACAATCCTATGCATCCTCTGCATCCTCTGCAAAACTTCTTAAGATAAACAAGCAAAATTCGCATTCATATTACACTCTATTTTCCATTGCATAAACCCAACCCTGTCTACTCCAGCCTCGCGGACGCACATTCCGTCTTCCCATCGTCCCTTTATGGAGCGTAGAAAATAAGAAAGAGCTTTTGGCGTAACCTCTCCCTTTTTCCCTGCTACTTCCGAAAGAACGCACTTTAAATCTTTGTTTGTTTCTGCCAACTCTACCATCCTTTTTGAGGTGACTGGATCTGGTATAGATGCCATCCATACAGAAAGGAAGCTCTTTAGCTCTATCCTCGCAGTATCATTTTTTTCTATTTCGTCTCTAGTTGCGCACGGATCCTCCATGCCTACCCAGATAATTGCACTTCGTACCCATTCAGACCAAGCTTCGAATCGCCCAAATGCTTTCAATCCATCTGGCTTTGGCCTTCCTGCTATGTGAAATGCTCTTAAAATTGTTAGTGCATCCCTGATTAGCTCTTTCCTGTGCTTAGGTATCCATGATCTTAGATCTATTTTGAATTCTCTCTCTTCTGGCCTCTCGCATTCTGCATCTAGTGAACACAAAAGAACTCTTGTTGAAACGTCCTTTCTAAAAACAAGATTATTTCCTGTTGCTGCCCATGTTACGCGGGTCGAGACTTTTGGCATCTGGTTGCTGCCAAGAAGTCTGCCACCTTCCCACTTGTCACCCGTCAATATAGAGCAAAGGTTCTCGCCTTGTATCGCGCCTTCAACATTGTCGATGCAGATAATAGGAGACCCGCTCATAAGAAAAGAAAGATATTTTTTTTCAGCTTCCTCTTCTGTTTTTGGGTTATTCCTCGGTGAAACCTCGCTACCTGTGGCTATCATTCCAACCAATACCATAGGCAGTAGGCTTTTCCCTGTCCCCATTTTGGGAGCTGTAAAACCGAACATCGGTGACGTATAAAGGCTTTTTCTTATTAGCGTTGTGAGTATCATAGAGATAACAACAGATCTATCCTTTTCTGAAACAAAAGGAAATTCAGCCAACGGAGCTTTTAGGTTTTCCAATGCTTTTTTTGCATCTTCTAGGGTCGGCATCTCTTTTACTGGTAAAAAGTCCTCATTTTCACAGCAAAAATACAATCCTGTCATTTCATCATATCCAGCTTTATCTAAAATACTTCCGTCCTCGCGCAGTGTTGGGGCTGTAATTATTCCTGTCAAGTGGGGTAAATCCCATTCTTCTTTATTTACTATCAGGTCTGCAAGCAGCTTTGGACAGTCTGTTTTTTTCCATTCATCATTGGAAAGCCTTAAGAATATTGCCTTTTCTGATAGTAGTTTCATTATGTAGTAAGAGCTTACTGGCTGTATTGCCCAAGTATTTGTAGGCCGCCCATCCTTCAGGTTTTCTACTACCTGAACAGCCCTTACAAGCCGTCTATTTTGCTGAAAAATTTCTCCTGTTTCTCTTAGAATTGCGTCAACCTTCCTGAGATTTTCAGTCAAAAAACCCCCATCTGTTTTAATGACTGGCTTTTTCTCTGCCATTTCTTTTGCAAAAAAATCAGCATAGGCTTTTTTTACTGTGCTTTTGAACGTGCTAAACGATATAGAGTATTTATCTTTTAGCCTGTATTCCTCGAATACAGCCTTGCAGTCAACATCAACGCTATACTTGCTTTCTGCTAAAATTTCGGAAAGCTTATAATAGTTGATGTTATCTCCCCAGATCTCATTACCTGCTTTTTGCATCAAAGACAGAAGCTCGTCCCCTGCCTTTGCGCCAAAGCAAACCAAATGGTCATCTATCCCTTTGTTTTTTGTGTCAAAGCTCACTACCTTAACATTGCCTTTTTTCCTCTTTAGAAAAAGAAAAAGCTTAATAAGGGCTATCTGCACATTTGGCTTTGTTTTCCAGTCGGAATCAAATATTATGTAGATGTCTCTACATGAAACCACTACCTTGCTCCACTCTGGGCAACCATTCCACATATCTACACCAGCAATCCCAACAACGGCAAAGTTGCCAGACTTCCTGAGTTCCTGTGTAACCTTTGCCGCTTTTTTCTCCCCCTCCACTATAACCAATGGGAAGTGACTCTTGGAAAGCTTTTCGGCTTCCTTTTCTAAAAAATAAAGATGTTTGTTGTTTTCGCATATATTGGAAACTGGCGATATGTATTTTTGTCCGTCCAATGCATGAAGTAGTTTTACCCTGCCAAATTTTTCCGTAGCGCATAGATATGGCAAATAATAGGCTTGTGTTGCCTGTAAGATGGACTGTCCGTCTTTTGTTGCCAGGCCAACACATTCTTTTAGGTCTTCTCTGTCTTTTATTGGTCTGATCGCCATTTCTTCTATGATTTCTTTGTCCAGGCCAGAGCGCCTTAAATCTTCTAGGATTACATTATCTTGGAACATTTTCTATCGCTCCTATTCTTCTATGCCATAGTCTTTCTTTATCCTTGCCAGATCTTCTTTGAATAATTGCACCTGGGCAGCCAGGAACATATTTCTTTTCTTTTCGCTATGGTATTCATCTCTCATTTTGTTGAATTCGTTATATATGTCCTGGTTTTCTTTGTTTAGCTTCTTTATTTTTGCTTCCTGCTCTTGGAAGTCCCTTGCTTTTGGACTGGATGTTTCTTTCAGCTCTAAAACTTTTTCTTCCAGGTCGGCAATCTGGAGATACA
>JABWCH010000481.1 GCA_013359215.1 Candidatus Brocadiia bacterium | reverse complement strand
GACTGCTTCAGTTTGACCTTCTTAAGTTGACAGCGTTATTGGTTGGTATGTTAACCCCATATAATATAAAGAATTATATGAAAAGTTAACACGCATGACGACAACCAAGGTATTTTACAGCAATCGAGGTGCAATCATCATGAGGTAGCATGGGAAAGCAATGCTTTTGGACATTTCGATTCAATTCTTCTATCAATTTACGAGGAGGCTCGCTATACATATCCTGTGCTTTTTGCCGTACGGATTCTATGCCATATTCCTGAAACAGGTTAGAAGTCTCTGAACTTTTTTGAAATGCCCTTGCTTCGCAAATACCATCTGTAATCATCAAGATTGCATCTCCTGAGGATAGCTTTGCTTCGCTGATTTTCCATTCTATTTCTGGCAAAATGCCAATGGGAGGGCCAGATGCCTGGGCAAAGAGTTCGCTTCCTGTTTTATGAGAAAGGATAGCAGGGTGATGCCCTGCATTCGCACAGGTAATGTTACCATTTTGTAAATCCAGGATGAAATAACAAACCGTGCAAAACATGCCACGCTGGCTGCGTTTTACCATTTCTTCATTTAGAAGACGTAGAATCACATCAGGAGAAAGGCTTTGGCGGGCATGAATTCGGAAAGAAGCCAAAAGTTGAGCCATAAAGAGAGCAGCAGGCATCCCCTTACCACTAACGTCTCCGATTAAAATACCAATATGATTTTCATCTTGTCGGATAAAATCATAAAAATCCCCACCTATGATTTTAGCAGGACGGGTTTCTCCGTAGACTTCAAAATGCTTGTCTTTCTCAGGCCATTCCCTGAATAGAAAACCTTCCTGGATGATGCCTGCATGCTCAATTTCTTGGTCCATGCGTTTTTTTTCCAAAATTTGCTGGTGCATTTGTGCATTTTCCAGGGCCAGACCTGCGCTGTTTCCTACAGCAGCACTTAACAGCATATCTTCATGGGTATAAAGATTGCTTGGACGGTCGCTATCCATATAAAGAATTCCCAAAATCCTATATTTCCCGCGGAGTGGAACGCATATAATAGAGCGCAGTTGTAAAAATATAATACTTTGCGCGTTGTTTAGTTCTTGTTCTTCTCTATCGTGAAGATACAATATGCTTTCCCCTTTGTTGAGAACCTGTTTTGCTACGGTATTGCTGATCTTGATCTCTCCTGGATTAGCATGGCGTAGTTTTCCGCCCTCGATCATGTGAATATGATTGCAGACAGGGCATGGACATAGTTCTTCCTTTGTAGATTCCTTGGCGAAAAAAATTGCACCATGTTTTGCATGAATCGCTTTCATGGTCATTTCCAGAATCTGGTCTATCAAGCTACAGGTTTCATAATTAGACGAAATGGTGTTCATAAGAGCGTATACAGCTTGGAGCAGTTCCTTTGATTTAGATTCGCCCTGGCTTTGTTTTGTTATAATTTTGGGAACAAGATCTTCGCAAAAAAGCATCGTTGTGTTTGCCTTATCTTCTTCTATTTGGAAAGATAGAATAATATCCCCAATCTGTATATGGTCTCCATTTTGTAAAAGGCATTCTCTAACCCGAACACCATTCACTAAGGAAGCATTGAGACTTCCCATGTCTTTTAAACGAAAGACACCTTCTTCTTTTTTAATTTCTATATGTTTTCGTGATGCTGATTTATCGCTAATCATCAGATCACAGTCTATATCTCTTCCTATAATCAGAGAATTTACTATAGGTATACGTTTTCCTGCAAATTCTCCATTTTCTTGAACTATAGATCCTCGCTGCACAAAAATTCCTCCGGATTAAAGACAACCCATTCTTTTAATTCTTACTGTATTTCAAATTTTTGTTCATGCCAGAATTATTTTGACAGACTAGTTATAGTCATTACACAGACACTCGTAATATATTGCAATACTATATCAAAATTTTATTGTAATATATATTTTTTTGATTACAACCAAAAATAAAGCAATTCAGAAATCAGAATTGACTTGACAATGTGACGTTAAAGATATGGAATTGCCGAGTAATAAGAGCCTATTCGAAAAATAATTTTTGTCTAAGGGATTTGGAAAAATTTTGGGAATGTTTTTTGATGGGCAGTACAGCCATTCCGAAAGAGTTAGGCTGTACTGAATTTTGAGATGTGCAGTGTAGTTTATAAGGAATTTTAGAAAGCTATTTTTTTGCTCTAAGGAATGCAAAAGCCAATCCAAAAAGGAGGAAGATAAGAGAGGCGGGTTCAGGTACAGATGTGGTTGTATCATAAAATGCCATCATATCGTTTGCGCATTCCACGGCAAGGTGGGCAATGAAGTTGCCACTTAAAGTCCCAGGCAAAGTAAAGCTAAAGCCAAAAGTTTGAGATCCAAGGTCGCCAGCAGCAACAGCCATTCCTGTGGCAAAATCAAGGCCAAAAGAAAGCAATTGTGTAGCATTGAGCAGGTTGATAGCAGAGATATAGCTTCCTGTTTTGATAGAATTCTGGGCAGGTGCATTCAAATCGAAATAGCCATTGGTATAAGCAAATCCACCCAAAGAGCCATAAGTTCCCACGACATTCAAATAGTCTTGTATTTTATTGTAGCCTAAATTGATAGAAGTTACAGATTTTGTCGTTACAGAATAAAAACCGTTATTTTGAACGCCTGAGTCGCTATAGCTTCCAGCAAAATGTACAGCGTATAAACCGCTATCATTAGGATTATAAGAATTCAGGTTTCCAAAATTCATTATAAAATCACCCCATCCAATATGCTGTCCAGAAACAGTTGTCCCAGCGAGGGGCATATTCGAGTTGATGGCAACATAGATTGTGCTTCCTTCTTGTTTCATCGCCAATCCATGCATTTCAAAAATAGAATTAGGAGTACGAGAACCGTAGGTGCTATCTCCGAAATTATCTCTTATGTATCTCCAACTGTCAGCATTGATGGGCGATAAGAAAGCAAATAAGAAAAGAAATACAAACACTTTGAATATATTATTTTTTGTTATTGTTAAATTTATGTAATTGATCATGCTAACCCTCTTATATATTATATTATTA
>JABWCH010000102.1 GCA_013359215.1 Candidatus Brocadiia bacterium | reverse complement strand
GAAGGCTTACACGAAGCGATCGCTTCAGATAAAACCCGCTTGCTTTTTTGGTTAATACAAGCTATTTTTTTAAAGATACTTATAACTTAACACGTATGAGGTTTTGCATCGCGTTACGCTTAAATTGACAGCTATGGGGCGATGCACTGGGCTGGTATGTATAGAACTTTCAGGCCAAAGATTAAAGCCTTTTCAACTGGCACAAGTCGTAATTCTCATCTGGCGCAAGTTGCTTAAGATCGTATTTTTTTTTGGATAACATTGTAAAGTTTTTGCAGGAGACCATTGTCATCTGTCAAAAATGTGCCAAAGCTTTGGAGCATTCTTGCTATATCTTCTTCTTTGAGTTCTTTACCTGGTTTTGGGTTTACGGCTGCGTTGGAAACATCGAAGTAGGCACGTAAGAAAATGCTCACAGGGGATTGGTCGTAAGGATCAAAAGAGCTAAACATATTGCGCCCAAGCTGCAAGAATACAAGATCTTTGTCGGCTAAAACAAGGCGAGTAAAGGAATTGAGAAGGTTGACCATAATCGCAAGATCTGGGTCAAGGAATTTGCCCATAAGCTGGAACAAATGAACTTTGGTAATGATGCTTTGACGGCATTCCATCATTCCTATGTGTACTCGGACAATTTCCGTATAGGCATCTTGATCTTCTTCTGTCTGTGGTGTTGTATAATGTATTACTGCATCTTTAAATATTTCGTAGCCTATAAAATTTTCAAGACATTGAATTAAAAGCATGAACCATCGGGAAGGAATAAGCCTGGTTATTTTTTCTTGCGCATCTTTGACAAAAGAATCAGGGTCATTAGAAATGGACTGTACGAATTTTTCCATGACAATGCTAAGAACAGGCTTTGTTTCGTGGTTGTATTCTACTTTATGGATGATAGCCCATTTGAGATACAATAGGAAATTTCTGTATATCCTTTCTGTAAGCTGAGGATCATCAGGATATGCGTCTTTTACTTTTCTCAAAGTCTGTACTAAAGGCCAGAATTTTTCTGCAAGATTCGGGTATTCAGAAGAAATCCAGTAAAAAAATAGCATAGCCATATTGTCATAAGGCAAATCTTTGATATGGGTAGCGCACATCAATTGAAGCATGGGGAAGATTTCTGCTGGTGGATTGTTGGGGAAATCTTCAAACCATTTTTGTAAAGATGCCTGATCCTGGATAGCAGGGTTATCTCTCCATTCTTTCCAGAACATTTCTCCTAAACTAATAAACGCAGGTGCAAGGGTTTCCCATTCTTGCTCGTTGAGCATGGTGGCAAAGCCTAAAATCAAATGGTGTATTTTTTGATCTTTGAAAATTTCCAGACCACCAACCATTGCCTTGAATGCTTCGCTTTCGTTGGAATAGCCCTGGTAGCTGCCCCATTTATCGACATACCCTTTCATGGGCTTTAATGCTACTGTGATGAATTTTAAAGCATCTTCTGGTAAATCCAGGCGAAGAATGTTCGATACGCTAAAAAGCAAATGAGCTAAAACGGATTTTTTAGCATTATAGTATTCAAAAACAAAGTCACCTTGGGGAGTTATCGCTCTTTTGGCTTCATCGCGTAGAATCAAGATGTTCCCTTGGGAATCTTTATATTGCTCTTTGCTAAAGGCAAAAATTTCCAGGGCTTTTCCGTCTGCATCTATAGGTTGTCCTTCTGGATTGGTGTCACAAACACCATCTTGGTCTTTGTCTACAAAAGGAGCAAATAGATTGTCGTTACGGCCAAGCACTTTGGGATTATCGTTCTTGTCCAGGCGGACTGTCCATGCTTCTCTTCCTAAATCCTGGGAAGACTGAACCACTTCCTGGCATAAAAACTGGAAAAATTTTACTGTGGACTCGTCTTTAGGGAGATTAGCAAGTGCCTGGTGTACCAGGGTAAGAATTTCTTTTAGCAAAGTGGGATTTTTTTTCATCAAAACAGCAAAAGCTTTCCAAAGCTCTTTGCTTTTTTCATAGCTTAAAAGCTTGTGAACCATCTCTACTGTATTTTGTAAATCTGTCCCTGTTTTTGTGTTAGAAAAATCGGCAATGGCCTTGAGCGTATCTCTGTCTTCTTCTATTTGCTTTAAAAATTTACCCAATGCTTCTGTCAACTGAGGTATTGTATTGTCTCGAATCAAAGCAAAAAGGGCTTTTAGTATTTCCTGGTTGATTCGCTCTTTGCTTTTGCTTTTTTCAGGATTGTTGTCTGCTACATAGTTGATGGAATCGACTACTTTTTCTTCATGGGAGCTATAAACTTCCAGCTTTTCTTTCGCATTTTCTTCTGTTTTAATATAGCTTTTTACAGCCGAGCTAACGCTTTGGCCTAAATCAAATTGTTCGTTTTTTACTTCTTTGCTTGTGCTGCTAGAATGGCTGTCACAGGCAGATAAAAAGGCTATAGATAAAACAAGGATATAAAACCATTTCATAAATATGATCTCCTAAATCGTATAGGTACTAAGAGGTGAAATGTATGCCGAAAAAGCAAAGATTTTTATCACGAATAAAACGAATGATCGAATGAACGAATAGTTTTTATAAAAATTTTATTCGTATAATTTGTATATTCGTGTCATTCGTGATGGATACATGTTTGGCTTCGGCTTGTCCGAGATAGATCAGAAAGAGATTTTTCTTTTGGGGAAAATTTTTGTAAAAACTTTCCCCAAAACCCCTTTTAACACGCTTGCATTTTGTTTACATTATGGAGACTATTCTTCTTCGCGAAGGGATAAACCATACTCTGTTAGTTTTTGCTTGATTTCCGTTAGCGAAGTATTTCCAAAATTTTTACAGCCTAAGAAGTCTCTTTCGCTTTTTTGAATTAAATCGCCTAATGTCTTTATATCTAAAGCAATCAAGCATTTCCTGATTCGGATTGCGAACTCGATATTGGCAATGGGGATATCCAATATTTCTTTGTTGTCAGGAACTTTGACGGGTTTGGAAGATTTTTTCTCTCGTTTTTTTAATGCTTCTTCTTCTTCTCTTCCCATGCCTAGCTTGAGTCCTTTTTTGTTGAGTATATCTTTGATTTCAGCAAGGGATGTTTCGCCAAAATTTTTATAAGAAAGCAATTCGGATTCTGTTTTTTTGATGAGATCGCCCAAGGTTTTGATCTTCATTTTATTAAGACAGTTTTTGCTACGAACGGATAGTTCAAAATCTGTGATAGGAGTGCCGAGAATTTGATTTTGTTTATCCTGTTCTCTCGCTTTATCCTCATCTACATACATATTCAAGGAAGCTTCTGCATCCTTATAATATAAGGTAGCACGAGGATCTCCAGGGAATTTTTGCAGTATTTTACGATAGCATTCCATGGCTCTATAAAATTGACCATTGTCTTCGTAAAGAAGTCCTAGATTGATCAGAAAATGAGTATAGAGGACATTGGATCTTAACGCTTTTTCATATATTTTCACGGCGAGATCATCGTCGCCTTTCAGGTTTATATAATAAGCAAGTCTGAAAATAGTAGGAAAAAAATTTTCATTTTCTGCAAGGGCTTGTTGATAAAAATCAACAGCCTCTGCCAGATTTCCTTTTTTTTCTGCCAAAAGTCCTTTAAAATGAAAGACAACAGCCTTTTTTTCTATGCTTGATTGCTCAATCAGTTTTTCTGCTTTTTCAATATCATAAGCCAGCGTACTTAAGATCAAAGCATGCTCCACTGCTTTTTCTTCAGAATATTTTGAAAAAAGCTGCTCAAAAGCATGGGCTGCTTCTTTATACTTTTTTTCTAAAAAAGCATTGTAAGCTTCGCTGAATTGTCCGTCTTCATCTATATCTTCTCTGAGTGCATTGACGGATTGTTCACCGCCTAGAATCCAATCCAGATCCCCTTTTCCCAACATATCCTGTAAGCACAATAATTCCATTTCTTTTGACATCATACAGAAAATACCTTTCCAAATGCCATACTCTTAAAAATTTTAACATAGTGAATCTTATTCATTATGTATAATTTATGGAGAAAGCCATATACCTTTTTTTTTGATTTGTGCTTCTTTTTGAAGCCTTTGAAATTCCTCTTTGTATTGTGGGTCGGAAAACTCTGGATCTAACTCACAATATCCAAATTCCAGCAGTTCTTGGTTTATAAAACATAGTCCTTTTGGGGTAGGTGCATAAGCGTAAGCAAAATAAATTCCCTGCTTGTCTGGTTTGTCATCAGGAAATTCTAAAAAAATTTTGCCTGTTCGGAGAAGCCATTGGTTGGCTGATTTGCAAGTTTGCTCTATCTTTTTGGAAGTACGTAAACCCAGGTACTGAACAACTTTTCCATCTTTAAGTCTGATTTGGTTTGCGCTTAACACTTCGCTAACCATAAAGAGATTTAATTTCCCTTGTTTGATAGGGTCTTCCCATTTGTGCACTGTCTTGATGGTGCAGGCCATGAAAAATAAAAAGAATAAAAAAAAAATTTTTTTCATAATTTTTTAAAAACGTAGTTGCCAATTTAAGCAGTTTATATAATATCTGCTCAAATTGGCTATATTTTTATACAATCTTTGGAGATATTTTTATTTTTTTTTATTGCTAGCTACATCTTGTTTCATTTTTCTGCCGACTTTAAAGGTAACTACTTTGCGAGAAGGAACCTTTACGGTTTCGCCTGTTCTGGGATTTCTGCCAACGCGAGAAGATCTCTGCTTTACTTCAAAAACTCCAAAATCTCTCAGTTCAATGCGATTGCTATGTTCCAGCTCTTTTCTAATAGTATCCAAAAACAGCTGAACTATAGCTTTGGTTTTTACTTTAGTTTGCTCTGTTTCATTGGAAATTTTTTCAACCAGCTGTTTTTTGGTGATGGTAGTCATGATTCAATATTCCTCCATAATAAAAATTCTAAAAGTCTAATAAAATTGCTGGCTATTCTAGCTTGGCGATGTCATATTAAAAAATTACAGGTATCGCCGACAGGAGCAGATGCTATTGTCATAACACTTTTATCTGTCATTTAAAAAATAGAAAGCAATTTCTGCCTAGCGAACAACAAGGATTTAATTTACACCACTACTGAAATCTTTAGTAATTTTTTCATCCATATTTAAAAAATTGGCACGGTTTGGCTCGTTCCATATCTGATGGTATAGTTTTTTATATTTTAAAGAATTATCCATGAGCAAACCGTCCATATCATCTTGAAAATCACTTCCGCCTGTATATGGGCTTGCAGGCAAGAGGATTGTTTCTTTTGTATAAGTTATGCCTATATTGTAAATAAGATAAGGGAAATAAGGAACTACAGGGTGAACGAAGTGTCCATCTTTTAAATCAGGCCAATCGTTTCTTAATAAGTCATGAGTAGGGTTACCTTGTAATTGTGTCAGATGTCGATAGAGTGCTTTTGCTTCTGATAGAGAAGGTATATCCTGGTTTTGCTTTAATGCTTCTTTTTGGCAAGCATTAAAAAAAATAGCCATGATTATAAACATAAAAAGGCAAAAAAAATTCTTATTGCATTGCAATTTATATGTGCCTTTCATAAAAATTTACAGTTATTTTAAATAGGTAACCTAGTTGCTAGAATTATATAATGTTATATTCAAAAGGTCAACAAAATTTTCTGAAAAATTTTTCTTATCGATTGAATTCATGAATTTTAGAAAAATTTAGTACTTTTTTCTTGACATATTTCTGGACGTATTGTAAAATACAATCAACAATATATTTCCTCGTTTATATGACCTCTCTATTATCAATACCCTTATTTGCTAATCAAGGTTGTAATGATTGTTTAAAATCAACTATTCTGAATAGCTATTAGTTATTATTATCGATTCACTTTAAAATAGTACCATACCATAAGGCAGCAAATCTTGTCTATTTAAATGCTTCTTTCTTAATTTTCCTTGAAAATATGAATTCTATGGCGTTATTGAACTTTGTGTGTCAATCCTTAACCATCTCAAATCTTCGAAATCTTACTTCTCTATAGCAAAGTCTAGGAAATTTTTATTGTTTTTTGATAAAACTTTTCTAGGTAGATTAGCAAAACAACCTCTGTTAAAAAAAATCCTAAGGATGTTGTATTTATGTCTGAGGCTTTTTATATTATTGATGGACATGCCTATAGTTATCAGGCATTCTACGGCCTATCCACACTCTTCTCCCCTGATGGCAAGCCAACCAACGCGATTTATGGCTTTCTCAGGATGATTTATAAGCTACTTGACGAAAAACAGCCTCAATATCTTGCCGTGTGCTTTGATCTTCCTTCTCCTGTTTTTAGAAACCAGATCTTTGAAGCATACAAAGCTAACCGCAAAGAAATGCCAGAGGATATGAGATCGCAGATTTCTACCATAAAAGAAGTTTTGAAAGCACATCCTATTTGTGTTTTGGAAAAAGAGGGATTTGAGGCAGATGATATTATGGCGACCTTGGCTAAAAAAGCATCTGCTAAAGGAATTGATGTATATCTTGTAACTCCTGACAAAGATATTGCTCAGGTTCTGCAAGAGGGCATTAAAATTTTTGACCTTAAAAAGAACCTTGTGCTTGATGCTCGCGCTATAGAAGAAAAATATACGATACCTGCAAGCAAATTGCCTGACTATTTTGCCTTAACAGGAGATAAAATAGACAATATTCCTGGAGTAAATGGTATAGGGCCTAAAAAAGCAGCCCAACTCATACAAGAATGGCAGTCTTTGGAACATCTCTATGAAAATTTGGATAAAATAGAGCCTGAAAAAGTACGCAAAACCTTAGAAAAATATAAAGAAGATGCATTTATGTCCAAAAAGCTTTTTTTGGTACAAGACGATATGCCGATTCTTTTTGAACTGGAAGACTATCGTGTCCAAAAAAGAAACATAGAAAAGCTTTTGCCCTTATACAGACAGCTTGGTTTTTTTTCTTTTCTAAGCGAAATTTTAGAAAAGAACCCAATCCAAAAGGATGCGTTTGCAAGAAAGATAGAAAATCAAGAAGCTTTATGCCAATTGGTATCTGAGTTAAACCAACAGGAATCTATTATTCTGGCGATAGAGGATAACTCTGAATCTTTGTGCTGGAGTAAAAAAATTTATAGTATAGGCTTTCTTTGGGGTGAAAAAGCAGCTTATATAGAGTTTGACGATATTCAACTGAACCAGAAAAAAGTCTTGGAAATATTATATCCTATTTTATTCCAAGGACCTAAGAAAAGCGGATATAATCTTAAATCTATATACACTTCTTTTGCTATTCAGGGAATATTTCTTATGCCTTTGGGCTTTGATATTTCTATGGCTTCTTATTTGCTGGAAAATTCAGAAAAAACATTAGAACATCTATCTCTCCAATATCTTGGGGAGTCTATGAATTTTTCCAAAGAAAATAAAAGCGAATGTTGGGGCATGCATTTAAACTTGCTGAAAAAGCTAGAAAAAAAATTGTCAGAATTGCTTAGTGAAAGAAGATTAGACCCCATCTTTTATGAATGCGAAATCCCTTTAATTCCTATACTTTCAGAAATGGAACGTTTTGGTATTTTGGTTTCACGCCAAAACCTGGAAATCATCCTTCAAGAGTTTCGGGAAAAATCATATAATTTAGAACAAAAAATTTTTCAACTTGCAGGCGAAAGCTTTGCGATTAAAAGCCTGAAACAATTGGCCTATATTTTATTTGAAAAATTACAACTTCCTAAAAGCAAAAAAACAAAAACTGGCTATTCTGTAAGCATTCCTATTCTGGAAGATCTAAAGAAATACCACGAGATGCCTGGTATGATCTTGGAGTATAAAGAATTAGAAAAAATAAAAGATTTTTATTCCGAAAAATTCCCTTATATGCTTCATTTAGAAACCAGTAGAATCCATCCTCAATATTTTCAGAACAAACATTCATCAGGAAAAATTGTTTCTTCTTTGCCTGACATGGAAAAGATAGAAAAGGAAGTTTCAGTGTGTTGCATTGCTTCGCCTGAGCATATCTTTGTAAAGGCAAGCTATAACCAGCCTGAGCTTCGCATTCTTGCCCAATTTTCTCATTCAGAACCATTGCTGGAAGCTATTGAAAAAAATATTGTAGTACCAAAAGATGATCTTTATTTATGGATTCAAGAGCATGCCTGTGAATATAAAGAAGTTCAGGAGTTTTTCGATGAGAGCATTCAGAAGCTGGAAAAGGAAAGATATTTGACTATGATTACAGGCAGGACTTGCTACGCTCATGATATTATATCTTCCCAAAAGGATTTAAAGAGAAATTCTCAGGAAGCTCATTGGAAGGCACTTTTAGAAGGTTCTCTTTGGGATATTTTGAAACGAGCTATCCTCCGTATTGACCAAAAACGAGAGGAAAGCATGTTTTCTTTTTTCTTTTTTGCTTCCATTACCAATGCTCTGATCTTTGAAGTTTTAGAATGTGAAAAAGAAAAGTTTATTGGTTTGGTACGCAAGGAAATGCAGGAAGCAGCTCTTAGTTTCTTGCCACTGCCTGTAGATATAACGTCGGGCAAATGCTGGCAGGATTTTTTTCAGAAAAGCACATAGGACAATTTCATGCAAACGATCAATGAATTTTTAAAGCAGAAAAAAAAACTTTTCATTATTGGTTTGATGGGTGGAGTCGCTTCTGGGAAAAGCACAATAGGAAAAATATTCGAAACGTTAGGAGCGCAGCTCATTGAAGCTGACAGCATGGCTCATCGAATTTTAGAATATAAACGTGTAAAAGAAAGCATTGTGAAGTTGTGGGGAGATAGCCTTCTTATCAAAGGAGAAATAGATCGTAAAGCTTTAGGAAAAATAGTGTTCAGTGGCGAAAAAGGCAAGAAAAGCCCTGATCTAATCAAGCTAGAAAAAATTGTGCATCCAATTTTGAGAAGACGTATTTTTCAGCGTTTACAAAAGCTATCTCAGAAAAACCATAAAATAGTTGTTCTGGATGTAGCCCTTTTGTGGGAAAATGGGCTAAAAGATATTTGCGATATTCTTGTGTTTATCGACACGCCTTTGTCTCTTAGACAGCAAAGAGCTTTCCAAAATCGAAACTGGGAAGAGTCCGAAGTTATCTTGAGAGAAAAATTCCAGGAAGATATTGAGATTAAAAAACAAGCTGCCCATTTTATTGTTCCTAACAAAGGGAATATGGCAGAAACTTTGCAAACCGTCCATGTTGTCTGGAGTAAAATCCAGGAAATGATTTAGTAATTTTATTATTTATTTTAGGAGGTATGTATGGCATCCAAAAGCGATACATTGGAAGAGAAGAAAAAAAGAGTAGAACCAATAGAAAAAATACAAATATTAGAAAAACCACAGCCGATTGAAATGGAGGATATAGACGAAGACCAGATACAAAATGAAGATATGTATGAGAGCTTGAAAAAAGGAGAGCTTCATATCACAGAGCTTCAGAAAATGTCTATGGTCGAATTGCTTCATACAGCCAAGCTGGAAGGCATAAAAGAATATACAGGATTAAAGAAACAGGAATTGATCTTTAAAATTTTAAAAGAAAGAGTCAAGCAGAATGGTCTTATGTATGGGGAAGGTGTTGTGGAAGTTCTGCCAGATGGCTTTGGATTTTTGAGATCTCCCGAATACAATTACCTTCCTTGTCCAGACGATATATATATCTCTCCTTCCCAGATACGCCGTTTTGGTATTAGAACAGGAGCTACCGTTTCGGGCCAGATAAGACCGCCAAAAGAAAACGAAAGGTACTTTGCTCTTTTAAGAGTAGAAGCTATCAACTATGAAGATCCAGAAAAGCTAACAGAAAAAAGCCTTTTTGATGACCTTACCCCTTTGCACCCACAAGAAAGAATTATCTTAGAAACAGTCCCAACAGAAACTGATATGAGGATCATAGACTTGATCACTCCTATTGGAAAAGGACAAAGAGGATTGATCGTTGCTCCTCCCAGGACAGGAAAGACTGTTTTGCTGCAAAAGATTGCTAATGCGATTACCCAAAACCATCCTGAAATCTATTTGATCGTCCTTTTGATTGATGAACGCCCTGAAGAGGTGACAGACATGCAAAGATCTGTTAAAGGCGAAGTCATTAGCTCTACATTCGATGAGCCTGCCAGCAGGCATATACAAGTTGCTGAAATGGTAGTTGAAAAAGCAAAAAGAATGGTTGAATATGGTAAAGACGTTGCTATCCTTCTGGATTCTATTACAAGGTTAGGTCGTGCTTACAACAGTGAAGCTCCTCATTCTGGAAAGATTTTGACAGGTGGTATTGATGCCTCTGCTTTACAAAAGCCAAAAAGATTTTTTGGTGCAGCAAGAAATATAGAAGAAGGTGGAAGCCTTACAATTCTTGCAACCGCATTGATCGATACAGGAAGTAGAATGGACGAAGTGATTTTCGAAGAGTTCAAGGGTACTGGCAATATGGAACTTCATCTGGACAGAAGGCTATCAGACAGAAGAATTTTTCCTGCTTTGGATATACAGCTTTCAGGAACAAGAAAAGAAGAGCTTCTTGTAGATCCAGACGAACTCAAAAGAATGTGGATTTTAAGAAAAGTTATAAACGAACAAAAAGATAGCATAGATGCCATGGAAAAATTAAAAGAACAGATTAGAAAAACCAGCAGTAACGCAGAGTTTTTAATGTCGCTCAAAGTTTAAAGCTCTAAAATATCATCTTAATTTTTCACAGAACATCCTATAAGAGATTTGCTCTCTAAGGGAAAATAAAATGAAAATGACTTTAGATACAATCAAAGAATGCTATCAATTCAATATTATAGAGTTTTTGCAAGGAGATATGGTTGTAAAGAAAGGGAAATGCAGCCAATGGATTCGAAATAAAGAGCTAAAAAATGAAAAAGATATAATATATATCAATATTTCTGTTTTTTACTCAGGGTCTGAGGCAAAGCCCATTTCGTATAGTTGTTTTTATTTAGAAGATGCCGATGGGTATCTGAATAAATCCTTACCGTCAGAAGACTACTATGATAAAGTCTTGAACAAGGGTGAAAAAGGGGAAGGAGGCATTCTTTTTTCCTTATATCGGGATCTCAATCCTATACGTTTATGGTTCGATACTGGTATATGCTATGAAAATTCCCAGGAAGCCATTTTGATAGATATTGCTTTGCCTATAGAGAATTCTCATACTAGAACACAAATTTTTGCCCAAGAAACTTTAGTTCAGTCTTATAACAGGCAAATTTCCATCCAAAAAAAAAGGCAGGCAGAACAAAGCAAGCTGGAAACTTTAATACAGGAAATTTCTAAAAATTCGGAGATTTCTTATAAAAAAAGTTCCAGCGGCTATATTTTGCGAGTTCAGCTTCCTTACGGACGAAAGCAAAATGTTGTTCTTAACTGTATACAACAAGGAGAAGGCAATTATTTTATGTTGAGCATTGGCACTATCTGCGCCCGCGCCGACGATGTTCAGAAAGACCGCATTCTTTTGAGGATGAATCCTGTTATGCCTTATGGGGCAATTGGCATAGCCAAAATTGAAAATCAGGATTATTATGTAATAACAGAAAGTTTCCCTTTTTCGAGTCTGAATTATAAAGAAGTCTACGAATCTATTCAATACATAGCTAAAAGAGGTGATCTCCTGGAAAGCAAACTAACAGGAGGTCTTGACATCCAATAATAAAAAAAATCTAAGGAAAGCTATATGAAGTGCGAATGTTATCTGGGAATTGTTTTTTTTGTTTTGCTTTTCATTGGCTGCCAAAGCAGCCGTCCTTTGTTATCCGCAAAAGAAGATTCTGTTTCTCCTGTGGAAATTCAAGTCAAACAGCATTCAGAACCCAACAAGATTTCCCCTGAAGACCGCCAAAATCTAAGAGATTGGCTTTCCGTCTTTTATAGAGGGAATAAAAAGCCTGAATGGAAAGAAGCCAGAGAAAAAATTTTAAAATTGGGTTCAGCGGGAAGCGAGGCGATTTGTATTTTTATGCTCAAGTTCTTTTATGGTGGGAAGAAAAAAATCGCTTTGGCGGACAGAGATGAAGATGTTGCCAGGTATTGGGAGCAGGCTAAAGAGGAGCTTTCCTATCTAAAGGGCGATGCTGTCCCTTATATTCTTTACACTATGTCTCATCCTTCGATTGGCTCTACAGGCAGGATGCTTTGTTCTCAAACTCTTGTCAAAATTGGCAAGCCATCTCTCGATCCTCTGATTCAAAATATGGAAAAAGGCACAAGATCTTTTCAGCGGTCTGTTATAGAAACCCTGGGAAATTTAGACCATCCTAAAGCAGCTATGGCCATTTCAAATCTTTATTGTCGCTTGCCCATTCCCCTAAAAAAAAATATTGATATAGCAGATGAACTACAGGACGATGATACATTTGATTTGAGATTTAGCGCGATCAAGGCATTGGGTGTCTTGTCTTATCCTGATGGATTAAAGGCAATAGAAAAAGCTTTGGATGACACTAATTCTCTTGTTGTAAAAGAGTCTTTGAAGGCACTTTTGAATTTCAATGGGGAAGAATGTTTACCCATTTTAAAAAAGTCTCTTGAAAAGGTAAACCATCCAGTCTTTTCTGGATACAGAAAAAAAATTGAAAATAAGCTTTTCTTGTTGAATCAAGAATAGGCATTTGGGAAAGCCTAAAGTTTCATCATGAAAAAATTACGCAAAGCATAACATACTATAGTTTTGCAGATTTTTTTAACTAATTATAATCCAATAAATTATATCATTACATTTTAACACAAAAAACACGAAATATCTCAAAAAGCACAAAAATATAACTATATATTAGATAATAGCTTATATTTTTTTGTGCTTTTTGTGTTCTTTGTGCAAAAATCTGCAAAAATATAGTAAGATATTATTTTATATAAACAAAGAAATGGAAATATTTAATGAGTATACGTTTTAGAGATTCCAGAAGACAGAAATCACAAAAAAATATCACCAAGATTGATTTGACTAAAAAGACAGAAATAGGCTCGTGCCCCAATAGTATCAATAATATCGAAAAAACTATCGATCAGCCTTCAAACAATGATATTCATCATACTTCAGTTTTTTCAACACTGCATCCTGACCTGCAAAAAAGCATAACATGCATCGGGTTTACTACCCCAACACCGATTCAGCAAAAAACCATACATACTGTAATCCAAGGCTCTGACATGATTGCGAGCTCCCAGACAGGCAGTGGCAAAACAGCCGCATTTCTTCTGCCCATAATGCATCGTATTATCGCTAGCCATGAAAGAGAAAAGAAAAATACTGGACGGATTACCCCACGCACGCGGGCATTGATTCTTGCTCCAACCCGCGAACTAGCTGCACAGATTTGCCAGCATTTCCATGATCTGGCACAGTACACTAATCTTCGTTGCGCTGCAATTTTTGGCGGTGTCAGTATGATTCCACAAAAAACAGCTTTTTTAAAAGCCGTTGATATCATGGTCGCCTGCCCTGGTCGGCTTCTTGATCATTTCAATCAGAGTTATGCCAAGTTGCCACATCTTGAATATCTCGTACTGGATGAAGCTGACCGCATGTTAGATATGGGTTTTTTGCCTGATATAAAACGGATTCTAAAAGTTTTGCCATCAAATGCCAAGCGACAGACACTATTTTTTTCGGCAACACTTCCTGCGCCCATTGTAGCTCTTTCAAAAGATATCCTGAACAACCCTGTCGCAGTAGATATTGAACGTCCTCATCTCACTGCTACAGGCATTGAACATAAGGCTTTTAGAGTCAATGATAATCTAAAACAGGAACTGCTGATCAATATACTAGATCAATATGAAATTCGAAGTGCTATCATTTTTACTCGCACAAAGCATCGCTCCAAACGGCTAGCCCAGTTTTTGGAGCGCAAAAATGTTGCTACTGATTTTATCAATGGCAATCGTAGCCAGATTCAGCGTACTAAAGCTCTTAAAGACTTCCGCAATGGCAAAGTCAGAGTTTTGGTTGCCACAGACATAGCATCCCGTGGCATTGATGTAGAAGCTGTTTCGCACATCATCAACTTTGATGTTCCTCATGTTGTTGAAGACTATGTTCACCGAGCTGGTCGTACTGCCCGTGCCAATATGACAGGCTATTCCTATACGTTTGTTTCTGCAAATGAATTGAAAGATTTTTGTGAAATTGAGCGCGCCATCAAGATTCCCATTGAACAGGTCAAACTCGAAAATTTCGATTATAACTCCAAACCTGATAAACCGCTAGAAATCCCTATTGCGCAGCGCATAGCCAAACGTCCTGCTTTGAATGCTAAACGATAAGCAGTGTGCAATCCAATAATTTCGGAAGTGCAGAATAAACGTAAACTTAAACCTAGACATCATGCGTGTTAAGTTATAACTAAATCACCAATTAGCTACAGCCTAATACGTGTTAAGTTATAAATATCTTAAAAAAAATAGCTTGTATTAACCCAAAAAGCAAGCGGGTTTTATCTGAAGCGATCGCTCCGTGTAAGCCTTCTTTCAGGAATCAAAAAAACAGGTATCCCATTTTTATTTTTGCGCCAGGCCCAAGAGTCGAATCCAATTTTTTGATTTGCCAGGCTGTACTGTTTTTGATTCCTTACAGAAGGCTTGCACTACGCTCTTCTTATCCTTGAGTAATGGACAGTCTCTTATTCGTGATAAAAATCTTTGCTTTTTCTGCAAAAATCTAATTGCACAGGATCATTTTGACTATTACAAAAAAAATAACATTTTGTCTTCTTCTTTGTGTTCTTCGTGTCCTTCATGGTGAAATTTAGATAACATAACTTATATCATAGAAAGCGATTGCATCTTCTATATTTTTGCTAATCTTTGTATTTATTCTCTTTTGTTCAGTCACGGAAACTTCTGTTAGAATAAAAAAAAAAATTTTATATTTTAATTTGTAATTTTGGTATTTATATACTAAAATATATATAGAAAAAGTTTCTTAATTTAAAAGAAAATAATAATATTATATATATCCAAGAGGAAATTAATATGGAACTTAAATACCAAAAAATATATTTATTTGTATTCGCTTTCTTGATGCTCGTTAGTTTTGATTTAAATGCTGCCAGCTACAGCGGCAGTCTTTCTGTTTCTGATGGGAGCTTGATAGCTACGGCTTTTTGGAATAATCCCCTTACCAGCATAAGCTGGCAAGTAGATGACACAACCACATCTGGACTGTGGCACTATGAATATAGATTAGTCACTGCCACAAAGGCAATCAGCCACTGGATCATCGAAGCATCCGATGGTAGCCTTGGCCCTGCCTTTACATTAGCAAATCTTTTTAATGTAATCACACAACCCCTTGGATGGGTTGACGATGTCACTATCGATACTCATGCCAGCGGAAGCAATCCTAATCCTTATATGCCAGAGGATTTATATGGGATCAAATTCGATTCTGCTATAAATTCCACAACAGTAACTTTAGTTTTTGATTCTGACAGAGTTCCAGTTTGGGGTGATTTCTACGCAAAATGCGGCGCGACTTCTGGTGTCATCAATACAGTTTATAACGCTGGATTTACTACGCTTGATCCAACAGACCCAGTAGCCAATGGAACATTATACAATCATATCATTGTTCCTGATAGCCATACTGTCGCTCCCCCTGTCCCAGAACCAGGAACATTCTGGATGGCATTGATAGCTCTTGGCTTTACCTATCGATTCATAGCAAAAAAGAAATAGCCTTACCGCTACTTTGCAAAATCTCTCCTTTCCTTATCAAATTTTTCTTTCCTGAAAGAAAAAAACTGCGTATACTCCAAAAAGTATATGCAGTTTTTTTTATGTCTTGTGGTTTTAGATTCTTCTTTTTAAATGCCTAAGCACTTGGGAAATAAATATATAAAAGTTTTTAAAGGGGGTTTGGGGGAAAATTTTTACAAAAATTTTCCCCCAAATAAAAATCTCTTTGCGTAACTCCTATTATTTAA
>JABWCH010000480.1 GCA_013359215.1 Candidatus Brocadiia bacterium | reverse complement strand
TTTCCCTTTAATTTAGGGATACACAGAAGTAAAATTTACATAACAAGCTGTCTTGTATTCAATTAAAAATGGGGAAGTTATTTAATTCTCATCGCTAAAGATTACGATTACGACATTTTTTCTTCAAAGGGAGAAACCAAGATGAAAGTATGGATAGTGTTTTTCGTAGCGGCTATCATGCTCACAGCGCAGGCGCAGATGCCAAAAAAAATGGTAACATCCATAGTTCTGCCTGACATTGAAGACCAAAAAGCATACCATGGTCATCTGAATACAGTGTTGATGGAACTCAAGGAAGGAGGAGCAATAGACTATGATTTACAGATATATGAAGATTTCATAGACCAGCAAGCACTGTACGAAAGTTTGGGAACGCTTGCAGAGGAAGGGAAAATAGATATCCCTGAGTCCATTCTCATTCCCATGATGTACTTTGTAGTAGAAAAAAGGGGCGAAAACTACCACTACAAAGTCTACTATAGCCTTCTGGAACTGGCAATCCAGGAAAACATGAAAATAAAAAAAATTTTGAACATAAAAAAAGAAGGCAGCGACATACACCAAACTATGCATCAGGCAATCCAAGAAGGATTCGATAAATTCAAAGAGGAAAAAAAAGAAATCCCTGCATCCCAGGCCAGAAAAAAGCTGGTTGTACTCATGTGCAAGCAAAGACCCCAAGTGCCTGAATTGATGATACTCAACAAATTGATAGAATACTTTGAGCTAACCGAAGAATACGATTTGATTCTGCCAAAAAAATACATACAAAAAGTGGAAGAAATGGTGGACAAATTGAATAAATCGGGAAAAGATAGCGCGGAGATAAAGGGGAAAATAGCCACAGAGGATACCACACCCCAGGAGATTTTAGGTTGGGTAATGAAAAAAGGGTTAGAAGGAACGCTACACTATCAGGTGGATATCAAGGTAATGGATTCTGCAAGGAATAGCAAAATCATACAATCCATCGCGACCTATGTAAACAAGGAAGAAGAAGTTTTGGAGAAATGCCGTGCCATTGTAGAATCTATGTACTATGAAAATGCTATGGAACGCCTGGGATACAAAAAAAAGGCATCCATAGTAAAAAGCATTAATAAAAAAAAGCTTTCAGGCGAAAGATGGGAGAAAATACTAGAGCATGGAGATGCGGACAAAGCATGGCGAAAAGAGTTAGCTGTTCTCTGTTTAGCCATGATAAACGAAAGCCATATTAGCATAGAAACGCTTTATGAAAAAGGGCGCGAGAAGGGGAAGCAAGGCATCTTCCAATTTCTGGAAGAAAAAGGAAAAGGCGTTTATGCAAGCCAGGCAATCCAGAAGCTAGGCAAATGGGTAGGGCAAGACCTGAAGCTATATGCAGATTTGGCAGAATACTACAAAAAGCTCTCATCAGGGATGAAGTACCTTCTGCTAGGAGAAATCGTAGCAAACGGCAAGAGCCAAGATATATGGAATACAATAGCCAGCAAGCTCCCAGAAGAAGACAGGCAGCTTCTGGCAGCCATGCTATGGGAAAAACAAGAAGGGCAGGCCAGCATATTAGAAATGGATGCAAAAATGATCCACTGGCCCCTATATGAAAAAGCCCTCAAGGTAGCTCATCTCAAGGAAAAGGCCAAAGAAAAGATCCTCAGCCTTTTGCCAGACGAAAAGGCTATGACCTTATTGCTGCATCTCTGGAAAACAAGACCAGGCATGGAAAACGAGCTGAGCGAAATTCTGTCCAAGTGTGAAACCATGCCAGCCGCAGCCTGCAAGCATATCCTGGAACGCTATGAAAGCCTGGGCGAAAGCAACAAGAAAAATGCCATAGCGATGCTCAAGAAAATTAAGAAAGGACAAGCCTTTAAGCTCATATACAATAAGCTCAAGGAAAACGAGAACCACAACCAGCAAGCCTACAAGGAATTAAAGAAAGCCTTCTTTGATAGCGAATACCAGGAAAAGACCGAAGAGATCCAAGACTTTGCCTATCCGAGGCCAGAGGACTACAATGACATAGAAGAAGGCAAGATCAATGACCTCACAGGCCCAGAGGTATGCAGGCTCTGGACAATCCATGAAATCAAGGGAAAACCAATAGCCGAAAAAGCCCTCTGGGAAAAAGCAGGAAGTATGGTATATGCCTGGTATGCCATGGAAGGCACCTGCTTTCCTGTTACAAGACCAAAAGAGTGGCAAGAAGACGAATGGGCAAAATGCTGGAAACGGAAATATATAGATTTTACAGAACCAACCTGGACAAAAAAAGACTGGAAAAAGCAGGCAGAGCTTTCAGCAGCATACAGAAAATGGTACGCAGAACAGCAAGGCTTGCCTGAAGAAAAGACCATCAGAAAAAACGGCGCGGACTTTACGTTTTGCCTCGTGCCGCCAGGGAAGTTTTTTATGGGCGATTCTGAAAACTTCAAGGTACTCATCAGCAAGCCATACTACATAGGCAAGTATGAAGTAACCCAGGGACAGTGGACGGCTGTCATGAAATACAACCCTTCTCGATTTAAGGATGCAGGAAACAAAGCCCCTGTGGAAACAGTATCCTGGGAGGAATGCCAGGAATTCTGCAACAAAACAGGCATGAATTTTCCTACAGAGGCAGAGTGGGAGTACGCATGTAGAAGCGGGGTGACGTATAGGACATACCAGGGGGATGTGGATTATCCAGGAAGCATGGCATGGTATTGGGAGAACAGCGAGAGACGTATACGTGAAGTAGGGCTGAAGGATGCAAACCCTTGGGGCATGCATGACATGCTAGGGAATGTATACGAATGGTGTACGGACTGGAAGGCAGATTACCCTGCTGATGTAGGGCTAGGGCATGTACTGGACTATGTACGGCTAGACCCAACCGGATGCTCCAAGCGTGTTTGCCGCGGGGGCAGTTGGCTCTACGATGCCCAGGACTGTCGGTCGGCTTATCGCTACGGCTACAGCCCTGGCTTCCGCGGCGGCGATTTGGGTTTTCGTCTCAGGACACCTCTGACCCCTTAACCTTTAGCTCTTTTATTCTTTTACCCTTTTCCCTGCCGTAGGCAGGGCCGGCGATTTTTTT
>JABWCH010000101.1 GCA_013359215.1 Candidatus Brocadiia bacterium | reverse complement strand
GCTGGTATATGCAACCCCTACGGGGTAAAGAAGTCATTATTTTAAAATAAGTTATATCAATATATCAATAGTTTTTCCAACTAGCACAAGTCGTAACTTTTATATATTTATTTTCAAAAGCATTTTGACCAGAACAAAAATTAAGATAAACCTTACTTTTTCATAGCCTTATTTTTTAACCATCTGTCTTGCGAGTTCCAGAGCTGCTTCCTGGGAGTGTCCGCCAGAGAGCATGCGGGCGATTTCTTGTATTCTCTGCTCATAATCTAAAAGACGAACTTCGGTCATGGTTCGGTTTTCTTTTGTTTTCTTTTCCACGTAGAAATGGCAGTCTGCTGTTGCCGCGATTTGAGGAGTATGAGAGATAGAAATAATCTGGGCAGAATTTTGTCCTTTCTGGATAATGTCTCGGAGCTTTTGAGCAATCAAAGCAGCAGCAGTGCCCGAAACACCAGAGTCGATTTCATCGAAAACAAAGGTTTGCACAGAAAGTACTTTCGAGAGGACATGCTTGAGTGCCAGAAGAATTCTGCTCAATTCTCCTCCTGACGCGACATTTTGCAAAGGACGCAATTCTTCTCCAACATTTGCGGACATCCAGAAGCTCGCCTGCTCAAGCCCATAAGGGCCAATAGTAAAGGACTGTCCTTGTTTCTCAGGATCACTGTATACTATACCTGCATTTTCCTGAGACGCGAAATCAGAAAAACGGGTTTCAAACTTTGCTTGCTCCATCGCCAGATCAGCTAGCTCTTGACAGATCTGCATAGACAGGCTTTTCGCTATTTCTTTTCGCTTCTGGCTCAAAGGCAAAGCAAGCTTGTAAAGCTGTGATTTTCCCTGCTCGATATAAGGGCCAATCTTTTGCAGCTTTTTCTCTTTTTCTTCAAGAACCTTTAGCTCTTTTTCCATTTCTTTGCGCCTTGCCATCATAGATTCAAAGCTTCCGCCATAGCGATGCTGCAAGGTGATGATTTCATCCAGGCGTGTTTGGATTTCCTTGATTTTCTCGCTATCCAGCCTCATGTTCTGGCGGTAGGTTTGCAAACTGCTGCCTGCCTCTTCTATGGAAATCAAAGAATTTTCCAGATCTTCTAAAACATGGTTCAAAGCAGGGTCGCCTGATGCTAGTTTTTTTACCAGAGTGATGGCATGGTTCAGGTTTTCTTTTATAGAATCTTCCTGTGCGTCCAGAATACGGGCTGCCTGTTGCGCAAGCTTGCGTCTTTCTTCTATGCCTATTAGCCTTTTTAGCTCTGCGTTGAGTTCTTCTTCTTCGCCTTCCTGGGGATCTACTTTTAAAATACCATGGAGTTGGAATTGTAAAAAAGCATTGCGGTCTGCTCTGTAGGAAACCTGAGATCGCAGATCTTCGTATTCCTGCGCCAGCTTCTTGATTTTCTCATACGCTTCCTGGACTTCATTTCTTTGTTTTGTCAGCATTCCATAGCGATCCAAAAGCTCCAGATGCTTTTCTGCACTTAAAAGAATGCTCTGCTCGTGTTGGCGGCCAAAATCCAAAAGGTAGGGCGCAATTTGCTTTAAAACATGGGCAGGCACAGTCACACAATTAATATATGACCGAGATCTTCCATTGTTTTGGATAACTCTTCTGATGGAAAGAGGCTCTTGTGGCTCAAAGGGAAGATCTAGCTTTTTGAGCAATTGGCTTAAAGCTTCATCCATTTCAAAGATTGCCTCAGCCCAAGCCTCTTCTTTTCCTGTTCGAATCAAATCTTTATCGCTGCGCCCGCCTAACAACAAATCCAAAGCCGCAAGCGTCTCTCCTGTAAGAACGTTGAGACCAGGGGCAAAGCGGATTTCTATGGATTCAATAATGGCAAGATTTTGTACCTTAAGTTCCAGCAACATAATTTAATAAAAACTCTCCTATTTAGCGGTAACCTATTCTAAAGTTTTATGTGGTCATAAAAAATAGAAGCAAACTTTAGCGGAATGGATTAGATGATATCAGTTTCCTTCTTGAATCAGATATACGATATTATTTTCTCCTAAGATATAAACTGCCTGGTTTTCTTGAGCTAGAATATCCAGCAATTCTTTCAGAGACAGACTTTTTTCCTTAAAGCTATAGACAATGTCTCGTTGCCATATTTCTGGCTCTACAATCAGATCCACACGCCATTGGCTTTTGAGATATTGGATGATTTGAGGCAGAGAATACCTGGCTAAAGGCAAAAGTATCCTCGCGTTCAGAGAGCTTTTCCATAAACCCATAACGCGCTCGTCTTCTTTTTTCTTTTTCTCCTGGGAAGCCTGCATGGGCGCAATGTATTCTGGCAAAGAAAAATAGATGGCATTGCCTTCTACAATCCAAGCTATATTATAGGATCGGCAAAACTGGTCTAATATTTCTTGGAGCTTTTGCTCTCTTGCCGATAGGAAAAATTCTTTTTTGTTTTCTTTTGCGAAAAAATCGTTCAGCCTGAGATCCACAAGAACAGGAGATTGTATAGAATCTTCTAATCCTCTGGCTATTTTGTCCAAAGAACCAGAACTCAATTCCAGGCTTATGGTTTTGTTTAAGGTTTCTTGTATGCTGCTGGTTGTGTTGGTTTCTGTTTTTTGGGATTCATATTTGCTTCGCGCATTTTTTAAGCCATTCCACAGCCTTTTATCTGTATCTTCGGATGGCTTTGAGCCAGGCAGAGCAATCATAAGAACATCCTGGTCTATATAGTAAATTAAATCCAGATATCTTGTAACAAGCTCCAAAGCTTTTTGGAATTTGATTTCTTCTGTATTGAGGCTAATGCGCAACTGCTGGTCATTTCTGTACAAATAGATTTGGGAAGAAATGACAATAGGGATTTCTATCATAGTTTTCCATTCCTCTACCAAATCAACCAGAGGCGTGGAATAACAAGAAATCTGCACCATAGAATTCTGGATTTTTTCTTCCAGAATTTCCTGCTGCTGGAATTTTTCCAAAGGATAAGGCAATATATCCTCTATTGTTTTTTCAGGATTTTGGGCAAATATAACAGAAAAAAAACAAAAGAATACAAAAAAAAATTTTCTCATAAATTTATTCCTTATGATACTGTATCAGCAGAATATTCGACTTTTTTACAAGATTTATCAGCGATCGTTATAGTGAGGATTTTTACAGCTTCAAATCAGGGACAAGGGCAATGTGCTTTTCTTGTAAAGCGTAAATTTTCATGGGCATTTCATAGATTGTCGAAAGATTTTTTTCTATCATAACCTCTCTGGTCGGCCCAGAAAAAGCCAGTTTTCCCTTATGGAGCATGAATACATAGTCTGCCAGCCAATAGGCAATCTCTGGCGAATGGATCACAGCTACCACAGTCCATTTTTTTTCTTTGCAAAGGCGAGAGAGCAGGCTAAGCAGATTCCATTGGTTGTTTAAATCCAGATGGGTGTTTGGTTCATCCAGAAGCAAAACCTCAGGAGATTGGCACAATGCTCTTGCCAGAAGTACCATTTGCTTTTCTCCACTACTTAATTCTTGTATTTTGCGATGGGCAAAAGATTTCATTCCCACCATTTCTAAAGAATTGTATGCAATCTTTCTATCTTCATCGCAGAGAATGCTAAGAAAATTTAGATGAGGGGTGCGTCCCATTTGCACAATGTCTAAAACCGTATAGGGAAAAATATAATGGGATTCCTGGCGAACCACAGCTATTTTTTTTGCGATTTGTTTTTCATTCCATAAGGCAATATCCTTGCCATGAAGAAAGACTTTCCCTTGTTGCGGGATCAATGCCTTACATAGACATTTGAGCAAAGTGGATTTTCCTGCTCCATTTCTTCCCAGAATAACAGAAACTTTTTCTGGCAAAAAAGACAAACTTAGATTGTCCAGAAGCAAGGAATCTTTTTCATAGGAAAAAGAAAGATTTTCTACCTTTACCATTTGCCCCAACCTCTTTCTTTTCTAAAGATTAGCAAATAGGCAAAAAAGGGAGCACCTATCAAAGCAGTGATAATCCCTATAGGAATTTCCTGGGGCGTTATGGTACGAGCAAGGGTATCAATCAGAAGGAGAAAACAAGCCCCTATTCCCATGGCCCATGGCAGGGATACTGTGTGGTCGCTTGTTATTGTAATCCTGCTGATGTGCGGGATCACAAGACCAATCCATCCTACAACTCCTGTTATGGAAATCGTTGCACCCACAACCACTGTGCTAAAAACAATAAAAATAAGACGCATCAAAGCCACGTTCATTCCCAAAGATCTAGCTTCTTCATCTCCCAAAGAAAGCAAGTTGAGATTTCGCCTTAAAAGATAGATCATCCCCAAACCTAGAGAAACCAAAGGAAGTGCGAAAGTCAATTCCTTCCATCCCACCTGATGAAGTCCTCCCATCATCCAAAAAACAATGGCAGGCAATTGGCTATAAGGATCGGCTGTGTATTTTATAAGAGAAAGCAAAGCAGTGCAAAAGGATGATACAACAATACCTGACATCACAAGCATAATTACCGTATGACCGCCACTAAAAAGGGCGAGCCTATATGTAAAAAAAACCGCAAGAATGCCAAAAAAAAAGGCACAGCTTTGAATCATAAAAGGATGCCGATAGGAAAAAAGAATGGCAATGGCAGCTCCCAGACAAGCCCCTGGAGAGATTCCTAGTATATCAGGAGAAACAAGGGGATTGCGAAATAAACATTGGTATACCATACCAGAAGCCGATAGCGAAGCTCCCACCAGGATAGCCATAAGAATCCTGGGAATGCGTATGAGAATGACATGAGAATCAGGAGAAAGATCTTGGAATGCAAGATTGCCTTGTAAATATCTTTGTATATCCCAAAATACATTTCCCAAAGAAACCGTATAGCGGCCCAAAGTCAAGGATAAAGCAATAGAAAGAAAAAAAACAACCAAAAACATTTTTTTATAAGAAAAAGAACAAAACAAAAAGGATTCCTTAATAGGCTAACAATAAAGGAAAAGAATCTTAATATGATTATCATAGTCTATCAAAGCAATAGAAAAAAGGCAAGCTGGAAAGTTTCCAACAAGCATTTTTTTGGAAATGCATTTAGAGCCTATCCAAAAAATAATTTTAGGCGATTTTGAGGCACTCGGAGAGAGAGGAGAAAGTGACAAAATTGCCGCAAGTGTAGCCGTAGCTACTCTGAGGACAATTTTGTCACTTTCGACGAAGCTATCAGGGATGCCTCGAAATTTGCAGCCAAAAGGATTTTTCGGATAGGCTCTTAAGTGGTGAGAGTTATTCTGTGAATGGACACAAATTAAAACTTGGCAAAATGATATGTAGATATTGGCACTACGAAGATAAAAATTTCCATGAAATGGCACGATGTCTTATAATTTTTATTGGTATATTCATGTTCATTTGCTATCATGAGATAAATGAATTTTTATACTAATCCTATTTTTCCTTTATAGAGAGTGCATTATATGAAAAGAAGATATATTTTTCGGTATGTCTGGCATGATCTATGGCATTCTTCTAATCGGCCTTTTACTTTAATCAACTTAATAGCAATTGGGATATCCACGGCTGTTTTAGTTTTGCTGGCAGGAGCTTTTTTTGCCTTCAAAGAAAATGGCGAAAAAATGATGGATAAGCTTGGTTTAAGCCTGGAAGTTACGTCTCATGAAGAAAAAAATATTTCCGATGAGCTAAGGCAAAAAATTTCTCAGCTTCCTGGAGTTTCCTCGACTGCATGGTGGACTCCGACTATTTTTTTGTTTTATGACAAACAAGGGCGTTTGTATGATGGAATAGGCGGCAGGACAATCGACATGGAAGACCCTCTGATGGAAACATTCCAGGACTTCAGAAGTAAGTCAGCCATCAGATTCAAAAGCAAGAAAGAATTAAATACTCCTTACAATGAGCTAGGCATCATCGTGCCTTTTGTTATCATGAAGCAGCTAGGGTATTTGCCAGCAGCAGCATCCCCTGATAAACCAGAAACATGGCAGAATATAGCTTTTCCATCCCATCTCCAAATTATGGCACGGGAAGATAAGCTAACATCAATACCCCTGATTGTCTCTTTGCCCTTGTTGGGCATCCTGCCAGAAAGCGAAAATGGAAGGTACTTTGTTACAAAGGATTGCTATACGATTTTCGGCTATACCTGGCGCAATGAATTTCGTCCTTATCTATGGGATAGAAATAAAAATCCGCTTTTTCCTGGTTCAGATCCAGAGCCTGGGATGACAAATCCCTTGGAAAAAGAATTGCCTTTTCCTCCTCCTTCTCATGTTACTTTGTATGCCATGAATCGAAACACTCTACTTCCTTTGCTTCATCACGTAAGATCTTTAGGGCTTAAGGCAGATTGTGTTTTGGAAGATTATTTGAAAGACTACCAACAGCAAGAAATCTTTTTTATGGCATCAGCAGGTGGTATTTGCCTTGTCATGTTTTTTTTCTCAGGTGTGATCCTTTTTTCGACATTCCAGGCACTTATCCTGAGAAAGCTAAAAGAAATAGGAATTTTAAAAGCCTGCGGTTCGTCTCAATTTTTGGTATACAGAATTTTTCTTTTTGAAGCCGCGCTTATTAGCACTATGTCAACACTGTTTGGTTCTGGGCTAGGAGCATGGGCTGGTGTGCAAATGAGCTGTTTTATTCAAAAAGAATTTATTATGCCAGACATAGTATGGTACAATCTTCCCCCCCTTTTTTTGGCAATAGTTTTTATCTTTGGAATTGTTTTTTGCCTTTTAGTGACTTTTTTCCCAGTTAGAATGGCTGTAAAAAGCGATGCAGACATTCTTATCCGTTCTTAAATCGGAGGAAGAAACTTGAAGCTAAAATATATGCTAAGTTATAGTTGGAAAGCAGTAGAGAACAGGCAAGACCGCATTTTTTCCTTACTCAATGTTTTGTCTGTTACAGCAACAATGTTGATTTTGATTTCCTTGAGTGGCCTTTTATATGCTTTTAAAAACTATAGTGAATCCATTCTAAATAAACTGCCTTTGCGTATAGAAATTTTTAAACCTAAAGATACTCTATTGCAAGATCTATCAGAAATAGAATCAAAAATCTTAAGGCTTTCTGGTATACAATCCTTTCATAAGCGAGTTCCGACTTTGGTTTCTTTTGTTGGGTCTGGGAAAACAACGGGAATTTCTTCTAGTTCTATACAGGGATGTACGATTCCTGATAATGAACCATATAGTTTGGTAGATATTCAAGGTAGAAGTGTGCGCTTTTTTAGCAAGGAAGAAATGAAGTCTCCTTTTTCTGAAATTGGCTTTATAATATCTTTTGATTTTCTCAAAAAATTAGGGCATTTGGGACAAAATGTATATTTTGAAAAAAAAGAGACCTGGAAAGAAAAAAATTTGCCTACATATCTCACAATTAAGGTAGACCAAAAGAGCGACTCAGGAATTCCTATTGCTATGGAATTGAATATTCCCATCATTGCTATTGTGCCAGTTTTAGAGCGTGGAGACTATATGATTACAGAAGATTTTTATAATCTTCTTTTGAATTGGAATCATGCTTTTCGCTATATGCTTAAGGATAGAAACAACCAGCCTCTTGTAAAAATAGAACCAGAAATTGTAAAGGCTTTTTATGTTTTGACTCAAGAGGAGGGCGAATGGATAGAAAACAATGGAGAGATTCTAAGCCTGTATCAAAGGCAAATGCCGATGAAAATATATCTGGATTTCGCGGAAATCGAAGGGAAGTTTGAGAGCCGCCTGGTTATAGAGCCTGTAAGCCAGCGTCTTGACTTTGCAAAACTCAGTGAATTGGAATTCAATCTGCGCTCTCATAGCATGCTAAAAAATCTGGCTCATTTTCAAAAAGAAGAGAAAAATTTGGAAGTGCAAGATTGGAAAAGATTTTTGCCAATAGAGTATCGGCATCAGTATATTCAGGCTTCTCTTTATTTGCGCGATAGAAAGTTTATTCATGAAACCTTGGAAAGCTTAAGGAGTATGGGCTTATTTGCCTCATCTCCCCTGGAAAGGTATCTAAAAACCTTTAGCAGGCAAGAATCTTTTTTTACAGGGGCAACAATCGTCATTTTTTCTCTTGTACTTTTTTTGTCTAGTGTGGTTCTTTTTAGCACATTTTATAGTAGTATATTGCGTAAAAGAAAAGAAATTGGGATCTTTAAGGCTTATGGCGCATCCTCTTTTTTGGTACTTATCCTTTTTTATATCCAAACCACGGTTATTGTTTTTCTGGGATGTATATCAGGAATTGCGATTGGGTTTCAAACAGGTATTTTTTTGAGCAAATCGCTTAATCATTTTGCCCATCTCAGCCAGGGTGGGTTAGAATTTTCTTTGCCTCTAAGCTCTGTTTTTGGGCTAACATCTGTGATGCTTTTAACAAGCTGGATTGCTGTATTTATTCCAGCACGCATTGCTATTTCCGTTGACCCTGCTGAAGTTGTAAGAAGCTAGGGCCAAGTAGTCGCTACACAAAAAAAATTTTTATTTGGGGGGAAATTTTTGTAAAAATTTTCCCCCAAACCCCCTTTAAAAACTTTTATATATTTATTTTTAAACAGGCTATATACCAAAAATTAACATAAACTTTAAAAAATTTTTATTTGGGGGAAAATTTTTGTAAAAATTTTCCCCCAAACCCCCTTTAAAAACTTTTATATATTTATTTTTAAACAGGCTATATACCAAAAATTAACATAAATCTTATTTTTCTCTCAAGATTAAAAAAGAGATCCTTGCTAACCAAAAGCAAAAAATTTTTTCCACAGAATTTCTTAAAGGGAATGGATATGTTGAATAACGAAGAAAAGGATACGATAGAAAAACTGTCCTTTTTTGACGAAAAAAGGATAAAAGAAGACCCAAATTTTCTCTCTAAACTCTTTATAGGCTATGGGCATTTTTTTCACGAAACAGTATGGCTGTATCGACAAAAATTTTTTACCAGGCTATGCTTAAGCTATTGCGATGATTCACAAGGAAAAAAGATAAACAAAGCATTGGAAGAACAAAAGTTAGCATGGCAGAACAAAAAACAGTTGCATTTGGGGGAAATTTTGCTACAGGATAATATCCTGGGCATCCAGGAATTAACATGGCTTTGTGAAGAAGCGGGGCAGAAAATTTTATTTTGCCACCATTGCAAAGAACACTTTCATATATCTGTATGGCTTCCTGGGAAAAGCACCCCTTGCCCCAAATGCAACAATTCTTTAAAAACAGAACCCTTTTCTGCTGAAACCCTTTTGCAAATGCTCAGAAGCAACTTTTGTTCTCCTCGTGTTCTTCCTGATTCCTTTTCCCGTGGGAATTCAGGGTTTGTACTATTGAATCTTAGCGACTATATTGATATGGATATGATTAAGCTGGATAGGGAAATACAGACTGTGTTTGAATTTTTAGACCACTGGATTGTTTCCACTTTGCCCTTGGATGGGAAAAAAAAAGAGCTATCGGAAAAGATTCACCAGGAAAGAATTAGCCAGCTTTCTCTCTTTTTTGGGCATATCTATAATCTCTATGAAATTTTTTGGCTATTAAACCAAAAGATGATACAAAAATTGAGTCTGGCTTCTCACCTGCTAACACCCATACAAAACTTCCGTACCCATTCTGCACAAAAAAAACTTCTAAGTGTTGATCAGCAATGCCACTGGGGTGATATACTTCTTCACACTCAATGGCTCAATGAAAAACAAATATATCCTCTTTTGCAAAAAATAGGCAATCGCCTTTTGTCTTGCAAAAATTGCAAAAGTATGTTCTGGGAATTCATGAAAAAAGACGCTGCTTGCTTTTGCCAGAATTGTCTGAACCCTTTAGAAGAAGGCTCTCCTACCTCATCGACATTGCGACAAGGTCTACGTATGCTTTTTTCCCAACCCATTCCTCTGGACGCTTCTTCTCAGGCATCCATGAACCTCTTTTCTTTTTTTGCGCAAAGCATTCAATACCAGCCCATATTTTCTCTATCCCCTGAAGAAAATTTGCAGGCACTGGATGCTTTTCTATTCAGGGAAGAACTAAAAGGGATTTCCTCCAAAGAACGCAATCCTATGGATTTGATCCGAAAGTTTAGAGAAAGAAAGCTCCAGGAACTCCCTAAAGATTCTTGTCCTATGGAACTAGCCAAAAATGAAGCTAATATAGCATGCAAAGAAATAGTAGCCAAAGAAAAACAAGGGGAAAAAGCGTGTAAAGACACAGCAAGTATTTTTGGTAAAGACTATGATTGGCAAGAGTTTATGGATTCCTTGGATAAAATGGATGCCCAGACACCAGAAGAAGAAATCTATCGCCAGTATTCTAAAGAAAAAGAAAAATACCAAAAAGCAATCACGACTTCTATGAGCAAACCCCCAGAGAAAGAGCAAGATCAGCCTAAAGAGAAGCCACAACAGAAAGAGATTCCCAAAGATCAAGGCAAAGAGCAGCCACAGCAAAAAGAAAAAAAAGAGCTTCCTAAAAAAACAATTGTTCATACCAAAATTCCTGCTTCTAAGACTGTTCCCAAAGCCAAAAAACAATGGAGCAGACAAAATAAAATAGGAATTTCTTTTTTCCTTTGCATTATAATCGGCTGTTTTTTGTACTTTTTGATTCAAGGAATTTTAGCATCCTCTGAAAACAATAAGAAGGTCGCTGTTGAGGAGAAAAAAGAGGTAAAACAAAATACTCCTTCTCCTGATAAGCAAGAAATTCCCTTGGAGAATGTCCCTAAAAAAGAGCAAGAAACTTCCCCTGTCCAACCTGAAGAAAAAGATACAGCTTTATCCCAGTTTATTGCGCAAGGCGGGCATTCTTTCCCGAAAATTTTACAAAAAATAAAACAATTAGAACAATCAAAAGAGCTTAAATCAAAAGATGTTGCCTTTCTCAATAAAATCTATCAAAACCATGTTAATGATGAGCCATTGTGTTTATTTATTGTCCAGGCCATAGGAACAATACAGGGAGAAAAAGCGACTTTATGGCTGGAAGAAGTAGCTATGCAAACAGCAAGAGACACAGAGAGGCTAGAAGCAATAAAATCTTTAGGAAAATTCCAAGATGAACAAAGAGTGCAATCTTTAGAAAAAATTTTTCAGATGGAAATTAGCGATGCGCCTCTATGCCACAATATCATTGATGCTTTAGGCAAAATGGGAGGAGAAAGGGCATGCCTTTTTTTAGAGCAGATTGTCTTAGAAGCACCACGGGAAACTGATAGGGTGGAAGCAATAAAATCTTTAGGCAAAATAGCAGACGAAAGGGCAGTAAAAATCCTTTATAGAATCTTTCAGAAAGAATCCTCAGGAAGGCTATGTTCCAATGTCGTCGAGGTTTTAAGCAAGCTTTTTCCTCAAGATTTGGATTTATATCAAAAGATCACCGCGAAATTTACACAAACCAATGAAGATAGTACACAGATTTCTATTCTGCAATCTTTATGCAATATGAAGATAGACGATCTGGCAAGCTTTTTCATGGAGATCGCTTCCCAAAAAAGATATAAAGTTTTCGTCAGACTGGAAGCCATCCAAGGCATCACAAAGACCATCCAGCATTCAAAAAATAGCGATCTTATTGGGAATCAGTTGAAGGAACTGTCATCCACAAGCGAGGGAGAATTGAGTAAAAAAAGTGCTGAGGCTGCCAAAATCCTCAAGGCAGAAAAATAGTCGCCAGCAGTGGATATATGCTATAAAGCGATTGAAAAAGAAAAAAAAAGACGTTATGCTACAGCTAAAGCTTTTGCTGATGATTTAGGAAAATATCTTAGGAAAACCAGAACTTCGGCGCATGGATTTACGGAAAGAAAAAAGATACGACAAAGCTTGCAATTTTGTTCCATTCTTTGCTTTTTTTTACAATGCTTTGGTTGGTGGATTGGGCTGGAGAATGGTATAATTTTAAAATCACGAATGACACGAATAACACATATAACACGAATAAGATGATCTATTCGTGCTATTCGTCCATTCGCAAAATTCGTGATACAATACTTTTCTTATACATCCAGATTAGGAGTGCGTTCAAGTTTTTAAGTTAATTAATAACAAATACTTACAACCATTACTTTTTATGTCTCAATCCATAAATGCTTAAATTTTTCAAAAGAGATAAAATAAAGACCTAAGTATTTGGCGGACTGTTGATAAGAATACTTGAACGCACTCATTAGAAACTAAATCCATAAGCATTTTATTCAATTCTCATCGCTAAAAAAGAAGAACCACGGATAAATATAGATAAACACGGATTTAAAATTATCCGTGTTCCTTTGTATCTATCCGTGGTTCAAGGATTATTATGGGGATTTGTTTTAAATTCCATAAATGGGAGAAAATTTGTCTTTCAGGTATTGGACAAAGTAATCTGCTTTGAGTGGCTCTCCTGTTACTTCCTGGATAAGACCTTTTGGGGTGAGTCTTTTTCCTCTGGAATGGATTTTTTCCAATAGCCATTTCCTTAAAACTAACAGATCTCCCTGTGATATTTTAGACTTTAGATCAGGGATGTCTTTTTCGGCCTGGTGGAAAAATTGAGCACTATAGAGATTGCCGATTGTGTATGTAGGGAAATAGGCGATCAATCCAAAAGACCAATGCACATCCTGCAAAACGCCTGTAGCATCACTAGAGGGTACAACCCCCAGATACTTTTTCATTCTTTCGTTCCACAGTTTTGGCAAATCTTCTACCTGGATTTTGCCTTCCATCATTTCTCTTTCCAATTCAAACCGTATTAAAATGTGAAGATTGTAGGTTACTTCATCGGATTCTACACGGATCAGTGATGGTCTTACCTGGTTAATAGCTTCATAAAGCTTTTCTACATCAATATTTTTAAGCTTATCACCAAAATATTCTTTGGCTATGGGGAGATAATGATACCAGAATTCTTTGCTTCTGCCCACAAGATTTTCCCATAAACGGGACTGGGATTCATGGACACCAGGAGACATGCTTTGTCCTATGGGTGTTCCAATGCCTTCTTCAGGCAAACCTTGCTCATAAAGACCATGGCCGCCTTCATGCAGAGTGCTCAAAAGAGGCTCTGGCCAGACTTCGTTTTCATATCTTGTTGTTAATCGTACATCGTATTTTGTAAAACCTGCACAGAAAGGATGCACTGCGATGTCCAGTCTTCCTGCATCTAAATCAAAGCCCATATCTTTTAAAACACGGCGATTGAAGATTTCTTGTTTATCTACAGGATATTCTTCTTTAACAAAACCATTTGTCATAACTTTATTTGAACTGACAATCTTTTCAATGAAGGGAACTAAGCTTTGGCGAAGGTTTTCGAAAACAGGGATAATTTCTTCTACTGTGGTGTCTTCCTCGTAAGCTTTAAAAAAAGCATTGTATATCGAGCCTTCAAAACCAACAAGATAGGCGACTCTTTTTTTGAGTTCCAGGATTTTTTTTAGCCAGGGACAGAAAAGACTGAAATCGGATTTTTGGCGGGCTTCTACCCATGCTTTATAAGCTTGAGACTGTGTATCGCTGAGTTCAACGACCAAATCCCTTGGAATTTTCATTGCTCTTTGCTGGCTTTTGTCGATTTCTTTGACATTGAGACCTTGGTCTCCAGGCAGTTGTGCTTCTTTTAACTCTTGTACGAGAGCGACAAACTCTGGGGAAGTAAGATCTTCATGGATTAATCCAGAAAGCGTACCCTGCACTCTTGCTCTCATCTGTGTTCCTTTGGGGGGCAAGTATGTTTCCTGATCCCACATAAGAAGCTCTTGTGCATATCCCAGGTCATTGATTTCCGCAATTTTTTTTAAAAATTTTTCGTATTTTTCTTGCATTCTAAATCCTTACGATAAACAAGAAAAGCAAAGGCATACATTTATGCCTTTGCTTATTCAGTACTTACTAAAAATCTTCAATACGAGTTACATATTCAGGATGATCGATGAAGGGGTTCCGATTCTTTTGATAGCGGGAAATGGCTTCATTTCTGGCTATTTCTTTGCTGTCGACAGGATCTTCTGTATGCCATTTTTTCAGAACAACTTCATAATCATTTGCAATGGACAAGTTATAGCGTATGGAAAAATAAAAAAGAGCTCTCGCTACGTCGCCTCGATGCTCTTCTCTGGGCATAAATACTGTCTGGCTTTTTTCATTTTTTCCCAGAACGCTTCCACCCTTACTCCATACCATAGTAACGACCATTCCAAAAGGATAGCTTGACCTGCGGCTGTTGGTTTCACTGTCTGTTGGGAAAAGATGATGAAGATCACTTTTGGCTGGCTCTTTTTCTGCCCCCAAAGATTTAGGCCATGTGTGTTCTGTATTCATGTTGTTGCCATCAGGAATGCCACTGGTCTTTAATGATCTGGCTGTATAAACGCATTTTACATAGCCATTTTCATTATCAATCTCACCAAACATTTTGCCTCTGGCCTTATCATAGCCAAGGCTGACATGATTTTTTACCTGATTATAAAGCTCGGATTTCAAATCTCTGTTAAAAAGCTTATCTGCACGAGTGTAATCGACCTCAGCAGTAGCAAAATACTCTCTATAGCTAATGTTGCGTACAGAGGAAACTTTATAACCATAATCATTTTTACTATCATCGCTAACAAGCCGAATGGAAACGGTATCCCCAGAAACATGGATGGTCTGTCCTGCGAGGTCATCGCCTGTGTACTGGCCGATTGTATTGCCATCGCCATCTGTCAAGATAATAAAATCCTGGCCTTTTTCTACAGAAGTTTCAGAAGAAAAAGTCACTTCCATTGCAATAGCACCAGGTTGGGTCATTCTGGTTTCTTCATTGCATTCATTAGAATAAGGATGAATGGATTCTGGTAAAGCTTGACACAAAAGTTGTCCTGCTGTAAAAACAAACAGGAGAACGAAAATTTTCCATTGAAACATGTCTGGTCTACCTTTAATCAAAAAAAAAAATTTGTAGAAAAGAATCTCTACAAATACTATAACATAAATAACATTTTTTTAAGCACTTGAAGAATTGTTTTTTAAAATTACCAGGGGCAACCCCTTGTCTATTCTATTTTTCCCCCTTTGGGGCTAGGATTTGGAATATAGATTAAAGTGTATTTTGCACTAAAACTATATCCACTCAAGTGCCTTATATTTTTTTATTATAAAACTTTTTATCGAAAATTCCAAGAAAATTTTTTAGATTATCTGTGTCTATGCTGTAGCATATTGCTATAATGGCTATAAAAAAAATGATATAACCAATCATTAGGAAATCTGTTATAGTGTATGGCAAAGAAGAAATTTCTAGGCAGATAAACTCTTGTGGTATGTAAAAATCCCAAACCCTATGACTTGATGGCATGCTGTTGTTTTTGGATAAAAGTAAAGCATCTGGCGATACTCTTTTACCCTGAGGAAATGGCATGAGAAAGGCTTGTGATATTTCTTTTTTTTCCCACTGGTTTTCTTTCCATAGCAAAAGTTCAAGATACAAAAAAGAATCAGGATGATTTTGTATTTTTGCTACTTTTCCTAATATCTGGCCTTCCTGTACAGTATCTCCACAAGCCCAGGGACGAGCGGTGGAAGGGTTGATTCCCAAGATCAAATGATGGTAGCCCCATACAAAACTATCGCTGTTTCTTTGCAAGAGGATATACCCTGGCTTTTCTATCAAAGAGTCCTGTATCTCTACGATTTTCCCCTCTTCCATGCAAAAAACTTCGCTACCAGGGCGTGCATGAATCCACATTCCAGTGAGTTGCCCTGTATTGTCTTGAGGGAAAGCAGCTAGAAGAGGATGAGGTTTGTCTCTTGGTGACAGGGGCCAGGCATTCCCTGAATGCCTTATGCTAAAAGAACCCAAATGGGTTTTCTGGATACGGTGTCCCATTTTATCCTGGATTCCTTCTATATAAACCATGGCAGTGCCTTCTTTATGTTTTTTTGTTATGAGAAGGCTTGCTTCCCACTTGTTTTCTTTCTGAGAAACAAGAGAAAAATCATATTTCTCTCCATGCAATTCCATATATAAATTAGGTTTTGCTTCACCATCCAGCCCTGATAGTCTATCCTCTACTGCAAGAAATACTTTTATCAAGCCTATGTTGATGGAAGAAGGTAGTATTTTAGACTCGATCTTGGGAGGGGATCTATCTATAATCAAAGAAGCAGATTCGCTATATCCTTTATTTTCTGCATAGTCGGTAAGTTGTGCCTTTATAGAGTATATTCCTTCTTTAAAGGCAGAAAGGTCCAGAAATACCTCTTGCTTTTGGATGGGATTTTGTGTATGGAAAACAAGGGATTGGTCTAAAAAAAGATCCAATTGCTTTAGAGTAGGCAGACTATTCGGCGTTTCTACGATAATTGTAGCATTTTCAGAAAACCAGGACGGGCCTGGCAAATGAAAAAAAACAACAGGCGGATCTTTTATGATATTCAGGCGAATACAATCGCTTTTAGCCTGATTGCCTGCTTTGTCTAAAATAAAAGGAGTTAACTGATAGATGCCTGTTTTTTCCACTTCAATCCATGCCTCCCAGACATCTCCCTTTTCTTGCTTAAGCAAAATTTGTTTCTCGTCTAGCCAAAGCTCGACTTGCTTGATTCCAGAAAGCTGGTCGCTGGCTTGTATTTTTACAGGCAACCTGGCAGGCAAATATTCTTGTTTTGGGTGTGAGATGATTACAGCAGGCTCTGTTGTATCATATATAATTTCTATAGATTTGCTACGGCCTATATTCCCAGCTATGTCTTTTGCTTGTGCGACAAGAGTGTATTTCCCTTCCTGGCTAGCTATAAACTCGGATTTCCATATTTTTTCCTCTCTCTGGAATACTATCGATTTTTTTTCTTCATGAGAGGTGATAAAATAGCAAACATCGGCAATCTTAGAATCGTCTAATACCTGAATATACAAAGGAGTGGCTTTATTGTTTGTATATTCCTGCGATGGGTTGTTCCAATCTATAATGGGTGGTATATTGTCCACTTGAGTGCTGATTTCTGAAACATTTTTTTTTCCTGCTGTATCTGTTGTTTCAATTACAATTATGTAAAGTCCATCGCTCAAGCTTTTCCATTCGCAAATCCAGATATCTTTCTCGTGTTTTACTATTCCATTATGGAGTCCATAACCTTGGATGGAAAAGTCTATTTTTTCTATTTTTGGTGATGCTTTGACCTGGCAGACCAAAGAATCCTTAAAGGATGAAAAGGCAGGAGGCGATAAAATCTCTATTTCCTGGCATAAGAGCATATTCAAAAATAATGATAATAAAAAGCTTAGTTTTAAAAAAAATTTCACAGAATTCTCCATTCAGAAATATATAATAGCATCTGCTACGTTAATAGCGGACGCTGCGTGTAAGCCTTCTTTCAGGGATCAAAAAAACAGGGATGGCAGTTTTTCTTTGCGCCAGGTTTAAGATTGGAATAAAATTTTCTGATTTGCCAGTTGGTACTATTTTTGATTCCTTACAGAAGGCTTACACTCCGCTTGACTTATCTTTATAAAGTTTCATCATGAAAAAAATTACTCAAAGCGTAAAATAGTGGCTTAGACTCTGCTTAGATGGATCAAAATATAGCCGAGCAAAGCAAATAAAAGAATTAGGCTTAATAAAAGCAGAAAAAGTCGGCTATTTTTTTGTTCTTGCTGAGATAAGGCAAAGGGATTCTTTTCTTCTAAAAAAATCGCGGATTTTTCCATCATTTCCGCATATTTTTGAGATTCATACTTCTTACTATGAAGTAACCCTAGAAAAATCATAGAAGTAAGTAAAACAGAAGATTTTGAAAAGACACCATCTGCTTTTTTTTTCAAAGATGGGTACTCCAGCTTATCTACCACTTCACAGAAAATAACAGGCTTTTGGTTGAAAATTTTTTTTTCCTGGTGCAGAAAGATAAAATAATCCAGGATATTTTGCGTTTTTACATCAGGCTGTGGGCAGTTTTTTGCCAAAATAAAAATATATTGTATGTTAGCAAATAAGCCGCTTTTAGCAATCTCGGAATCGAAAAATTTTTCACAAGAGTTTTTTTGAGAAAAGTCTATATGGATGGTCTGGATAGAACTTGGATATTTTTCTGTTTCAAAACATACCCAATCTTCTGAATAGGCTAGAAAAAGAAATGGCTTTGGATCAAGCCCACCAAAGGCATTGGGCAAAATATCCATTATATCATAAGCAGGATTGCATATTAATATACTATAACAAGAATTCACTGATATCCTCCTATACCAGAACAAATTTTTTAATTTTTTCATACTTCATACTAGATTTTTTTTTGCCTTTTTGATAAAATCCACAAAACTTGGCCGATAATGCTTGAAAAAATCACCAATGAAATTTAATTTCATAAACCTGTTTTAAGTCAAAAAACAGTATAAAGAACAAAACAATTACATGGCGCAATAATTTTATGGACTTATCTTGAAAATGTCATCTTTTGATGAAAAATATACAGATAGCATCCCTTTGGAAAACCCAGGAACAAGAACAATCCATTTGACTGAAAATGTCATTAAAGAGCATAGCTATCGCCCTTCTGCTGATTATTCATCTTCTTCCAATTTCCAGAATATTTTATCTGGGAAATATTTGATACGCAACCAAATTTGGGATTTTCCATCTTCCAGCGATGCATTAAAAATTGGAAAGCTTCTTGGCAAGGGAGGTTATGGAGAAGTATACGAAATATATCATCTCACTATGCCAGAAAAAAAATTTGCTTTAAAAATTCCAGGGCCTCCTTTAAGCATAACAAAGGGTTACATACTTAATGAAATCCAAAAATTAAAAACATTAAATAAACCAGGAAACTACCATATCCCTAGAATCAAATATGGTTTTTTTTCTATCTTTAAAGAAAGAATTCCGTACTATATTACCCATATCTTTACACCTGTGGAAAAGCTATTTCCTAATTTTTCGAATAATCTTCCTATAGATCCCTTGACCACACTAGAAATTTTCTATATGATGGCATCAGGGCTTAAATACATTACCTCCCATCATATTGTACACAATGATATTAAGCCAGAAAATTTTATGTTTTTATATGGACTGCCTGTCATCACAGACTATGGAACAGCAAGAAGCTATAGTGAAATCAATGAAGTAGAGCTGGAAAGATTAGAAGGAAGATTGCATGGTACTCCTGTTTGGTTACCCCCAGAGCTTATTTCTATCGAAAAAGAAGATAAGCAAGAAGAAATATATTTTAACCTGAGCAAAGTAGGCCAAAAAACAGATGTTTGGGGACTTGCTCTTGTCTTGATGAGATATCTTATTGGACAAAGTCTGTTTCATGATGTCCCTTTAACGTATAAGATACCTGATATATTCTATATCACGCATCAACAATTTTATGAAGCCAAAATAGTCCAGAGATACAGACAGCATGTTTCTCGCCGTTTATACAGGCTTTATGAGCCTCATTATACCATGAGGGAAAACATAAAGAAAATTTTTATTCCCAGGCTTAAAAATATGCTGTTTGAAAATGAAAGCTATGTTGAAGAAAAGATGAGAAATTATATCCATCCATCAGGAGAAGCAGATGTAGGACAAGAAAACTCCACAAGTTTAAGCAAAATATTGATAAACCAAATACTAAATAAAAAAATAAAGCTAAAGCAGAGGCAGCATTCTGATTTTGAAATACAAGAATTTTTTCTTCAATCTTTTTTAGATTTTTATGATATGTGCTTAGCACCGCTACAAGACAGGATTAAAATCTATACATTGGTTGACATCTTAGAAATTATTTTTCCTGGTATGGCGTACAATAATCAAAAAATAGTTCAAAATACTATATTAGAACCTTTAATATCTACAGAGAATAACGATTGACGATTCTGTGTGCGAAACGTTTTAAAGCTAAAAATAATTTGACAATCCTGCAACAAGGTATTGCCAAAATAAGGAGGACTAGCCATTACTACGGAAATGGTTTTAGAAACTTACTTAAAAGATATTAACAAAATTAAGCTTCTTTCTTCCAGGAAAGAAAAAGAGCTTGCAAAAAAAATAGCAAAAGGTGATCAAAAAGCCAGGGAAGAAATGGTAAAGGCCAATCTCCGTCTAGTGGTAAATATAGCCAAGAAATACACAAACTGTGGTTTGCCTTTTCAAGATTTGATTGAAGAAGGAAACATAGGACTATTGAAGGCAGTTGAAAGGTTTGATCCTGAAAGGAATTGCCGTTTTTCAACTTACGCTACATGGTGGATAAAGCAATCTATACTCAGAGCATTGACCGACAATAGCAAGGTAGTAAGAATACCTTCTTATATGAGAGAAGTATTGAATAAAGCAGAGACAGTGGCAGAAAACCTTACTTTAGAAAAAGGGATCACTCCCACCATAAGAGAGATAGCTTCTTTCTTAGAAAAAGAACATGGGCCTTTTTCTAAAACAGAAAACATCCTAAAGCTCTCTTCTAGCCTTGCTCACATCCAAAGTCTCGATAAAATTTGTGAGCAAAAAGAAATTATAGAAGATCCCAATTCTAACCAGGAAACGATGAATGCAGAGGATGTGGAAAGACTACAGTTTATGCTTAAGACACTGGATGAAAAAAAACAGCAAATCTTGAAAATGAGATTTGGCCTGGAAGACCATGGCCCGTATACCTTACAGGAAATCAGCAGCCGTGTTGATCTATCCAGAGAGCGAGTCCGCCAGATCATCAAAGAATCACTGACTCAACTTCGTACTCTAATACACCAGAGAGAATCCACTTAGATAATTCCATTTGGCAAAAGAAAAAAAGAACCACCAGCAATACAGAAGGCTTACACTACGCTCTTGTTATCCTAACCAGGATAAATAGGAAAGCATTTTTATCACGAATTTCACGAATGACCGAATGGCACGAATGGATAATTTTGTTTTTATTTCTTTATTCGTCTTATTCGTATCATTCGCATCATTCGTGATTTCAATATTTTTCTTTTCCGTCCGTGAAAAATCTTTACATTTTTACACGATCCACGTGGCTTGTATGAAACTTCAAGCAGCAAGCGGGTTCTATCAAACGAAAAATAGCTTTATTTGAATCGTTCGCTTCGTGTAAGCCTTCTTTC
>JABWCH010000479.1 GCA_013359215.1 Candidatus Brocadiia bacterium | reverse complement strand
AAAAAACAGGTATCCCATTTTTATTTTTGCGCCAGGCTCAAGAGTCGAATCCAATTTTTTGATTTGCCAGGCGGGCTGTTTTTGATTCCTTACAGAAGGCTTACACTACGCTCTTCTTATCTTATCGTAGGATAATGCAAATTTTTAACCTAACAGCCCATCCGCCATATTTCAAACATAAGGATTTTTTGCAAAGATGCAGCAGTATGGATGCAGCCATTTTTAGCATTTTGAATTTTTTTGATCAATTGTTCTCTTTTATAGAGGTTTTCCTGGCAAGAAGACAGAAGGATTTCCTCAATGGATGGCTGGATGTTTTTTAACCAGGAAACAGGGTCGGTATGTTCTTTCATAGTTTGGCTTTTGCATAGTTTTTTTTCAAGCCATGCATAGACATGGACAGCTTCATTCCATAAATAGGAAGAGCCTATTCTTGTTCCTGTGTTCGAATCAGGGAATAAAAATAGAGTTTTATTATTTTTCTTCAAGAGTTCTATCTGGAATTTGGGGCTTAGGATATCCTGTTTCCTCATCTGCAATAAAAAGTCCACATACCCAGGATAGCTGAAAGGCAATATTGTTTTTATTTTTTCATTCCATATATTCATGCTGGATTTTGTGACTTTTTCCAAAAACTCTTGAATATAGCACAGCATCAATACATCATAGTTAGACAGCGAGGAATCCATGCTCAAAATCTTCTTAGAAAGATTTTGCTTTGCACTATGTGCTATCTGTTGCTGAATATCATCAGAAAAAACACTGATGATGTTGTTGAACCTTTTCTCGAACCTGGACCATATACTTTCTATCAAAAAAGGTCTGTCTTTTTTTTCTAGCTTTCTTTCAATAAAGAAGTGGTGCATTTTATATATTTTGGATAGCTCACCAAAAGCACCATGAAGAAGCAAAGAGCCATCTTGCACTTCTATGGAATTCCTCAGATATGTAGCCTCTACTTCTGATGCAAAGGTCATTCCTTCTGTCAAAGAAACGATTTCTTTTAAAAGTGTATAGTATTGGCTGTAAAATGACGGGCCTAACTCAACACAAGAATGCTTTACTTGAAGAATTTCTGCAATCTTTTTTGAGTATATCTGGCTTCTGCTACCTGGAACGCTTACATTGTGTGTAGAAATTTTCTCTTTTTCATAAAAGCGCAAAGCCAGAGCCAGCAAACATCGTGAATCCACTCCAGCCGAAAAAGTTATGTCAACATTGCTATTCAGAATTGTCTTTTTATATCCTTCTTCGAAAGCAGACAGCAGATCATCCTGAATTGCCGAAAAACTCAGGCGGTCATTCTTCAGAAGCTTTACAATATCCCAATTCAGCTTTTGTTCGCAGGCCATGGTTTCAAGATAGAACTTGGTACAAGTTCCTTCTTTGTAGGATTCGATATTCTGGATTAGCGTTTTCTGCTCCAATGGTACACAAAACGCCAATAGATCGCTTAAAGAAGAATAGTTGATTTGTTTTTTTACAATGCCCCTTTGAATCATGTCTTTTATTTGAAAGGAATAGTACATGGCTTCTTCTGTCGTGCATGAATAAAATGGTATTAATCCATACCTGTCGTTGTGTATAAAAAGCTCTTTATTTTCCATATCATGGATAAGCAGAAGAAATCTGCCAAAAAAATTACCCCACTTAGTATCCTTTTGTATAAGCATTTCTCTTATGCTTTGCCAGGGGATGCCATATATCTCGCCATAGCAATAAACCTTCCACTTTTCCTGAAAAACATCTATAGCCTGGAATCGTTCTTTGCCTCGAATAATGATAATTTTTTTATTGTTTTGGCATGGAAACACCAGATCTTTTTCATCCATACATATCTATCCTTTTTGAGATCGTTCCTAATTTTTATTAAAATTTTGTGTCCATTATATCTTAATAGAAAGGCTATAGCTAAAAAATTTTAGCTATTTTTCTTTTTCATATTGTCGAAAGTTCACCTATAAAATCACTGGACAAAAATTCTATTTCTAGCTACAATACCAGCAAAGTTACCTTATTGCCTTGCAACTATATAATAGGAGTAAAACTTGAACTATTTTATTGGATTATTCTACTATGTAAAAGGAATTTTTTTCTTTATAACTCATCCTAAACTATGGCTTTGTGCTTCTTTCCCTGCCCTGGTTGCTTTTTTGGGGTATTCTCAAATCATCAAATTAGGAGAATGGGCTTATTCTCAATGCAAGGTTTATGCTGCACAGCAAAAAGCCTCGTGGTTTTTTGAAGTTTTTGGCTTTTTTGTGGATACAATTTTAGTTGTCCTTCTAGGGCTGGCAGGTATATTTTTATTCATTATCGTCAATTTTTTAAGCACTCCACTCCAAAGATGGTTGTCCAAAGAAACAGAAAAACAATGGGGAGAACAAGAGGTTTATGCCTCTAATGTGGGAAATTTTTTCTCTCGTTTTTTTTCTGGGATATGGAACCAACTCCATGCTGCTTTTGATGTTGTAATGGTTTTCTTCTTGGTACTTTTAGTAGGGTTTATTCCCGTTATAGGACAGATTTTTGGCATTTTAGTGGCTAGTTATTATACTGCTTATACTTATCTTAATCTTACTCTGGACAGAAAAGGATTTTACTATAAGCAAAAAAAGGAAATTTTGAAAAAAAATAGAGGGAAAGTTATAGGATTTGGGATGGCATGCTTGTTATTCTTATTTGCCCCTTATTTTTTCAGTGGAATATGGAATGGAATTTTTTCTATTCTTACTGTCCCTTTGCAGGTTGTTGGGGCTACGCTGCTATGCTTAGAGAAAATCGACATGAAAAGCCTTAAATCATCGTAAGATGTTAAGATGCTTTTGGCTTTTTTATTTAGCTTGCCTAAAGTTTCATCAACGATGCTTGAAATAAAAGAAAAAATAGAGAACAATTGGTTTTCTTTTGGAATATTTGCTAAATTACCCTACTTGCTAGTCGAGTATGGACGCGACACAAGGATACAAGTAGTACCTGCAAACGAACTTCCAGTTTGTAGCTCTACGCTAATCCTGTATCCAGTTCAGGGAGACCAACCACCCTGTGGGTGGAATTATTCTTAGGAATTTTTGATAGG
>JABWCH010000100.1 GCA_013359215.1 Candidatus Brocadiia bacterium | reverse complement strand
GAAATCTAAAACTCTGTTTTCTTTGCCAAAAGCATGAGCATTATAACTGCTCCATTCCCAATCTGTTGGATCTTTGACAACACCTGCTCTTACCATGTTCATCACTTCCTCTATGCTCAATCCTTTAACTCATTAAAGTATCTGGCCTTATTCTTAAATTTTTTTTTCTCCCTTCACCAGCCCTAAATTTTTCATCACTTCCTCTATGCTCAATCCTTCTAACTCATTATGCCATATCTTCTTCCTTGCCTGCGTGCATCTTCTCGCTGCTTCTACGCGGTCGTAGGCGGATTTTTTACTTGCTTATTTTTGACTTTTCATGTAAATTGCATCTCCTTTAATTTTGTCCCTCCCTGCTACTTTCTTCAATTTCAATATAGCAGGAGGAACTTTTTTTACTTCTTGCTGTTTTTCTCATAACCACACCTATTCACAAAAAATTTTTTGACTCATTTTTTATTTTAATTGAGCTTTTAACGTATATCGAGGACAATTTTGTCACTTTCGACGAAGCTATCCGAGATGCATCGAAATTTGCAGCCAAAAGGATTTTTCGGATAGGCCCTAAGTTAAGCCCAAAGAAAAATCTCTTTTATTTTATCATCAAAGGCAGGAGAATGAAAGAAAGATTGTATATAAGAAGTCTGGAGTATTTTTTGAAAAGTTCAGGGTATCTGGGGATACTCTACTTTTCTCTAGCTTATTTTGTCGTTTTCTATCAAAACAGCATCTATTTTTCTGGAGCACCCACGGATGGGCCATTCCAGCTTTTCAATGCACTAAGAAGATGGGAGGACGGACAAATTCCAGGGGTTGATTTTCCCTTTTTTCATGGAATCGGAGTTCTGTACCTGCATTATCCTTTCTTTGCTCTCTGGGGAAAATCGCTTTTTGCTTCTGAAATGAGCAGGAATTTACTTTCGCCCCTCTTTTTTTTGATGAGTGCTTATTGTTTTTTCTATGTATGCACAAAAAATAAAGCTTTGTCTCTTTTCTCTACAGCCTTTACCTTGTATTTTGCTATGCCTTTTATGGATTGCCTTTTCCATAGTGCTACATCTATCTTAGGCGTTCGTTCTGCCATTCCTTTATTCGCAGGAATATATTTAATCTTCTATTTAGGCAAAAAAAATACAACAAGGAAACAATATCTTTTCCATATCTTTGCCATCGCTATATTGATTGGCTTTTCTTTTTTATGTGCTATAGAGCAAGGAATGGCATGTCTTGCGGCTTACTGCATTTTTTCTTTTTCCCATAAAATATGCCAATCTTCTATTAAAAAGGCTTTAAGAGAAACTGCCAGCGAATTTGTAGCTTGTATTTTCTGTATTTTAGTACTATTTTTTCTATTATGTGGCAAAAATTTCCCAATAGCACTTAAATACTACCTTTCATCTCTACCTGGTGACCAGTTTTGGTATTTCGGCATTCCGCCTAGCCCATTTTTGTCTTCTTTCCAAGATATTGCAGGCTACTACCATGCCCAAAATCCCACTTTTATAAGCATTCTCTATGGGATTTTCCTTTTTGTTATAACTTGCTATGCAAATAAAAAAAAGCCTGATCCTGCTTTGCAGGGGATTTCTTTTCTGCTTTTGTATGGGCTTTTTTCCACTGTTTCTATTTTTGGGATCTACTCTAATGTATATTGCCAGCCTTTGATTCGAATCGAATTTTTGGCTACCTTGTACTATCTTCTTGTGTTCATTCCTTTGCTTTGGCAAAGGCTACAAGTTTCCTTGATATATACTTATAGAGGATTTTTGCTCCTTGCCTTTACCCTTTGTATTCCTTATTTTTCTGTTCCTAATCTGTTTTACCATTTAGAAAACTTTTTGCATCTGCCCAAATCGCAAGAAAAAAAAATATCTGGCGTTTATCTCTCCCCTTCCTGGCATGAACACATTGCGTTAGTAGACAAGCAAATCCAAATTCCCTTCTCTTTTCAGGCAACAGAGCATAGCAAAGGATGTTTGCACAAAGGCATAGAGGAAAAGAAACCCGCTCTTGTTTTGGACTATTCTAAATCCTTTCTGAGCCTATTCGAGGAAGGCAAAATCGTTCTTCTTAAAAAGTCAGGGAAGAGGAGCATCCTTAAAGTAGAAACCTTCTGGGAGAATCTGGACGGCATAAGGAAAAAATACATCAGGCTGCATCTGGATGGGGGGACTCTATGCTCTGAAAAAGATGGTTATCCTCACAGAATCTTTCTTTTAGAAAAAGGCGGGCGAAAGCCCACAGTCTGGTCAACCTATTCAAGCCTGGTGGAAACCTTGCTGGAAGAATACCATCCAGATACAGACTATATTATCCATGCCCTGGGGAAAAAGCGCAGAGAGAAATATCTGGAAACCTTCCTGAAGTCAAAATGTGATTATGCTATAACCATAAAAAATCAATGGCTTTATGGCAATTGGCTTCTCCAGGCCCATTGGGATTTTTATGAATCGCTAGTCGATAATTACGACATTCTATGCCAGACACCAAGCCATCTTCTCTGGAAACGCAAAGAAAATCCTTGTTCTCAAGCAAAAATATGGGAAGGAAGTATCCAGAACCTCGGAGAAAAAAACGAAGCCATCCTACCCTTAAACAGAACCCAGGAAAAATACGATGTGGTTGTGGTTCATATAGAATACGAAATACAAAACCCCTGGCGCAGTATTCCCTTCCTCCAATATTTGCCGAGGTATTTTGTTGATCCTGTCAATGCACAAACCAGGCAGGTAATTTCTTTGCCTCCATACTACACGGAATTTAGCTTTCCTGTTTTTATTAAAAGCACAGAAAACCCCAAATTGTATTTTTCTGTACGCTCTCTTGTGCCATATACCACGCTCCATGTAAAAAAACTCTCCTATCGCTACCTGCACTCAGAACAGAAAACAAAGGAAAAGCTGTTTGGAGTTTTTAGATAGGCTAATAGCTTGAAACGCTTTCAACTTAATGATAGGAGTTGCGCAAAGAGATTTTTATTTGGGGGAAAATTTTTGTAAAAATTTTCCCCAAACCCCCTTTAAAAACTTTTATACTATTTTTAGGCTTGAACATTGTCATTTTATCTTTTTTTGATCTGCAATTCTGCCCATGGTGTAGAGCCATCGTTTTCTCTTGTAAAGAGGAATTCTGTGGATTCCTGTATTACAATTTCTGCTGTTGTATAGATTTTACAGCCCTGTAGCAGATGCCCGCCAATGCATTGTCCCTGAGAATCAGAAATGACAATATGAAGATGAGATCCATGGGTGCTTAGAGTTCCGACCAAGGATGTAATCTCGAAATAGCCACTTCCTGTGTTGCCTTCTTTTTGGTTGGCAAAGCGGATTTTATATTCTGCAAGGCTTCCAACGCAAGTGGCTATCCATCCAGCCTGAATTTTATTTTCTACTACAAACTTCTGCACTTCAGAGAACAAGTCTTCTCCTGGTTTTAATCGTATTGCATAGACTTTGAGATTGGTATTGTTTGGTGAATGGCAGCCTGCCCAAAAAAGACAGAATAGTAAAAAAAATTTCAACATGGCTTATTTAGAAAAAAATCTACGCAAAACACCTGCACCCACAACAAGGAAAAGACAAAGGAAAGAGGATGCTTCTGGCACAAAATTCGAGACATTGCCATTGTATGTTGTGTAGAAAGTGCTGACTTCTGTGCTGCTCAAGGCTTTATTCCATACAGAAACTTCGTCTATGATGCCATAAAAGAACTCGCTGGCAGCTTTCCATGAACCAATGTACATGGTATCAGCAGAGTTATTGATACCAGCACTAAAAGCACCTTGCAATATAAGCGTTCCATTCGCATAGATCGATTGTGTAGAACCATTAAAAGTAATAACAACATGATTCCACGCTCCTGCCGTTAAAACAGCAGAAGAATTCTTTTCTGACCAACCGCCGTAGTAGATGGAATTTTGTATGCCATTCGATCCTAAAAGCTGGTTTTGATAAGCGTTGTCTTTGCCTACAATAGTCCAGTAGCCAAAGTTTCCTGGAGTGTACACCCAGGATGCTATGGTGATTTGTTGTGTAGGGCTTAAGCTCGTGGAATCTGCAATCTGGACATAGTCTCCACTTCCATCGAAATAAAGGCCGTTCCCATGCTTTCCTGCTGTCCAGGATGTGTTTCCATAGAGCGTACCCGTGTTGTTATTTCCTGAAGCATCATAAGCATAAGCTCCACTTCCTTCATCGAATTTCCAATAGCCCGCAACATCTGTCCAAGAAAGAGCATAGCCAGAGGACGCTAAACTTAAAAGCAAAGAGATAATAAAGAGTTGTTTCATAATAGGCCCTTTCTAAAAATCTTACTTTCATCAAGATCAAAATTATAAAAATTCTATCAGCGAATTGCGTTAGTGTCAATGATGTTTTTGTTGTAAATCCATTCTATTTGATGTATAATACAATGGTTAATGAAGTAAGCAAATTAAATAACAAACAATCCATTATGGAAAGGGACAAAAATTATGATACATGCTTCATTGTACGCCTTTTTACTTCGTTTATCTTTAGGAATGCTTTTTTTCTTCGCTGGTTTAGGAAAAATATTGGGAGGCTATGCACAATTTGCCAACTGGCTCATCAAAGACACAGCAGAAAAGACCTTTTTACCTTCTTTTTTGGTAGTACCCTTTGCCTGGAGTTTGCCTGCTTTGGAGCTTGTTTTGGGATTTTTATTTCTTATTGGCTGGAAGACAAAAGCGGTGGGAATTGCCATGGCACTTTTATTTATCAACCTGGCCTTTGGTAAGGTTCTCTTGCAAGACCATGCTACAGTAGCAAACAATATCCAATATGCTTTTTTTACAGTGATGGCACTCTACTTTAGCGACCAGGAAAACAAATATTCGGTGGATGCTTTTTTAAAAAAATAGTTTAATCATGAGGAACCACAAAATGCTAAAATCTATTTTCATCCTTTTATCCTTTTTCCTTTTTTCTTTATCTCCTCTTATGGCCCATTGCCAGATCCCTTGTGGCATTTTTGAAGATAACTTGCGTTTTGACCTTATGGAAGAGCATTTTGTCACTATAGAGAAGTCTATGAAAAAAATCGTAGAATTGTCTGAGGCAAAAACCCTGGACTATAACCAGATCGTGCGGTGGGTGATGAACAAGGAACAGCATGCAGATGAGTTGAGCCATATCATTACCTACTATTTTATGGCGCAAAGAATCAAGGTAGTTGAACTAAAAGACCCGAATTTCGTTTTGTATTCTCAGCAAATTACTGTATTACACAAAATGCTTGTTGCGGCTATGAAATGCAAGCAGTCTACGGATGCAAGCCTGATTGCAACCTTGAGGGCATTGCATGGCGAACTCAAAAAGCTGTATTTTGGGGATAAAAAACAGGATCATCCTCATAAACATTAGAAAATGAATTGAAAATAGTCATAAAGCCCCTCTTTAGGGGTTTTTCCATTCAAGGAGATGATTTTGTCCGAAAAACTACTCCAACAGATTGCCAAGGAATTAGAGCTTTCTTTAGCCAAAGTAGCAGGAACAGTAAAACTTTTGGATGAAGGGAATACAGTACCCTTTATTACTCGCTACCGCAAAGAAGCAACAGGAGGGCTGGACGAAGAAAAGATCAGGGCTATTGAAGAAAGAATCCAGTACCTTCGGAATCTGGAAACGCGCAAACAAGAAATTTTAGAAAAAATCCAGGCTTTGGGAAAATGCACACCAGAATTGCAATCGCAAATCGAAAATGCCTACACACTAAAAACATTGGAAGACCTTTATTTGCCCTACCGTCCTAAAAGACGAACACGCGCTACCATTGCCAGAGAAAAAGGACTAGAACCATTAGCCCAAAAAATTTTGGAAAATTCTCTGGACAATCCCGACACACTTGCTATGCCTTATATTTCCGAAGAAAAAGAATTGCCTGATGCAGAGAGTGTATGGAAAGGGGCTATGGATATCGTTGCTGAAGCGATTTCAGAAGAAATCAAGGTCAGGGAAAAAGTAAGAAAAGAGATGGTTTCACAAGGCATTCTCGTATCGCAAAGAAGCGCAAAAGAAATAGAAAATGACCAGATCTATAAAGACTATTTTGAATATGAAGAAAATATATCTCAGATCCCTGCCCATCGTATTCTTGCTTTGGATAGAGGGGAGAATGAAGGTATTTTAAAGATCAAAATAGATCTTCCTTCGGAAAGACTTTGTGAAGATATTTCCAGGCTTTATATATCCAACCCAGATTCTCCTATGGTTGCGTTTATAACAGAAGCAACAGAAGATAGTTATGATCGTCTTATTTTTCCTGCAATCACAAGAGAAATTCGCAATGAACTCACAGAAAAAGCGCACCTTCATGCTGTGGATATATTTGCCAAGAATCTGCGCAATCTTCTGCTGCAGCCGCCCATGAAAGATATGTGTATCTTAGCCATTGACCCTGGCTATGTAAGCGGATGCAAACTGGCGGTTCTTTCCTCCTCTGGGGATCTTTTGGCTTATGATGTTATGTTCCCTCATGCTCCTCAGAAAAAAACAGACCAGGCAAAAGCAATTTTGCTAAAATACTATCGCCAATATTCTTTTCAATCTGTTGTCATTGGCAATGGAACAGCTTGCAGGGAAACAGAAGAGCTGATATCGGATTTAATACAAGAAGAAAAGCTGAATCTCGTATATACCATTGTAAGCGAAGCGGGTGCGTCCGTCTATTCAGCATCCGAGGCGGCAAGAGATGAATTTCCAGAGCTGGATGCAAGCTATCGTGGAACAATTTCCATTGGCAGGAGGCTGCTTGACCCTCTGGCAGAACTTGTGAAAATCGATCCTAAAAGCTTGGGAATTGGTCTTTACCAGCATGATATTAACCCCAAAATGCTCGATAAAGCTCTGTATGATGTTGTGGAATCTGCGGTGAACTATGTAGGCGTAGATATAAACCGAGCCTCCGTTGAGCTGCTTTCATACATAGCAGGAATCAACAAACGGTCTGCTAAGAACATTGTGAAATTTCGCAAAGAAAAAGGGATTTTCAAAAATAGGGAGCAGTTGAAAAAGGTAAGCGGAATTGGAGACGAAACCTTTACTCAATGCGCTGGCTTTTTGCGAATCTCCCAGGGAGAAAATCCTCTGGACAATACTTCGATCCATCCTGAAAGCTATAAGGTATGTGAAGATCTTTTGCATCTCCTGGGGGAAGAACCTTCCAAAATCTTTGAAAGAAACAGCTTTATCCAGCTTAAACTAAAGCAGCAGTTCAACGAGCAAGATCTTTTAAAAAAATTGCAGGTTGGCAAGCCTACCTTCCAGGACATCCTGGACAATCTCAAAAAACCAGGCCGTGACCCTAGAGAAGCTGTCCCACCTCCGATTTTCAGAAAGGGAATCCTGACACTGGAAGATCTTGCCCCTGGTATGGAGCTTCAGGGGACAGTCCGAAATGTCGTTGATTTTGGAGCTTTTGTGGACATTGGAGTGAAAGTGGATGGACTCGTACACATTTCCCAAATGTCTAAACAATACGTAACCAGCAGCTTGAGCGTATGCAAAGTTGGAGACAATGTAAAAGTAAAGATTTTAAATGTAGATAAAGACAGAAAGCGGATTAGCTTAAGCATGGTTCTTAGCAAGGAATAAAGATTTTTATGAGACAAACCCTATTCTCACAATTTGCCTTGCTTTTGCTCTTCGTTCTTTCCTTTTCTTTTGCAGATGAAAAAGAATGGTTTGTCCCCTTGGGAATGCCTCCCAAGGCAAAACCAAGGAGAATTTCGGGGGGAGAAGGCTTTCCGCCTTTACCTTTGCCTGTAACACCGTTGCGAAGAAGCGAAAGAAAAAGAGAGCCTTCTTCTCCGAAACTCTTTGGAAAGGTAATCTGGGGTGAAACCGCTACTTTTCAAGACGACCAAGGGCAATCGCAAAAGTATGCTGACTGGAATCTTTGTCCTGATGATTTAGGGCAGCTTTTTCGAAAAGTAAAGCAAGGAAACCTGGGCCTGGACTACAGCAATGATCCTTTGGATCTGAATTCTTTTTCTGGATCTCCTGAAGAAATGCCTGTTTTGTTTTTTAGTGGCACAAGGACAATCCGCCTGGGGAAAACACAGCTTGACCTGCTTCGTTCGTATACACTAAAAGGAGGCATGATTGTGTTTGATTCTATTGCTGGATCTCCCTATTTTTATGCTTCTGCTAAAAAACTACTCTCGGATATGCTTCCTGAATTTAGCATCCGCACGATCCCTTTAGACCATCCTCTATATAGAATCGTGTATTCTATAAACAAAATAAAGATACCAAAAGCCCCAGAAGTTTCCGCGCCTTTGATGGAAGGAATTTATATAGGATGCCGTATAGGCGTGCTGCTTTCTCCTTATGGCATGGGGTGTGGATGGGACAACCACGAAGTCCCCCATATTGAAAAGGCAAAATACTATGACATTGATTCTGCAAATCGTCTGGGCGTGAATATTGTTGCCTATTCTGTAGCTTATTCCCATGTAGGCAGGACAGAAGCCAGGTCAGAATTGTTTGGTACACTAGACGAAAAGCCAGCAACAGACGAGTTTGTTTTTGCCCAGATAAAGCACAAGGGAGCCTGGAATGTTCATCCTGGATCGGCTATTTCTCTTCTTACCAAAATACGCCAGGATACATCGATAAAAGTAAGCCTCAAGCGGATTCCTGTTTCTCCAGGCAAAGACGATCTTTCTTCTTTTACCTTCCTTTATCTGACAGGGCTAGATGATTTCCAATGGGATGAAACCGAGGTGAAAGCAATCCGAAATTTCTTGAATGCCAGCGGTACGCTCTTTATCAACAATGGACTTGGAATGCAGACTTTCGACCGTGCTGTCCGAAGAGAGATACAAAAAGTATTGCCTGAAGGAAAGCTCAGCATCATTCCTTTGAGCCATCCGCTGTATAGTTCTTTTTTTACTATCCGAGAACTAGATTATACTCCAGAAACCACTCCCTGGTCTAAAAACCGCAAGCCATGCCTTGAAGGAATTGGCATTGCTCACGATCTTCGCATTCTCTATAGCCCTGTAGATATGGAAGCCCATTGGCAAGGCTGCGATCATGTCTTGTGTCGAGGCTATCAAATGCAAAGTGCCATGCAAATGGGTTTTAACATCATTGTCTATTCTCTTACCCATTAAAATCTTACGCTTTTTTCTAAGGAATCATTCCACCATCCAGATGAGAGTAGTATTCAATCTTTTCTGGTTGGTACACAAGAAGCACATCGTCCACAATAGGGCTTTTGAAAAGTGTGCCTGCTGAGGGGATGGGAAAAAGAATTTCATATCGGAATTGTTCATCTTTATCAACAACATAAGGCGTACCAGATTCATCCACAGGCGTTGCTTTTTCTTTTTCTTCTTCTTCAAAGCTATCCAAGGTCTGGCCTGAAAAATAGTTCAAACCTTTCATAAAGGTAAACCAATTTTTTAAGATAGTTGTAATAGGTGGGTTAGCCTCTTCAGTTGTTGAGCTTTGTAATGCATTGAAATAATGAGAGTTGTTGGCAGGTGCTGTTGTGTTCGGCTCGGTTGGCTCTACTTCACTAGTATCTCTTAAAAAAGGATTTTGCACTTTATCAACAACAATTTTGGCATTTTCTGCCATTTTAAACTCAATTCTTTTCTTCCATTTTTGGTTTTGCCCCTGGCCTTGCTTTTGGATGTTTGTAATAAAATGCTGGATGCTATAAATATCGGATTTATATACAAGCTTACGAATGTAGTCAGAGCCGCCGACTTTGTCAGTCATCATATACCAGAGCTTCTCCCATACACTCCAGGAATACCCATTGAATTTTCTTTGAATCTTAGCAGGAAGGATGCTACCCCAGGATCTTGTATTCCAGCTTAAAGAAGAAACTGTACCTCTTGTTAGGCCAGAAAATTTGCCTTGGAAAACTCCATAGCAATATGTAGATCCCACCAAAACAGGCGTAAGGGAAGGGAATCGGGAAGGCAAATAGTTTGTAATGTTATCTACACCAATACAGAGGCTAGAAATGCGGAAATCATCGATTGTCATTTCAGGCGTGTCTGTTAGTTTTGTGCTGCCTAAATAAAATCCATTGCCACTTTTTAGATCAGGATATAATGCTTCAAACTTTTCATCTGCAATGGGTTGGGCATCATCCATGCCAGTATATAAGAGAGGTTCTCCGCTTGGTTCGCTGTCGCTTTCAGATATACTGTCATCAAGCTTATAGTCTGAGCATACTTTGGTTATGGTTTGCCCATTTTCTTGTGTTATAAAATAAAAATTTCCGCAAACAAAGGTAGCACAGCCATTTTTACTGCCTCCGAATCCTTCCATAGAAAGACCTTCTTGCCATCTTGTCGCGAAATGATACCATTCTTGAGCATAAAGACCATAAAGATGTCGTGGTGGAGTATCTTTGGTAGTAGGATCAAGAGTAGAATCGGAAAAAGTCATAGTTCGAGAAAAAGAAATATGGGGGTATAGAATGCTTAAAGGGTTTTTAGGAACACCCTGGCTTAGTGTTTCATAGCAAAAATATTTATATTGTACGCGGATCTGAACCTTGCGCAAAAGAGGAAAGATATCATGCTCTTCTTGTGGCTTTGCAGGATCTGGCCCCATCACGCGCATCTGGATTTCCCGCTGGATTCCTTTTTGATAGGGTACTTCATTATGATAGTGTGTGGAAAAAAACACTGTCCGCCATTCTTCTGAACGCCAGTTGCGGTTGAGTTTGAACCAAAAGAGGATTGTTCCTTTATTGGATGCGCCTGACCCTGTTGTATCTTTTAAGGGAGGGAATGCGCCATTGGCTTCATTTGCCTCATAGTATAAAGTTTTTGCACTGCTTTTCGGTGCGTAAGAAAAAACGATCCCATCTGTCATAAGGCTACTATGGGCAGAAGATCCAGGCAAAGGAAAAGCAGGATCAAGCGGGCTTTTGGTATATTCTTCATCAGATGAAGAGGAAGGATTGATGTTGCTGTTGGCTTTTCCTGTATAGCTTCCATTGAAATCTAGTTTAAAACGATAGTTGCTTTCTGTATCTAAGCCAGAATCCCCTGTTTTGAGATTATAGCCTATGGGAAGGATGTGTCCAAAATACTGCGAGCAACCATCCAGAAGCAGTTGGTTTGTGCTAAAAGTTTTCTGGATATTATTTCCATAGCTAAATGCATGCAAACCTTGCTCGTTTTCTATATATCTATTAGAATAGCGGTACGCAAGATCGGGTTTCCAGACTCCGTTCACCAGCTTGGAATAAAACACAGAGCTTAAGCCTCCTTCAAAGTCGTACTGGCTTTTGTAGGAAATCATATCAAAGATCTTTACAACAGTATATTTCTGTGTGGAGAATATGGCATTTCCTCTTTCATCCAGAATCTGCCCCAGAGATGTGATTTCAAACCTTCCTAAAGGGAAAAAACAAAGTTCTGTTGTATATTGTTTTAGGTCTGTCTTATTGATGGTCTGATATAAGGGATAATCAGGGTTGGTTCGTTTCAGGTGTACATTGGGGTCGCAGTTTGCTTTAATCATCGCGATTTTGGTGTCAGCATGGGCGACAGGTTGGCTTGCCCCCCAGAAAACGCCTCCCTCTTTTTTTTGGTCATCTAAAAATTTATAGAATGTATCCCAGTCTATAAAGGCTTTTTCCTGTCTTTTAGCAAGAATTGCTTTTGCCAGGGAAGATGCTTCTGTATCTGTAATGCTAACAAAGCTCCCGCTTGTACCTTCTGTGATGTCCTTGAAAATGCTTTTCAGAACAATTTCAGAGGCTGTGTTTACGTTGACAGGACATCTGTAGTCTCCTTTATAGTCTTCCTGGGAGAAGGTATTGCTGCGGATGGTTTTATATAGGCTAAATGCCTTAAATTCTTCTACATTGGGATACACTGTGATATAGTCCCAAAGGTATTTTAAATCTTCTTTGGTTATTTCGCCGACATTGTTGCCATTTTTATCTTTGTAGCTACCAATGAGATCAAGTTTGCTTTTGAAACCACCCAATTCATTGCGTTTTATAATCACAGACTCTCCTATTCCATGGAATGGGCCATGGGGGAGGCTGTAAGAATATTTTTTTGCAATTTCGGTGCTGAGGTTGTTGAGAACTTTTCCCATGATCTGGACAGAATACTCGTTAGAGGGATTTTGTGCGTCAATCTGGCTATTGATGTTGATCTGAGAAGATGTATCCAGGATTTTTAAAGTATAAATATGGTACTGGTCTAAGACCCTGCCACTTACTTTGCGGCTTTTGATAGGATCGCTTTCTTCTTCTTGCTCTACGCTTCTTTGGTAAGAGCATATAGCAGATGCATGGTTATATACCTCCATCAGGGGAACATCTATGGCAGGGCTACCATCTATGCGATAAAGCCAGTTTTTGGAAACCTTTGTGATGTCTTGGTTAAAATCCATGCGAAGTTGCAAAATGGCGTAGTCTATGCCTGACTGGGCTAAGAAGGCTGCATTCAGGCTATCGCTGAAATTCGCAGAAGTCTGGTTCTCTAAGGTACTTAACAGAGTAAAGCTAATTCCCATAATGGATAGAACAAAAAGGGCAGAAAGTACCATAATCAAGGCTGCTGCCTGATGGCGTGTTTTGGATATTTTCATAGCGTTTACTTTCTGTAATAAGAAATAACGCTTATTGACTTAGCTCCTAATTTTAAAATCACGAATGACACGAATAATACAAATAATACGAATAAAATGATCTATTCGTGTTATTCGCCCATTCGCAAAATTCGCGATAAAATACTTTTCTGATGTATCCAGATTAGGAGCTAAATCCATAAGCATTTAAGAAATATAGCCTATTGAAAAATAAATATACTATAGTTTTGCAGATTTTTTTAACGAATTATAATCCAATAAATTATATCATTAAAATTTTAACGCAAAAAACACAAAATATCTCAAAAGATATAAAAACATAAATATATATCAGATAATAGCTTATATTTCTTTTATGTTTTTTGTATTCTTTTTTTGTGCCAAATTGTTATCGCTACTTATTTTCTTGTGCTAATTTTTTTAGATCTTCTATTTTTTTCAATAGCATTTCTGTTCTATGGCCTTGGGGTAGCTTATTGAGTATTTTTTCATAGTATTCTGCTGCTTCTTTGGGCTGGTCATTTTTTTCATAGCACCTTGCCATATAGCTTAAGGTTTGTAAATTTGCTGGATCAATCGCAAGAGTCTCTTTTAAATAAAACAGGGCTTCTGCGTAGTTTGCCTTTTGGGCATAGGCCAGACCAAGGCCCAAAGGGATTTCCACATTTCTGGGTTCTTTAGCTTTCAAACTTTCGTATTCTTTTAGTATTTCTGCTTTGTCTGCCTGCTTTAGTATTTTAGATCTTGTTAGATAGTAAACTGGCTGCCATTGCAAAGGAGCAATTTCTTTTGCTTTTTCCCACTGTGCTATGGCATCAGGCAGTTGTTCTAGTTCTTCCAGTACCATACCAAAATCGCAAAGCAAACTGGCATCTTTGTCTGAGATTTTCAATGCCTTTTGATAGTACACGCTGGCTTCTTTGTAGTTTTCTCTTTCGTGATATTCTTTTGCTATTTTGACAAGGATTTCATAGCTATCAGGCTGTTTTCCTAATTCTTTCTTCAGAAGATCTAAGGGCGATTCTGCTGCCATCATCTTGGTTCTTGCCATTTCTTCGTTTGATCCATGAAAATTTCCGTGATGTAAGTTGCTGCTTGAATTCATGGAAGGAAGAATGCCAACAAGAAAACCAACTATAGAGCCTAGTGTAAAGCCTAAAAACAGAAAAAAAAGTTCTTTTTGCTTCATGTTATTTCCTTTATGCTATAAGTTTTTGGAATAAAAAAAATTCTCACGACTTGTGCTAGTTGAAAAAATTATTAAAATATTGATATAAATTGTTTTGAAATAATGACTTCTTTACCCCGTATGGGTTGCATATACCAGCATCTATAGACCTTTCAGGCCAAAGATTAAAGGCTTTTCAGCTGGCACAAGCCGTAAATGCTCATTTTTTATAGTCTCTGCCTTTCCAATGGGATTTTGTTCCCAGGAAGTACCTTTTAGCCGAGCTAAGCGTCATGGCAAGATAGAGTAGCCCTGATAAAGGCAGAGTCAAAGCAAAAGCAGGAAAAACTTTGAAATATTGTATTGTCGGTAAATAGGTTATGCTCATCAAAAGCCAGGCTATAAAACCTGGTAGGAACAACAGAGGAGAAACAGGGGCAAAAAGAGGGAAAAAAGACCCTAAGATAGGCATAGCAAAGGCAATAAGCATAATCAATGTACAACCTGATAGCCGTATATAAGAATATTTAAGCTCTGTAAAAGCAGACCTGGCTACCATATTCCATATACCTGATAGTGTATCATAACCTCTTTTGCTTTCCAGGTCAGGGCCATCCATAAGGAAAAGAGAATGGCCTTTCTCTTTGATTTTTTTCGCCAGGGAAATATCATCGATAAGTGCGTTTTTTATGGAAGCAATCCCGCCTATTTCTTCTAATGCTTCTTTTCGTATTAAAATACACCCCCCTGCCGCTGCTGCTACCTTAGAATCTGGATTGCTTACAGATCCAAAGGGATACATGAGTTTGAAAAAATACAAAAACGATGGAATCAAAAGTTTTTCCCAGAAAATATTAGTTCTGAGCTTTGCCATCAGAGAAACCATAGATGCTTTTTTTTCTGTGGCAAAAGCCATAAGAGAAGGCAAAAGGTTTGGTGCATAATAAAGATCAGCGTCTGTAAGAAGTATCCATTCCCCTTTAGCCTTTGCCAAGCCTTGGTTTAAAGCCCATAATTTTCCTGCCCATCCTTCTTGAAGGGGCTTTCCTTGTATGATTTCCAATGTGTTATTTTTGTATTGTTCTTGGATGCTTCTGGCTACTGCGTACGTTTTATCTGTAGAATGGTCATCAACCAAAATGACTTCTTTTGCTTTGTATTCTTGTTGCAGAATAGAAGGCAAAGTATCCTTTAAGACTTCTTCTTCATTGCGTGCGGGGATGATGATGCTAAGAAAAGGAGGATCAGAAATTTCAGATGAAGAAGAATTAGAGAAAACATGCCTGTAAAGATAAGAATTACGAGCAAATAAAAAAGCCCCTAGCCATAGAATCAAGCTCAAAAATGGTAGATAGAAGATGAAATCCATAAAGCTCATAGTATTTCCTTATTGTTAATAGAAGAAAAACTTTGGCAGCACTTTAGCAATACAGGTTCTATCCTCTTCGTGAGAGAATATATCTTCCGCATAGAAAAAAGATCCCCAGGATGCTGTAGAATATGAACTAGCGTATTCCAAAAAGAAATTTGCCCGTCTTCCCTGATTGTATTGCTGAGATCAGGGAGAGAAAAATCTATGCTATCCAGAACAATGCGAATACCTAGAAAAGGTATCTTGTGCAGAATTGCTTTTTCTGCTGCCCAGTAGTTTTCCATTTCTACAACCATAGCACCTTGGGAAAATAACATTTCTTTTTCTGCACGATTGCAGATAACACTAGAGGATGTGAAACTGCTGCCTTCCTGAAAGGGCATGCCATTTTGAAGCAGACAAGAAGCAATTGCGTTCTTTACATGGGAGGTTGCTTCTAATCTTTTTTTTTCTTCGCTTAAAAATTGCCTACAAAGCACTATGTCACCTGCCTGAAGTGTATTGCTAAGACCGCCAGCATACCCTATAGAAAGGAAAAGAGATGGTTGAATCTTAGACATAATCTCTTCTATAGATTTTGCCATATTTTTTCCAGTTCCTGTGTAGGCAACATAGCAAGGGAATTTTCCATGCATAGGATAAAGATTCTGGCTTTTCATCCTCTGGCAACGTATTTTGCCAGGTATTTCAGCAAGGGTGGGAAATAAAATAACAATAGCCATATTTATACTTGCCGTTCGCGTCAATTTTTTATAAGTATTTTGAATTTTTAATTACTTATTCATCAGCTAGTTATAACTGTGTTCTATTTGGTGGACATTGATAAAAACGCTTTCTATAGTTTTGACATATCGCGTTATTTTTTTAAAATCGCGTAATATAGGCATTGGATAAGAATTAATTTTTTGTC